>JAFTUS010000018.1 GCA_017466125.1 Lentisphaeria bacterium | reverse complement strand
ACAATCTTGCAGATAAACTGCCAATGCCAGAGAAAATCCCAGATACAGCCAGGTAATGACGATCAGAGGAACACGATTGATAACTTTGCACTTTTTACGGCTCTTACGGCGGAGCAGACACCATACATTTTCCAGAATAATACCGATTGAAGCCAGCATCGTATCCAATCCGATACCGATAAACCACAAAAGAATCGTTGCCACGGTTATGATCCCGATTTCGGGAATTGGCAATAAAAAGTGATCCTGTTCCGTATAAATAAGGTAAAAGCCGCCGATGGCAATGCCGGTGCAGATAATGCAAATTGCAAAAGTCAACCAGTCGTAACCATAGAGCCGGAAGCCCTTTTTCTCTTCTTTGGTTCCGGCTTTCGGTACAGGAGGGCAATGGCGTTCAAACTTTGCTCCGCATACTTTCCGGCATTTCTGTTTAATGGTTGAACGGACATAAACATCACCATTTTTCAACACCCGACCGGATTGCCAGAAGATGTATCCGACCTGGCATTGACCACGGGGACCGCCGGTCTGCAAGGTGGTGAACTGGATAATATCGACTTTATAATCTTTTTGTTCCGACCAGCCTTCGGAGTAGTTGTCGGATTTACTGTAATCCCCCTTCATCCCACCGGATTTACTGTCCCCGATGTTCTGACTGTGACGGCGTAAAACTTCCTGCCCGATACTGTCTGCGGCCCATTTATTGGTGGTATGGTCGCCATTCTGACAGAATATTTTTGTTCCGAGATTTCCCAGAAGTGAATTGGCTTTTTCTTTGCCGTAACCATCATAAAGATTATCAAGGTTTTGGGTGGCATATACGGTCAATGTCCGGGAAGAACGGGCTGTGGTCTGGAATTTCTGGTCGTAATCGATGGCAAAAAACTGACACTCATCCCCCCAGAGAAAAACCGGCCGTGCATTGGGATCAGAAATATCTTCCCGCCGTTCAATCATCTTTTCAAAACAGAGTTTGACGATAGCCGCTGTCATCTGTCCGACAATACCGTTGCGTTTGACATCCTGATCCACAATCAGAATTTTTCCTTTACGGTAGAGGTCTTCCATTACAAGTGTACTCTCTTTGGCTCCGAAACAGCGGAGAAATTCGCCACGAAGCATGGAGTCTGCCAACACCGTAAAAGATGATATGGTATTACTGCGGGTACGTTCATCAAGTTGCGGAAACTCGACAAGGAAATAGTTGTATGCTAACTCATAATCCGGGGTGTCATCCTGCCGGAAATAGATTGCTTTCAAAAGAAGTTTGGTACAGTAATCTTTGGATGCGGCAATGACTGCATCGGAAAAATCACTGCTGTTAGCGTGGTTTTTCCGGATATCCTGCTCAAAATCAGCAATGAAATCGGAGAAATTCTCTTGATCGACATTGATATTTTCAAAGTCAGAGTAACAGGCATCCTTAAACTCCTTCAAATAGTTTTTAAGCCGTTCCGCAATAGAATTATCCCGCAGAGAACTGTCGATGGCAGCTTTGATATTGGGAAGCGTTACCGCCTCTTGAGCCATCACCAGAAGAGAAATCGTGTTGCGGAGAAACTGTTTTATCGCATTCTGCCAATATTCGTCAGAAGTGCCTCCGGACTTTTTATCTTTGGTGATTTTGACGACTTCAAGAAAGATATTGACTACATTTTCCACCTGACCGCCACCGGCTTCTGCCGGACGGGAGAACTCATAATCCAGAAAACAAAAAGTTTCCTGACTGAGCTTGATAATATCTTTATCCCGTTTGGTTTCCTTTGCATAATCAATCCAGGTGTCACACTCATCCGGTTTGGCACAAAAAACAATTCCGCCGTAACCGTATTCCAGAAATTTCAATGCAATACTGCGGAGCGGACCGGAAGATTTGCCGGAACCGGTCATTCCGAAACACATCAATCCGGTTGCCGCATCACGGGTAGTCCAGGAGTTACCCTCAAAATTCATAATTTCCCGATCAAGTACAGACATACGCCACCGTTATACAAAAAGTTTATAGAATCCGAAAGCACCGATACCGATAAAGGCACAAACGATGATTGCGGCTGCGTAAATCAGTACACGGATCAAAAAAGTTTCACGATGCAATGCCAAAAGACGGCGGAACTGAGACCGGAAAATAACCTGTTGTGTGGAAAGAAGTTCATTCATTTTTTGAATTTCGTCTCCCAATATGCTCTGAATGTCACTCCGGAGCGTTTTATAAAACTCCCGGTGTTTGGTATCAAGCATTTCCAACGACCTCTGCTGTAACTCCATTTTTAAAAGCAGAGCGTAAAAAATATCATTTTCAGCTCCACAATTGTCGTAAGAGGAGAGAATTTCCAGCAGTTTATCTCTGCCGACAGGATTTTCCATTATACAGGATATAACGGCATTGCGTAAGGTAATATGATCTCTTTGAGAATTTGGTTGTTGTGACATAAAATCTCCATTGATATATGCCGCCTGCCATTGCAGACAGGCGGCGTTTTATGATTTCAGCGGCTCATGCCGGGTGCGTTATGAGCCTTTTCTTTGTTCTTTCCCTTTTCCGGGGCTTGCTGTTCCGGAGCTTTTTCGGGTGTTTTCTCCGGAGCAACGCTCTTGCTTTCCTTCATCAAACGGGCAAAATCTTTTTGAGTAAGTTTTGCCTTGTCCTCTTCGGAAAGATTGGGGATCTTGTTTTCCGCAATTTTACGTTCAATGATCGCCATTTGCTGAGGAGCAAGCGGTTCACCTGCTGTAGAGTCATTGATAAGCTGACTTGCGGTGTTGCGGGTAAGATTTTCCGGAATTTCCTGAATTTTTCCTTTTTCCCGCAATTCTTCCAGCAGTTTCATCTGTGCCTCGGTAGGCGGGCGTTCCACTTCATTGAACTTAGGCATCTCACTTTCCGGACGCTTGCCGTTGGCAATATCAATAAGCAGACTGGCGGTCTTCCGGTTCAGATTACTGTAATCCTCTCTGGGGATGGCTGTAAGTTTACCCTCATGCACCAACCGACCGATCATATCCTTTTGAGCCTGAGTTGCCGGAGAGTTTTCCAAAAGTTGCCCGGCTTCAGCAAAAGAAATGTCTTTGATCTTTTCCGGAGTGATTTCAGCAGGGAGTTGTTTATCTGCCAAAAGTTTTTCCAAAGCCTCTTTCTGTCGTTTGGTAGCAGGGCCATTGGGATCGATTTCCGCAGCTTCCCGATAGGCTTTGTTCAAAATTCTATTGGCATCAGCCGCCGAAAGATCATAACTTGCCAAAGGTTCAATACGTTTGTCTTCCACAAGCTGTTTGACCGCTTCGATCTGTTTTTCTGTCGCCGGCAGAGAGCCGATCAATTTCGTTGCCTGCAACTGATTAAGACTTTCCACGTCTGCCGGAGTTATTGTCGGCTTTTTGAAGAGTTCACGCATTGCAGCAGGGGGAAATGATTTCTTTTCCAGAGCTTCTCTAATAAACTCCTTCTGCTTTTCCGTAGCCGGACGGCGGGCGTAAACCTGATCAATTTTGCTGCGGGCTTCTTCTTCCGAAAGATTGTTGAAACGGGAATACGGGATTTGCGGAGTATCTCCGTTGTCAATCAACCGCCGCAACTCTTTGCGGGTATCATCTTCCATCGGATGTTCCGGTTTTTCTTTGGAAATTTCCTGCTTGGGAGCATGATCAATAACAAAACTTGCCTCCTGCCGGGAAAGTAGATCAATATCTTTTTCCTTGATATCCAGTCTGCCCTCATCATACATGGAACGGAGCAGAACTTTCTGCTTATCCGATGCCGGAGCGTCAAATCCGCGGACATAATCTCTGGCATCTTCAAGAGTAAGATTTTTGAACTCTTCCGCTCCCATGCGTTCCATTTTGCCGGATGCCGTAAGACGACCGATCATTTTCTTGTAATCATCAACAGTAATATCTTGCATAGTTTGAATTCCTTTCGTTTTTGAACCGCTGCCCGGTATTTTCGGGAATGCAGTTACAATCATTTTTTCATCAAAATAAATTCCCGCTTCATAGAAACGAGCCTCCAGCAACGCTATTTCTGCGGGAGTTCGGGGAGCCGGACTGCGAAAGAAATCCAGCCATTCCCCCGGATGCTCCATTTCCGGAAGCATTGGAATTTTTGCGGCAAAGGCTTCTGCTTTTTTCAGGTCAAGATTATACCAATCCTGTTTGGGCATCATTTCTGCGATACCGGCGTTGACGACCTTGGAAAACAAAACCTTATAATAACTTAATTGTGCCTCCTTTCTGTTTGTTGTTACGCTTTTGGCAAATCCCAGTTCCAAATTTCCCCGTTTGAGTTGAATACCCCAGTTTTTGAAAGCATTACGCAAGGCAGTTGTACTGCCGTTAGGCAATGCCTCCTGCTGATTCTGCCGAAAGTAATTCAGCCAGGCATAACCGCCTGTAATTTCCTCTCGGCGATGCACGATTTTTTCTTCCACACCTTCATTTTGGGAGAAAAATAAACGTTCCTGCATATGAAGTGTATGGGCTCCGGCACGGACATTGGGACCGTGTAAGTCACTGTCATATGAAACGTCGTTTCTTGCCTGTGCCTGTTCGTATCTTGGGGTACGTAACTCATCGTCGCTTACCGGATCATCCAGTTCAGGATGAAAATCCTGAGCTGTCCCACGGTTGGAAATATGGAACTCCGCCAGATTTATGAAATATTTCCGTTCATAGTCTTTTTCTCCTTTCCAAATGATTTCCGATTCTGTCAGAGCAGGAAGATTACGAATGATCTTATCAGCTTCTTTTATGCTGATACGTTCCAGATCCAGCGGTTCCACAACTCCCATCCTGACCAGACGGGAGAGCAGATCCTGCTGATCTCTTTTCAGTATATCTTCGGCTCTGAGTTCATGAATCGTATTGATTTTACCAAAACCATACTGCACGCGTCTTGATTCCAGCGGGATCCCCCAGCGGCGGAAACGCTGCAGCAGATCTTTCCGGTCAATACCGTTGAAATCCTGCTGCAAAAATCCCTTCCAGGCTTCCGGGGAATACTCCGGAATGATCGACCGGTCAGGAAATGCAGAGAAGCTTTTTCCCTGCATCGCCTGAAAAAACTGACGGTTGACACCTTCCGGCGAAAGAGCATAACAATCTACTGTTATAGAGTTGCCCAAAGCATCAGCTGTGGAGTAACGGCAGCCGTACACCGTGGGCAATGCCGAGGTGATGTCTTCAACTTTTTCAGCGTTGAGCAAGTCAAGATCCATCGGGGCAACTGCTCCCATCCGGATCAGTCGAGCTGTCAGTTCCCGGTCAGACATTATGATTTGATTCAGAGCTTCTTCCGGCATTTTCAACTTGACTCTTTCTGTTCAAAAGGTTCAAAAACATCTTTCAATGCCTCTGATGCAATCTGAAAGTAATGCCGGCAGCGGTAACGCTCCATCGGCAGGAGAAAGTCTGCACTGTCTATACCTCCTGCCACCTGTCCTACGGTGGATTTATTACCCCGGATGTTTTTGAATGATTTAATACTCATCGCCGGAAGAACAATCTCACGGACTGAAGGCAAATTTTTCAACGCCGGATGGAGTTTTGCATCATAATAGTCAAAATCCGTCTGCATAACATCATTTTTTATCACTACAAGATGAAGTTTCCCGTTACGGATATCGTCAAGATATGTCCGTATCCAGACGGCAAGTGTGGCAACGCTGTCAATTTCAGAAGTTACCACTCCAATAAGCACTATGCTGATATGTTTTTCCAGAAACCAATCGTAAGGAAGACCTTCCATCCATTGCATGGTTCTGGCACTGGTGCCGGCTTTCATGTCGGCAACATAAAAACAATTTTCCTTCCGGTCTGCTTCTTCCTGAGAAATAATATCGTTAATGACTTGATCCAGCGGATAATCCATATCTCTTGCCGAATCAATGGCAACAGGATTAACGGTGAGATTTTCAATTTTTACAGGATAAGACTCCTCCAGAGTATGGTTTTCATCATCACAGTCATAAAGGACAACTTTTTTACCGCTTTGCAAAGCCATATCCGCAAGCAAGGTGGCGATAAATGTTTTTCCGATCCCGCCCTTGGTACCGGCAATCAAATAAAAAGTTTTCATCTTAAAATTCCTCCTCGTAAAGGGCGTTGTTTTCACCTTCTTCAATAAGTCTATTGGCTTTCTCTTTGGAAAGCATTACAATCTCACGATCGCTCATATGCGGCAGAAAACCTTTGTTGATCAGGTGTCTGATCCGCTTCTGCTGAGGTTTCGTAAGAACATAAGTCCGATGGCGGTTACTGCTGTATACCAGCCAGATGAGAGAGTTTGCGCCCATAAGACTCAAATATCGTGCATCCTCCGGAGTGAACGGCAGTACACCGGAATCCAGCAGTTTATCAACGCTTTCCCGGGTTGACTTATCAGGAATCTGATAGGTGCCTGCCTGGTTTTGCTCTGCTTCGCGGATCAAATTATCAATATCACTTTCCTGAAGATATTTGAATTCTCCGGGGGCAATACCTGCAAATTGACCGTTGGCATACAGAACATCGAGTTTTTCCAGTTTTTCGGGGGAGATGGTATTCATAACACGTTCCTCTCTATAAGTTTTTCTTATCGCCTTGACGATGCTCCAACAGGAGAAAACAGCCTGTTGGAGCGACGGTTGCCGTAAATTTTCATTACGGCATTTTATCCATTTTAAGTCCCTCCTTTCCGGGCTTGACGGTTTCTGTTTTATTGTTTTGCCGGTCAGATACAAGTGTTTTCAGCAGCACCGTATTGACGGCAAGAATTTTGGACTGCTTGAGCAGAAGCATATCCTGACGGATAAGTTCCTGCTGAAGTTTGGCACATTTACCGGAAAGCACCAGATTGTGGATGCCGGTAATCAGCAGCAGAAGAGCAAAAATCACCGGGACAATAAATTTCCTCATACTCAATTACCCTTTCTGCGGAGCTGAAGTTTGAGCAGTTCAGTTTCTTTCTGAAGTTTGTTCAGCTCAGATTCCAGTTTGTTGATATAGTCTGCGGATTTCACCAGATTGCCGGAAACAATGCCGTAGCGTTTCTTAAGATCTTCGATCACATGCAGCAATTCTCTGGTCTTGGTTTCCTGCGAAAGCTGGCTTTCCAGAACATTGCGAACCATGTTGCGGGTATCACGCATATCTTTGGAAGCCAGAGCGATCTGACCGGCAAGAGCATTGGCATAGCGTTCCTGACGCTGTTTCTGTGCCATCAGCACCGGATCGGCATCAGGTTGCGGAATGAGATTCCAGCGGGGAGACTGTTCTTCCCGGTAAATGGTATGCTGTTCGTGCATTACCGATTTACGGTTGGGATCAACATATCTGCCGATGGCGTAAGACCGCATCACAGGATTGCTCCGGATTTTATTCTGATCATCTGCCGGGATCTGTTGGGCAGCGACATAAACCGGCACATGGGTAAACTGCGGAGGCGGCAGTTCTTTACTCCGGCATCCGGAAACGGCAATGAGAGTGAATAACCCGGCACTGAACACAAACATAAATTTCTTTTGCATAACAAATGGTTCCTTT
>JAFTUS010000017.1 GCA_017466125.1 Lentisphaeria bacterium | reverse complement strand
TGTTCCATTTCGCAGGAGGGTTCTTCCGGCTTTTCCGCTTGAGCGGCCGAACGTCGGCCTCGGTAGTGGTCGGCTGTCGCCCCGTGCGGGGCTCTCGAGCCTCCGGAACTTTAAGTAAAAATCCGCGCGTAGCGCGTACCCCGCCCCAGGTCGTACCCGGACGTGATCCAGCCTTGACACGGCGGAGCTTTTGCGGAGACGGTTCCCTTGCCGCGCCTTGATTGCCCTTCGACCTTGGCTCGCAATGCATCCGCCGTGGTTGAACGGACGAATGGCGTTTCTTGCGTAAGAGACGTACGGCGGCGCTTTCCGGCTTCATTGCATTTCGCCGTGACAAGTGCGATCTCTTGTGATGTCTGCATCGTCTATGGGTACGGACGGGGGAAACGACGTCTCTTGTGCAAGAAACGTATGGCATTATCAAGTGTTGAAAATTTCCGGCGTATTCCAGTCTTGCAGAAATTTGATGCAGAAGACTGCGCTCCAGCTGAAGTGCGGCAACCCTCTCGGTTCCCCGGTCACGGGGTCATAATTTTCCGCAGGTCCGGCGGCAGAGCGGGCGACCCGGTCGAGGATGACTCTGCGCCCCTCATCAGCGATATCATCGAATCCGTACATTTTCAATCCCTTCAGGGCGAAATAGGCAATATTGAGCCAGGCCCGTCCCCGCCAGTAACCGTCAGGATCGAAAGCGGCGGAATGATAACTGACGGACGGCCAGTGCGGCATCATATGTTCGCGGGCGATCTCTGCCATTTTTTCCGCCCGTTCCGGCGATGCCGTCCCGAGAAAAAGCGGCATAAAAGAGGCGGGGGTGATTTCACGGGTGAAATCTTTTTTACGGATATCGTAATCGAAATAACAGCCGCTTTGCTCATCCCAGAATGTTTCCTCGATCTTTTGGGCAAGAGAATCGGCTTTCTGCTGCCAGTCGGCCGCATCTGCTTCGTCATTTGAGAGACGGGCAAAATGGGCCATCGCCCTGTATGCGATAACCAGATAGCAGTTCAAATCGACCGCCAGCTGGAATTGTATGCCGTTGTCCCAGCGGGGGGAGTTGTCCCAGCCGGATTCCCAGCCGCCGTAAAGCTGCCGTTCTTCAGGATCTTTGCTTTCGCCGTCATAGTGACAGAGACCGTTATTTTCTGCACCGCCCCTGCGGTTGTACCAGAATTCCAGATTTTTACGGAACGCTTTGCGGCAGTCCTGCAAAAAGGTTTCGTTATGCTCCTGTTTTTCCAGTTCCCACACTGCCCACGGAAAGACCGGCGGCTTGGAGCATCCACGGAAAATTTCATTGGTCTCCATTCGCCATACATCGGGGAACATCCCGTCTTCCCCCTGGATATTCAGAAAAATACGGACCTGTTCCCGTGCAAGTTCCACATCCCAGCGGCAGACGGCCATTGCGTGGAAGGCACTATCCCAGTTCCACACGCCCTTGAAATGGGTCGAATTGGGCTTTATCCCCCGCAGAGGAAGCCACGGGGAGGTGTCTCCGGGGTAAAGGCCGCTCCGGTTATTTTCCAGCTGTCGCACGGAGCGGCTGAGCAGTTCATACTCCTGATAGGGTAATTGCCCATAGTAAGGGCATAGAAAATCATCACATAAACCCATAAAAATTCCTTTCGGTTAGGTATTCGGCAAGTTAAAAGAGCAAACCCTGCACCATTTCTTCTTTGGCCTCTCCCGGTTCTTCGGGAGGAGCAACGGGGGCCGCTTCCGGGACGGCGGCAAAAGAGAAAAGATCCGGCTCAACTTCCTGTTCTGCCGGGATGGACTCCTGCGGAAGATCTTTCAGGATGCTTTTCAATTCCATCCGTTCGCAGAGCGTCCGTATCTTCGCCCAATCGGGCTGTCGGCGGATAAGGTGTTTTTCGGGGTCGCTGAAGCGTTCCGGCAATTCGGTACGCAGACGTATCAGATTTTGGTTTTTCTTCAGCAGAGGGGCGTTTCCTGCCAATTTTTTGCCATATTTGGATTGGGCAAAGGTTTCGTCGATCGTATCGACCCAGGAATCAATGCTGCCGAAGGTGTTGAGCAGTTCGGCGGCTCCTTTGGGGCCGAGGCCGTTGATGCCGGGAATGTTGTCGGAGGCATCACCGATAATGGCAAGGTAATCCACCAGAAGTTCGGGCGGGACGGCGAATTTTTCCTGACATGCGGCGGCATCCCGCACGGAGAAACCGTTCTGCGGGGCGGGAACGAGCATGGTGATACGGTCGCTGATAAGTTGTCCGAGGTCTTTATCGCTGGAAACGATCCGCACATTGCGCGGGGTATGGAGCGCAAATGCGCCGATCAGATCGTCGGCTTCGTAGTCCGGTTCTTCCAGCAGCGGCCAGCCGAACGCCTCCGCCATTTCCCGGATCACCGGCAACTGTTGGCGCAGAGCGTCGGGCATGGGGGGGCGGTTGGCTTTGTATTCAGGGTTGAGTTCCGTGCGGAACGCCGGTTTGCCGCAATCGAAAAGCAGCGCACCGCAGTCAGAGGGATAGTCGGCGTCGATTTTCAGCAGCAGACGGGTAAAGACGTAGAGGGCATTGGTCGGCTCCCCTCTGGAATTGGTCAGAAGTTGGCGGATCGCAAAAAAAGAGCGGAATATCTGCGAAAACGCATCGATCAGGATCATTTCATCTTTCATAGTTTCCCTTTCTAAAAAAAAACGTTCAAGGTCAGTTGCCCAGACGCTTAGAGGAGTAATTATGAAGAGGAGAAATTGCGTATAGAGCCTGAACAAATCTGACCTCGAACATTTACTACTATAAGCGAAAAAAAAAGTTTTTCAATACCAAATATACTATTTCTTTAAAAAAAATTGTTTTTTTTATTGTTTTTGGTGAAAAAAACACCCGATTTCCCGTATTACGGCATTTTTCCGGCGTGTACTTCCACGGTTACTGCATTGGAAAAATACTCTTTCAGCAGTCTATTCACCCCGTCTCTTGAACGCCCGAGCAGTTTTTCACGGTGACTGAAAAGTTCGTTTGCCGGATGCCCGTAATGCAGTTCAAGCAGCAGGCCCGGCAGAGCCGCCGCCACGGAGTCGGCGATTTTGCTGACGGCGAAAACAGCACCCTCGCGTGCGGCGTTGAATTCTGCTTCCGTCAGACCTTCCGCCGCCAGACGCTGTACCTCTTCCCGGAGGAGACCCGCCGCTTTTTCCGCAGAGGCGGCACCGGTGATGGCAAAGAAGCGGAATTGTCCGGCGTGGAAACCGCCGGAAAGTTGAAATCCGGTCGTGTACGCCAGCGCATTATCTTCCCGGATGCGCTTGAAAAGCGTGCTTGACAAGCCGTTTTCAGCGTGCTGAAGGATCTCGCAGTCATTGAGCCGGTCATCTTTCAGCGGCGGTCCGGGCAATGCCAGCAGTACGGCGGTCTGTTCGCGGGGCAGAAGGATGTGTTTCGTCTGCGGTTCTGCCGGGAACACCGGGGGCGGCGGCAACGGTATTGCAGGAGCGTTGAAAGCGATCATATCATCCAGTTCACAGCCCCAGCGAAACGCCTCATCGGGGGTGCAGTCCCCGCCGAAACCGAAGATGACCTGACCTCTGTTCCACAAAGAACGGTAAAAGGCGGCGGCCTCTTCCGGGGTGATCGCCCCGAAAGCCTCTTCCAGCCCCAGCGTTCCCCAGGAGTAGGGATGATTGCCGTAAAGCAGA
Source organism: Lentisphaeria bacterium (assembly GCA_017466125.1). GTDB lineage: Bacteria > Verrucomicrobiota > Lentisphaeria > Victivallales > Victivallaceae > Victivallis. Next base: position 36,241 of record JAFTUS010000017.1, on the reverse strand, counting down.
CGGCTGCACTCAAAGGCGGCGCGGGCCTTGGGGTCCTGACGGCGGCTGCGGATCAGTTCCAGCCGGTTCTGTTTTTCCCGTTCGGATGCATCTGCCTCAAAACGGGGAGAGCCGAGCATTGTTCCGAGCAGATCGAGTGCTTTGCGAAAAGATTTGCGCGGCACGCTCATATCCAGCATCAGGGAGTTCAGCCCGGCATTGATGTTGATTTCTGCGCCGCATGCGTCGAAGGCTTCGAGCAGTGCGGTTTCGCTGTATTTTCCTGCACCGGAAAAGAGCGTATCGGCAACGAGACCGCTGACGCCGGTCATGGAGGCGGGTTCAAAGATCGCCCCACCCGGCAGCAGCAGACTTACCTCCACCAGCGGCAGGCGGCGGTCGGTCATGGTGACGCAGCGGGTCCCTTTGGCGAGAACGGCAGTCTGCGGCTGAATGGCGGCGGACTTGCATTTGGCGGCGCAGACGGTTCGTTTCTGCGGCTGTTCCTGCCGGACAACGGCGAAAGTATCGGCGTTGAAATATTTTGCGGCGGCGGCGTTGACTTCATCGGGAGTGACGGCGTTGAGCCGTTCCATGTAACGGTCGGAGAGGGCGGGGGAATCGGCGGCGACAACGCCGCTGACGATGTTGGCAGCGACCTCTCTCAAACTGCGCTGATTGCGGAGCGTATCTGCCATCTGCTGTGTTTTTTCCCGTTTGATTTCCGGGGTGGTAAAGCCGTTTTTGCGGATATTTTCCAATTCTTTGAGCAGAGCCGTTTCCAATTTTGCCAGTTTGGCGGGGACGGCGGCACCGAAGATGCCGGAAAACCCCCGTCCGGCGATGGACATGCAGTAACTGCGCAGAGTAACGGCGAGCGTTTTTTCCATTTTCAGAATACGGATCAGGCGGGAACCGTCACCTTGAGCCAGAATTCCCGACGCAATATCCAGAGCCGGAATATCCCGGTCGGTGACAGGCGGGAGTTGGAAACCGACTGCCAGACGGGTCAGGGGGTCGTCAAACTGAAAAGTCTCTTTCCGCTGCTGACAGAGGGGCGGTTCTTCCGGCAGGAGTTGTTCGGCGAGATGAGCAGGGGTCCAGTCTGCCATCTGCTGCCGGACGGCTTCCAATGCGGCGGCGGGTTCAAAATTTCCGGTAATGACCCAGAATGTGCGTCCGGGGGTGTAGCGTTTTTCGTAGTAACTGCACATCATTTCTCTGGTGACGGAGGCGATCATTTCCCGGTGTCCGATGATGGGGACCCGGAGCGGATGATGTTTGTAGAGCAGTCCGTTGAAAACCTCAAACAGCCGGTGGTCGGGGTTATCCTGTCCCAACTCCTGTTCCCGGAGGATGACTTCCCGTTCAGATTTGAAACGTTCTTCGGGGAAATGGGGGTGACGTACCATTGAACCGATCACGTCGATGATTTTGAGCAGATGGTATCCGGCGGCTTCTGCGTAGTAACTGGTATGGTCGAAACTGGTATAAGCGTTGATGTTTCCGCCGAGGGCGTCGATGGTATCCGAGGCGGAAGTACCGGGGTAGCGGTCGCATCCCTGAAACATCATGTGTTCCAGGAAGTGCGAAAGCCCGCATCCGAGGGCGGAACTTTCATGGATACTGCCGGTGCGGACAACGCACTGAACGATAACAGAACTCACCGGTTGCGGAAAAAGGTAGACCTGCACTCCGTTTTCAAGCGTATGACAGATCGTGTCAGCATAAAATTTCATAGAAAACCCTTTGTACTTCAGCAGATGACCGGTGCTTTGAGGCGTTTTTTGCGTGTTTTGGGCAGCGGAATGGAAAAGTCAAAGTCGATGTAAAAGTCCTCTTCGCGGTCGCCCTCTGCGGCGGAAAGCAGCCGGACTCCGATCAGCAGATAGACGATACGCCCCGCATCTGCGGCAGTGCGGATCCCCCAGTGATAAAGGACTTCGGCAGAAACAACTCCGAACTCCTGACGGGCGTAATCGCGCATCCCTTCAAGCAGTTCTTCTGCACTGACGTGACGATGCTCCGGCAAACGCTTCGTGGTGAACGAAACGGCATTGGCGACAAATTCATACGCTTCTGCATGGTAGCGCGATTCTTCAGCCATGATCAAGGCTGTTTTACGGCGGAATTCATGGTTTATCATTTCTTCTCCTTGAAGTGGATCGTGTTGCGTTGTTTGCCCCGCAGCAGCGACGACGGATCATCATCCAGCGAGTCCGTCAGTGCCCGCAGCGAATCCAATGTGCGGTTCAACTTGTCCAGCGTGTTCGCCAACTGCTGCTGACTGTCAACTACCGAGGCGGCGGCATCGCGGAACGCGGAACTGCTCTCCGCCAGACGCGCATCGCGGGAATCCTTCAAAATCTGATTGGTCAGCGTGTTGATGTCAGTCAGATTTTTCTGGAGGGTGTCGGCAAGTTCGTGGATGCGTTGTTCATCGAATACCTGAGCGATCGTGCGGCTGCCTGACTCCAGATTTTCGGCGGCATCGTTGATCCGGGCGATCGTGGAACGCAGTGCCGGGTCGGAAAGCAGTTGGGAAAGTTCCGAAAGACTCTGCTCCAATCCGTCGGAAATCTCCTCGAAACGGATGTGCGCAATGCGGTCAAGCGACGTTCCGACTGCACTTAAAATATCCTTGAACGCACTGGGAACCGACGGAATGTAGATCGCTGTATCATGCTGCAGCGAGACCGGCGTTGCGGGCATGGTACTGCCCGGCGGAACGAAGTAATCGAAGTCGATGAATTTCATTCCGGTGATCCCGGCATATTCCAGACGGCAGCGCAACCCCTGCTGAAGATCCTTTTCCACAAAACGCCGGAACTCCTGCCGGGTGCTGCCCTTGTCGGCAAAAAGATCCCGCTGTATTTCCATATCGACCTGTACCAGTTTGTCTGCGACCCGTATGGCGATATGCGTAACCGTCCCGATGGGGACCCCGCGGTATTTCACCGGAGAACCGACAGACAACCCCTGTACGGATTCGGTAAAACTGGTGCGCAAAACCGCTTTGCGGGTGAAAAGATCCGACATGCCGAGAAAGAAAAGGATCACCAGCAGCAGCAAAATTCCGCCGCTGACAAATAATCCGATCCGGAAATTCTGTTCACGCTCTTTCATTTTTTCTCCTCCTTCAGAACGTTTTCAAACCGTCCCTGCCGAGGAAGGAACGGACAAAGTGATTATCAGAGTTATTCAGCAGATCCGCCGGGCGGCCTTCGGCAACGATGGACTTCGTCGCCTTATCCAGCATGATGACCCGGTCGGCGATGGTGAAAATACTGTCCAGTTCGTGCGTGACAACGACTACGGTGGTATTGAATTTATTCCGCAGATCGAGTATCAGACGATCCAGTCCCGCCGATGTGATGGGGTCAAGTCCGGCGGAGGGTTCATCGAAAAACAGCAGTTTGGGGTCAAGAGCCATGGCACGTGCGACACCGGCGCGCTTCTTCATGCCGCCGGAGAGTTCAGACGGCATGTAATCCCCGAACCCGGCAAGATCGACCAGTTTCAGTTTCTGCTCCACGACTGCGGCGATCTCTGCGGCGGAAAGGTTGGTGTACTCTTCCAGCGGCAGAGCGATATTTTCCGCAACAGTCATCGAGCCGAAAAGTGCGCCGCCCTGATAAGTGACGCCGAATTCCTGCATGATCTCCCGTTTGGTGCTGCTGTCGGCGGAGGTGATCTCCCGCCCGTTGATGCGGATCGAACCGGCGAGCGGCTCGTAAAGCCCGATAATATGTTTCAGAAGCGTACTTTTGCCGCAGCCGGAGCCGCCGAGGATACAGAAGATCTCTCCCCGGTTTACTTGAAAAGAGATGTTTTCAAGCAGTGTTTTCTTACGTTCATAACCGATCGTCAGGTGATCGACTTCGATCGCCGGAATTTGTTCAGACATGATTTCTCCTCCTCAATAACCGATAAAAGAGTAGAGCAGTGTAACGACAGTATCGGATATCACCACCAGAAAGATCGACGTTACGACCGCATTGGTCGCCCCTCTGCCTACTCCCTGTGCATCCTCCGTGGTACAGCTTCCGCAATAACAGCCCGCCAGCGTGATCAGTACGGCAAAGACGAAACTTTTGCTCAAGCCGACCAGAAATGTGGAAATGGGCAGTACGTTGAATGTGCGTTCCCAGTAGGCGGCGGCAGGAATATCCAGCCCGCAGATGCCGACGGTAAAACCGCCGAGAACACCGGCAATGTCACCGAAGACCGTCAGGATGGGCATAGCGATGACCATTGCCAGAAGTTTGGGCAGTACCAGATAGGCTTCCGGCGTGATGCCGAGCGTGGAGAGCGCGTGTATCTCTTCGTTGACCTTCATCGTGCCGATTTCGGCGGCGAAGGCAGAACCGGCGCGTCCGATCGCAATAAAGGCGACCATCAGCGGCCCGAACTCCTTGAGGATGGAAAAACCAACCAGATCCACGATAAAGATTTCCGTTCCGACTTTCTGAAGTTGTATTGCGGACTGGATGCCGAGGATCAGTCCGGTCAGATAACAGATGAGCAGTGCCGTCAGGAGGGATTTTGTTCCGCAGAGATCCAGATAGTAGAAAAATTCCCGTTTCCGGACTCCTCTTGAAAAGAACTGCGGCAGTACCGAACTTACCCGGCCGATGAAAACAACCGGGTTTACCAGTGCTGATGTTATCTGCCGCAGTTCCATGACGGGGACCTCAAAACATCCGCTGCTGCTGACGCTGCATCTTTATTTTGGGTTCTTCCAGATAGAGGGAGTACCAGAGATCGCCGAAACCGGCATTGCTGAACTGTTTGTATTTGCCGTTTGCCAGTTTGTCGTAATTTTCCAGCAGTACGGCGTTGTCGGAGAGTTTTTTCGCCTGAACCAGTGCGGCAACGGCATCGTCGTATTTCTCCTGTCTGACCTTCATCCAGGCGTAAACACAGGCGGCGAATGCACCGTCTTCCCCTTTGATGCGGGTCAGTTTGGATTTGTAGAATTTATCCAGTGCGGGATCTTCTTTCTTGTAGAGACGCACCAGTTTGATCAGTTTGGTGCGGACGTCGAGCAGCAGGGATTTTTTCAGCAGTTCATCGACTTTGCCGAATTCACGGAGTTGGAAGTGCAGTTGAACTTTCATGGCATTGATCTGCCGGGGCAGCATCAAATTCCACTTGTAGAAGGGGGTGTATTTCCCGCAGAGTTCCAGTGTTTTGCGCACGGCATCGGTCTGGACTTTTTCCAACTGCTGCTGGGCGACTTTGAGACTCCCGGGGGGGCGGCGTTCAAACTGCACCATCATCCGGTTGGCTTTTGCCTGGGCATCCTGCATGACGGTTTCGATCTCTTTCTGGATCTTGCCGGATTTGATGCGGATGAAAAGTGCGATGAGCATTTGCGTGATGAAAAGTGCCGCAACACCGCAGATAACACCCCAGGTGGGGGAGTTCATATCGTTGGTGAAGAACCAGCCGGCAAGGAGTCCGGCGAAAATGGAAATAATAAGTGTATACATGGCAGCAACTCCTTATAAGTTATTTACGCTTGCGCTGTTTGGCGCGCTGCTTTTTGGCAAGTTTTGCAATACGTTTTTTGTGATCCTGCGCCTTTTTGGAGATGGGGGCGGGGGCATTGAGCAGACCGCCGAGCCCCATTCCGGTATCGGGAACCTGACCGCCGCCTGCCATCAGACGGCCCAGCAGACCGTTCTGTTTCATCATTTTGCGCATGGTCTCAAACTGTTTGACCAGATTGCTGACGGTCTCCACGGGAACGCCCGCACCTTTGGCGATACGTTTTTTGCGTGAGAAGTTCATCAGATCGGGATTGCTCCGTTCGGCGGGAGTCATGGAGAGGATGACCGCCTCCATGTGGGCAAAATGTTTGGGGTCCATTCCGGAGAGCAGACCGGAAAGCTGTTTGCCGCCGGGGAGGAATTTCAAAATGCTTTCCATGCCGCCGAGTTTGGTGATCTGGCGCAGCTGGGAGAGAAAGTCCGAGTAATCGAACTGATTTTTCCGCAGTTTTTCCTGAAGTTTTTTCGCATCTTCCTCATCGATTTCGGCGGCGGCTTTTTCCACGAGGGAGACCACGTCGCCCATGCCGAGGATACGGCTTGCCATGCGTTCGGGGTAGAAGACTTCGAGACTGTCGAGTTTTTCGCCCATACCGGCGAATTTGACCGGAACTCCGGTGACTTTGCGGATGGAGAGGGCCGCACCGCCGCGGGCATCACCGTCAAGTTTGGTGAGAATGAAACCGGTCAGTTCAAGTGCCTGGTGGAAATGTTCTGCAACGGAGACGGCCTCCTGACCGAGGGCGGAGTCCGCCACCAGCAGGATCTCATCGGGCTGAACTGCCTGACGGATGCGGACGAGTTCCTGCACCATGGTATTGTCGATCTGCAAGCGGCCCGCCGTGTCGATAATGACGGTATCAAACCCCTGTTTGCCCGCCCACTGGACGGCGTTGGAGGCGATGGCGGCAACGTTGATACTGGTACGTTCCGCATGGACGGGGACTTCCACTTCGCGGCCGATGATCTCCAACTGGTCGATCGCGGCGGGGCGGTAGACGTCACCGGCGACCAGCAGGACTTTGCGGCCGTCTCTGCGCAATTTGAGGGCAAGTTTACCGGCGGTGGTGGTTTTGCCGCTGCCGTGGAGGCCGACCAGCATGATAACGGTCGGTTTGCCGCCGGAGGCAAGTTCAGCGGCTCCGCCGCCGAGGAGTTCCACAAGTTGATCGTTGACGATCTTGACGACCTGTTGACCGGGGGTCACGCTTTTGATGACCTCCTGCCCGATGCATTTGCTGCGGACGGCTTCAACAAATTCGCTGACGATCTGCAAATTGACATCAGCCTCCAGCAGGGCCAGACGGATCTCGCGCATTGCTTCTGCGATGTTCTCTTCGGTCAGGGTGCTTTGCCCCCGCAGTTTCCGGAAAACATCGTGAAGTTTGTCACTCAAAGAGTCGAACATTTTTCACTTTTCCTTACATAAATTTATAAAAACAAAACATAACGGTTTAATATACCGTTATTTTACTGCAAGTTCAAGGAAAAAGTGCGATTTTTACCATAAAATTCGCAGATATCCCATAATTTTGATAAGAGTGTCTGAAGTTTGAACTTGCTTTTTCATAAACAGGGTGTATATTTCACGAAACTGCAATTTATCAGGAAGGAGTCCGTATGAAAAATTCTGCCCTTTACAACGAGATATTTGAACCGGAAGTCACCGCTCTTGCCCCCCGTTTTGCCGACCGCGCCATGATGATCACCCGCGAAGGCGAAATACGGGTGTACGGCTGCCGCGCGCACGAACACGAAAACGGTAAGAAAAACGCCATTTTTGTCGTCATGCGTTCCAACGACAACGGTTTGAGTTTCGTAACAGAAGAAGTTCCGGCAGATGATCCCGGCGCAAGAGTCGCCTCCCCCTGGGACAACAGTTATATTACCATGATCTCCCATCTGGACGAAATCGGTTCAAGCAACCATTGTGCCGAAAGCCACGTTCCTGCGGCGGTCCAACTTCACAACCACCCCTCCGGCACATTCGTTTACCGTTCCGCCGAAGGGGCGGACGGTCCGTGGGAGGTTACGAAGATCAGCGATAACATCGTCCACTTGCAGCGGCTCCCGCTGCCGCTGAAAAAATGGAAACGCTGGATCAATATCGGTCAGCGGCGGATGCCGGAAGATGACCGTATCCACCCGGTGGTCTTTCTCGGCGATGCGGAAGGGAAAAACTGGAGCGAAACCATTCTGCCCGCTCCCCCCGTCTTTGAACTGACCTACCCCCACAAGGGGATGCGCTGGTATGAACCCGGTGCGGAACCGGCTTTCGCAGAAACGCCCTCCGGCAGGATCATCATGCTGCTGCGCACCTCCAGAGATGTCCATTACGAATGTTTCTCCGATGACGGCGGCATCACCTGGTCCGAAATGAAACCCTCCATTTTCTACGCCGTCGCCACCATGCCGGGGATCTACACCCTCTCCGACGGGCGCATGGTCGCCATCTGGAACAACACCTGTCCTCTGCCCGAAGTCGATCATCAGACACAGACCATGCTGAGCGCAGAAGAGAGAGCGGGCAAATGGGAGGATTTTTTCACCAACCGCGATGCCATCCATGCCGCAGTTTCCAGCGATGAGGGCAAAACGTGGACGGGCTTCCGTGAAATCACGCTCAATCCGATTCGCAACAACAGCGATTTCCGCACCAATGACGGTTCCTGGTTCCTCAACGACAAGAGTGTTCACCAGAACCAGCTGATCGAACTGCCCGGAAATAAAGTTCTGCTCCACTGCGGACAGCATATCAAAAGTTCCCGGCTCATTCTTTTTGATCTGGACTTCCTCTTTGCAGAGAAACGCAGTGATGATTTCAGCCGCGGACTGGAAAATTGGAGTACCCACCTCTATTACAAGAGTATTCCCGGCGGATGCCGCCTTGCGGGGCATTGCGCCTACAACCGCCGCCCGGGGGCGCAGTTGATGCCCTCTCCGGATGAGTATTTCCGCGAGGCTCTGCTGATCGGCCGTCATCCGGACGACCGTCTGCTTTCCGACCGTGAAGGTGCCGTCTGGAACTTCCCCGGCTGCCGCAAGGGTTCTGTTTCTGCGGTTCTTACGGTCATGCCCGGAACGGCGGGAGTGCGTATCTCCCTTGCCGACCGCTGGATCAATCCCTGCGATGAATACGTCGGCGAATTGTCCCCATTCTCCTTCATCCTCGACGGCGAAGGCAGGGTCAACGGAACTTTGATCGCAGAACCGGGCAGACGCTCCACGGTGGATATGGAATTTGATCTCAACAAAAATATCCTGACCGTATCCGGCTGCGGCGCAAGCGTGGCGATCCCCTACGGCCGCACGCTCCCGGCTCCTTTCGGCAAGGAGATCCAGTTGAGTTACCTCCACTTGCAGACCGCCGCCGAAACAGCGGACTCTGCCGGAGTTTACCTTTACAGCGTGGCGATGGAGAAACGCTGAAGTCAGCGTTCCGGTATCACAAGAACTTGCACCTGACGGGAAGCGGTTTGCAAGTACCTCTTCCCGTCAACGGTGATCTGCCATCCGCAGTCACCGGGTTCAGCAGAGACCCGGCTGCGGCGGACGGAGTATGTTTGCAGTTTTTCCGGCGGAAAATCTTTTTTCAGGGCGTTCAGAAACGTCTTGCGGCTCTTTCCGGGCAGTTCGAGACGCGTTACCGGCAACTGGGAGGCGAGGGCTTTTGCGCCCCGGCTGAAATCCCTCTTCGGCTGACTGAAGCGCAGAAATTCGATTTCAGTGATCCCTTTGTTGACAAGCAGTTCTGCGGCAAGATAACTCATGTCTGCCGACGGAGCATCGTACACGGCGGCGCGGTGTTCAGCGGGAACGGCCTCCACGACCATAACGGGCGTTTCGGCATCCGCCGTAAAGACAGCGGTAAAAGGCGGTTCAAACTGCGGCCTCAAGACCCATGACCCCACCAGAAGAAACGAAAGAACGAGTGCGCCGAAACGGTAAATGTGCCGTTTTACGGTCAAAAAGAGAGCAAACATGGCGTAGAACAGCACCGCTTCGCCAAGCGGCGGACGGATCACCGGCAGAGAGGACAGCACATCGGCACACACTCCGGTAACGGCATCCAGCAGAAAGAAGCCGCTTTTCAGCAGAAACGCGCCCGCAGTCCCCACTCCGGGGAGCCACCCAAAAAGCAGTTTGAACCCGAGGAAGAAAAAGAGCAGCGGCACCAGCGGCAGAAGCAGAATATTCGCCGCCACCGACCCCGGCAGCAGCAGTCCGCGGCTGCATACCGAAATCGCCACTCCGCCCCAGAAAGAGAGCAGAGAGATACTCAGTGCCGACAAGACCCATACGATCGGCTTGCTGTACTTCAGTATCCGCAGACGGTCCTGTGTGGTTTGGGTAAAAACAGAGACCGCCCGGAGCAGACGCCCGCTCTCCCGCAGAGACCCCATTCCTGAAAGCAGTACCGCCGTTATGACAAAAGAGTAGAGAAAACCGATGTCGAAAAGCAGTCCGGGCGAAAAAGAGAGCAGCACAGCCGCAATCAGAGAGAGGATGCGTAGCGGCGGCGTTTGCAGCAGCACCATGCGCAGTACCAGAAAACAGCCGATCATCCCCAATGCCCGCAGAGCAGGAGCGTTTGCTCCGGTGGAGATCACATAACAGACCAGCACCGCCAGCACACACCCCTCCCGCCACATTCCCGGGATGAACCGCAGACAGACCAAAAGCAGAGCCGCGAGCATCGCAACGTGCATTCCGCTGACACTGAAAATATGGATCGTGCCGGAGCGGAGAAACTGTTCGCGGCTTTCGTGCGACAAACCGCCGCCCGCATTGAAAAAGAGTCCGGCGATGCGTCCGCGCGTCTCCGGGTCCTCTATTCCGGCAAGCGTCTGTTCAAGGAGCATATCCCGCAGAACGGCGAGGCTGTTCCGCCAGCCTGACGGCGGAGTTTCGCGGGAAATGCGGTCAAGTTGAAATGTCCGTTTCACCTTGCGGGCATAGAGATAGTTGGCAAATCCGCTTGCGGGCGGGGCGGCAAGCAGTCCTTCCGCCCGACAGAGTTCGCCCGGATGCAGTTTCACGCTGCTGCCGTAAGGGAGGCGCAGAAAAGTTTTCTCACGGTGCGGTTTTGCGGCTTCTCCGTGCGGGGCGAATTCGAGGATTTCTGCGGCGATCAGCGAGGGAGCCGTCAAGCCCTCCGCCTGCGACAGGCGCATATCGGTAATGCGGAGTTTTGCCGTGCCGTAGACACTCTCTGAAGCCGTGCGGGGCAGCAGAAAAAAAGCAGAAGTCCCGCCGAGAATGAAAAAGAGAAACGCCGCCGCCGTATTCCGTTTCGGAAAGAGAAAAAAGAGAAGAGCCGCCGCCGCAAAGAACCACGAGCGCGACACAGACAAAATCCCCAGTATCACCCCCGCCGCAAGCAGCACTTCGACCGGGAAACGGCGCAACTCTTTCAATCCGTACTTTTCTGTAAACATCCGTAAAAAAAGCCGGGTCGCCCCGGCTTGAAAACAATGTGGTTTTATTCCTTGAAAGTGACATCACCGATCTTGATAACATTGTGATCTTTGTCAACAGAATACTTGCCTTTGAGAGCCTCCGCCTCCATGGTAACGGCGCGGCCGTCAAGGAAGAAGAAGTTGCAGGAATCTCCGTGAGCGGCATAGGATTTTGCCGTTTCAAAAAGAGCATTGGGCGTTTGAACGTTATCAACTTCCGTTACACAGCAGCCGCCCATGACCAGTTGGGTCGGGGCAACATCGACTGTTTCGGAGGCAGATTTTTTATAACGGAGCAATTTACTGCCGCGGAAATCCAACCCGGCAGTGCCGGTGCCGTCATAGATTGCGCCGTACACATAAGCGGCATTGGCTTTAACAGCCTCTTCTTTGGCGGCATCCAGTGTAATGGAGGGACAGCGCAAGACTTCAAAATCACCGGTGTATTTTTTGCTTTTCAGATACCAGCTCCAATAGGGTTTTGTGCCGGTCTTTTTTTCGTCATTGGCGGCACCGTTGTCGGAGCCGTCAAAGGATTTGAACATGCTTTTTTTGTCATTCATCTGCATCTGGATGAGTTTCATCACCTGTCCCTGATTGCTGATACAGGAAGTGGTGCGGGCGGACTGACGGGCTTTGTTCAAGGCGGGCATGAGCAGACCGGCGAGGATCGCAATAATGGCGATGACGGTCAGCATTTCAACGAGGGTGAAATTCTGTTTTTTCATTTTATTTTCTCCATATTTGTTTTCGGGTGCAATGTGTCTCTTTCTATATATTACCGATAAAAACCGCTTTTGTCAAGTAAAAAACCGTTTTTTTTGTATATTTTTGTGATTTTCACTTGCAAAAACCCGCTTTATCTGTTACAATAAGAAAAGATGAATATAACCACAGGAGAATTACAAATGAAAAGATATTACTTTACCCTGACCGAACTGCTGGTCACCATCGGGATCATCATCATTCTGGCGGGTCTTGCCATTCCCGCCGTCCTCGTTGCCCAGCAGAAGGGGCGCGTCACCGCCGCCAAAGCCGACATGAACGCCATTCTGACCGCCCTCAAAGGCGTGGAGGGAACTTATCACAAAATGGTCAATACATCCAAAAAGTTCGGTGATGTAAACGGCAATGACAGTGATATTTATCTGTCAAAGACGGTCAACTCCAAAGAATACAAATATCTCCGTCTGGGGGATAAAGGAAAAGCAGATTCCCTCAAGGCTTACAACTATTTCATTCTTGAGTTGACCAGCCCGAACAAACTGGCATCCGGCGAAATCAATATCAACCGCCGCAAAATAACTTTTCTCGACCCCAAGAGCGAATTTGACCCCACGGCAGATATTGATTTGACTGATGCGGCTTACGTGGAAAATCTCTGGCGCGACCCGTGGGGAAATCCCTATGTGCTTTTGATCAGCACCGATTTTTCCGGCGTCATCCCCAACCCTGCGGTTTCCGGCAAGGCACTTGCCGCCAATGCGATTGCCTATTCCTTCGGACCTGACGGCGAGGACAACAGCGGTCAGAGTACCGATTACGACGATGATGACGGCGATGATATCTGCAGTTGGCGGTAACGCATAAACTGCTCTGGATATCCGCCGATGCCCTCCGGAAAACCCGGAGGGTTTCATATAAAATTACGATAAAAAAACGCAAACAGGAGATCAGAAACATGTCCACTTTTGAACAGTTGAAAGAACGTGCCGTCAGCCGTTACGAAGAACTCGTCACCCGCCCCAATCAGATCGATACCGACTGGTACAACGGCTGTTTTGACCGCTATGTCAATCCCGTTGTCACAGCGGCACACATCCCGCTGGAATGGCGGTATGATTTCAACCCCGAAACCAATCCTTTCTTCATGGAACGGCTCGGCGTCAATGCCGCTTTCAACGCCGGTGCGATCGAGATGAACGGCAAGATCTGCATGATCGTCCGTGTCGAAGGCAATGACCGCAAATCTTTCTTCGCCGTTGCCGAAAGTGAAAACGGCATCGACAATTTCCGCTTCCGCCCCTACCCCATTCTGCTGGATCAGACCGATGACCCCGATGTGAACGTCTATGATATGCGTTTGACCAAACACGAAGACGGCTGGATCTACGGACTTTTCTGCACCGAACGCAAAGATCCTGCCGCCGCTCCCGGCGACACCTCTTCTGCTGTCGCCGCCTGCGGTATCGTGCGCACGAAGGATCTGGATAACTGGGAGCGTCTCCCCGACCTCAAAACCCCCTCTCCGCAACAGAGAAATGTGGTGCTTCACCCCGAATTCATCAACGGCAAATACGCCTTCTACACCCGCCCGCAGGACGGCTTTATCGAAGCCGGTTCGGGCGGCGGTATCGCCTGGGGTCTTGCCGACTCCATGGAAAATGCCGAACTCGTCGGTGAAGAGATCGTCGATGCCAAGACCTATCACACCGTCAAAGAGGTCAAAAACGGCTGCGGCGCAACGCCCGTTAAAACGCCTTACGGCTGGCTCCACGTGGCACACGGCGTGCGCAACACTGCCGCCGGACTGCGCTATGTGCTTTACGCTTTCATGTGCGATCTGAACGACCCCTCCAAGGTGATCTATTCTCCCGGCGGCTACTTCCTCGCCCCCTACAAAGAAGAGCGCATCGGCGACGTCTCCAACGTGGTCTTCTGCAACGGTCTCGCCGCCCGTGAAGACGGTACGGTATTCATCTACTACGCCTCTTCCGATACCAGAATGCACGTTGCCGCGACCACACTGGAAAAACTCTGCGACTGGGTGATGAATACGCCCTCCGATCCGCTTTTCTCGCACAAATGCGTGGCACAGCGTATCGAACTGATCAAGAAGAATAACGCACTGTAAAGGAAAAACACTCTCCATGGAACCGCACCAGATCCTGGCTGTTGCCGGAGCATTGCTGCTGCTGGGGGTGTTTTCAAGCAAACTCTCCAGCCGCTTCAACATGCCTATTCTGCTGATGTTCCTTGCCGTCGGAATGACCTGCGGCTCGGACGGTCTCGGCTGGGTGAGCATCGGCAGAGAACAGGCACCGGAAATCAATTTCCTCGGTACGGTCGCCATGTGTTTCATCCTGTTTTCAGGCGGGCTTGATACCAGTTACAAAAATATCAAACCCGTCCTGACGCCCGGGATCGTCCTTGCAACGGCGGGGGTGCTGGTCACTGCGCTGCTGCTGGGGCTGGGGGCGGCTCTGATCTTCGATGCCGATTTGAAATCCTGTCTGCTGCTGGGGGCGATCGTATCGTCCACCGATGCGGCGGCGGTCTTTGCCATTCTCCGCTCCAAAGGGGTGAGCCTCAAAGGAAATCTGCGGGGACTGCTGGAACTGGAGTCCGGGAGCAACGACCCGATGGCGGCGTTTCTAACGATCTTCATGCTCAGTGTCGTCACCGGCGATACCACTTCCCCGTGGCTTTTCATCCCGCAGTTACTGGCAAAAATGCTGATCGGCGTCGGCACCGGTGCCCTCTTCGGCAAGGCGGGAGCGCAAGTTTTCAACCGCCTCAAACTGGATTACGAAGGACTCTATCTTGTTTGCAGTGCAGCACTTGTGATTTTTGCCTACGGCGTGGCGGAACTCTGTTACGGCAACGGATTTATGGCCGTCTACGTCTGCGGACTTTTCATGGGGAATTTGCGCTACAACTACCAGAAAGGGATCAACCGCTTTACCGACGGGCTGGCATGGCTGATGCAAGTCGCCCTCTTTACCGCCCTCGGACTGCTGGTCAACCCGCATGAACTTCTCGATTACCGCATCTGGCTCGGCGGCATCGTGCTGTCGTTGGTGCTGATGTTTGTCGCCCGCCCTGCGGCGGTGTTTCTCTGCACATCGTTCTTCAACTTTTCCATCCGGGAAAAGACGCTGATTTCCTGGGTGGGCTTGCGCGGAGCCGCACCGATCGTGCTGGCGACTTTCCCGCTGGTGAAAAATGTGGAAAATGCCGGGTTGATGTTCAACATGGTGTTTTTCCTCGTTCTTTCGTCCGTCATCCTGCAAGGGCGTACCCTTATGCCCATGGCGCGTTGGCTCAAACTGGACAGCCCGCTCAATGACCGCAGCCGCGCTCCGCTGGAACTGGAACATACCGATGAGATCAGCGGCGAAACCCATGAATTCGATGTCACCGGAAACAGCAGTGCCATCGACAAAACCCTTGCCGAACTCAATTTGCCCCACACGGTGCTTGTCATGCTCATCCGCCGCAATAAGAAATTCATCCTCGCCCGCGGCAATACCAAAATCCACCTCGGAGACGGTATGCTTATGATGGGCGACCGTGAATGTTTGCAGGAGGTCGCCAGTAAATTTTTCCCCGATGATGAAACTTTCAATAAATAGGAGTTGAATATGCGCAACAGTTCTATCAAACGTACAACAAAAGAGACCGATATTTCCGTGAATTTTGAAATCGACGGCAGCGGAAAGTCTTCCGTCAACACCGGTATCCCTTTCATGGACCACATGCTGACTTTATTCGCCAAACACGGTTTTTTCGACCTCGAAGTGACCGCGAAAGGCGATATCGAAGTGGATTATCACCACACGATGGAAGACCTCGGTCTGGTGCTGGGCGAAGCCATTGCCAAAGCCGCCGGAGACAAGGCGGGCATCCGCCGTTACGGGAACTTTCTCCTGCCCATGGATGAGACCCTTGCACTGATCGCACTCGACCTTTCCGGACGCCCCTGTCTGGTCTTTGACGTTCAGCCGCCCGCCCCCATGATCAAAGATCTGGATGTGCGGCTCTTCCACGAATTTTTTCAGGCTCTCGCTGTCAAAAGCGGCATGAATTTGCACGTGAAACAGATGGTGTCCGGCGAAGTGCATCACCTCTACGAAGCCATTTTCAAGGGGTTTGCCAAGGCTCTCGATCAGGCACTTTCAGTCGATCCGCGTATTCAGGGAGTCCTCTCTACGAAAGGGTCTCTGTAAGTTATGTCCATGCGGGAACGCCCGGAATTTGTTTCGGCAATAGAAAAATTCCGTCTGGAACTGCCGGACGTTCTGCCCATCACCCGCCATGCCGCCGAAATCAAAGCGGCATGGCAGAGTCATCAGGTCATTATCGTTGCCGGTGATACCGGCAGCGGCAAAACGACACAACTGCCCAAAATCGCCCTGCAAGCCGGTTTCGGCAGAAGCGGGCGCATCGGCTGTACCCAGCCGCGCCGTCTCGCCGCCGTTGCCATGGCGCGCCGCGCCGCCGCTGAACTGAATTGCGAAACCGGCAATGAAGTCGGTTATCAGGTGCGGTTCGACGACCGCACGACTTCCCGCACCGTCCTGAAATTCATGACCGACGGCATCCTGCTTGCGGAGACCCGTAACGACCGGCTTTTGCGCCAGTATCAGACCATCATCATCGACGAAGCACATGAACGCTCGCTGAACATCGATTTTCTGCTCGGCTACCTCAAAGAACTGCTGCCCCGCCGCCCCGACCTGAAAGTGGCGATCTCGTCGGCAACGCTGGATACAGAGAATTTTGTCCGTTTTTTCAACAATGCTCCTTTGATCAGTATTGAGGGCAGAACCTTTCCGGTAGAGGATGTTTTTATGCCGCCGGAAGAGTTCGACGAAGACCTTTCCAGTCACATCGGCAGAGCCGTGGAACATGTCAGCACGCTGGATGCACAGGGCGATATACTGGTTTTTCTGCCCGGAGAACGGGAGATCCGCGAGGCGACCGATCTGCTTGCAGGACGCAACTACCGCAACACCGAAGTCCTGCCGCTTTTCGGACGCCTTGCCGTGGGCGATCAACAAAAGGTGTTCAACCCCGGCAGTCAGCGGCGCATCATCCTTGCCACCAACGTTGCCGAAACCAGCGTGACCATTCCCCGCATCCGTTTCGTCATCGACTCCGGACAGGCGCGCATCAAACGGTACAATCCGCGGACACAAATCGAAGAGTTGCAGATCGAAACCATCAGTCAGGCAAGCGCACGTCAGCGGCGGGGGCGGTGCGGACGTATCGCCGAAGGCGTGTGCGTACACCTTTACAGCGAAGATGACCTCGCCAGAGCAAGTGCCTACACCGACCCCGAAATCAAACGTACCGGATTGGCGGGAGTCATTTTGCAGATGGCGTCGCTCGGTTTGCCCCGCATCGACCGTTTCCCCTTCATCAATCCGCCGCCCTCCGCCGCAGTACGGGAGGGGCTGCGCACCCTTGAAGATCTGCGGGCATTGGAGGTCAACGGCAAACTGACTCCGGAGGGGTGGAAACTTGCCGCTCTGCCCATCGACCCCCAGTTGGGAAAGATGCTTTTGAGTGCCGAACGCAAGCGGGTACTGCCCGAAGCACTGGTCATCGCCGCTTACCTCTCCATTCAGGACCCGGCGGAACGCCCGCTGGAAAAACAGCAGGCCGCCGATGAGGCGCACCGCCGTTTCCGTGACGGCGACTCCGACTTTC
Source organism: Lentisphaeria bacterium (assembly GCA_017466125.1). Classification (GTDB taxonomy): domain Bacteria; phylum Verrucomicrobiota; class Lentisphaeria; order Victivallales; family Victivallaceae; genus Victivallis. Next base: position 18,813 of record JAFTUS010000017.1, on the reverse strand, counting down.
TTTCGATCATAAACCTCTGGAACGCAGTTGTTTCTGAATGTACTTCCAACCGTCTGCTGCGGAACTTCTGCAAAAAGAATTTCTACAACTTCAACCGCCTCCGCGAATGGCGCAATCTGGTCGATGATCTGCTGGAAAACGGCAAAAGTCTGAAATGGAATTTGAAAGAGACTCCGGGCGTACTGGAAAACATCCCGTATGACCCGCTCCATGTCGCACTGCTTTCGGGCATTCCCCGCCACATTGCCCATTACCTCCCCGAAGAGCAGTATTTTCACGGTACTGCGGGGAAAAAGTTCCAGATCTTCCCCGGGTCGGGACTACACAAAAAGAAACCCGTTCCACAATGGATAATGAGTTTTGCCATCGTGGAGACCAGCCGCCTTTTTGCGCGGCAGAACGCCCGCATCAAGCCGGAGTTTGCAGAACAGGCGGCTCCGCACCTCTGCACACGCATCTACGATCAGCCTTACTGGGATAAAGAGAGCGGCTTTGTCTACGCCCGTGAGCGGCTCACATTCGGCGGACTTCTCATCCACAATGGCCGCCGGGTGCATTACGCCAAGACCCACCCGAAAGAGGCACGGGAGATCTTCATCCGTGAAGCACTGGCAACAGGAGCGTTCTCCCTCGCCGGAACGTGGCTTGAAAAAAGTGCGGATGCCCTGAACAAACTGCGGAAACTGGAAGAAAAAATACGCCGCCCCGGAACGGTACTCGACACCGAAGCCGCCGTGGAACACTATCTGGAACTGCTGCCGGAAAGCGTCACATCTGTCCGTGAACTGAAAGAACTTCTGCGCCGCGACAAACAGGATTACTCGTTCCGTTCCGACGACATCATGCAGGAACAGTTTGTGGAGTGGTATGAAGAGGATTACCCCGATTTTCTGGAGTTTTCCGGTCAGAAATTCCCGCTGCGCTACCAATTCATGCCCGGAGAAGAGGGGGACGGCATAACGCTGTTCGTCCCCGAAGATCAACTCAACGTACTGCCGCCGTGGGCGTTGGACTATCTTGTGCCGGGATATGTCACCGAAAAAGTCGAATTGTGTCTGCGCGCTCTCCCCAAATACATCCGTCAGCAGCTCAACCCCATTGCGGGGTTTGCGGAGCAGTTTCTTGAAGCGGTCGATGCCGGAGATATTTTCAGTGAACAGCCGCTTTTTGCCGCTCTCGCCGAATACGTCCGCAAAGAGACCGGCGAACCGGTTGCGCCCGCCGATTTTGAGAGTGTCCGTCTGCCGGAATATCTTAAAATGAAACTTGCCGAACTTTCCGGAAAAAGACGGGTCAAAGCGATCCATTACACCGTTCCGGAGAGCCGGAACATCGGTTCCCGTCTCTCCAATGCGGTTGCGGGAGTCCGGAATTTTGAACAGTCCGGCAGCAAGGTGTGGCCGGGACTGAAACCGCTGCCGTTTGAAGTCCAACTCCCCAACGGCGGCGGGAAAATGGCTTATCCCGCCTTGTGCGATGAGGGCGAAAGCGTGGGTTCGGGGCTTTATCTGAAAGAGAATGAGGCGCAAATGCACCACCGCCGGGGCGTGATCCGTCTATTCCGCCTTGAACACGCCGAACAGCTCAAGTTTCTCAAACGCAGTATCCGTTTGGAGCGGAATATGGAACTGTCGTGGTTTCTCAACTACCGGGATTACGCAGATGATCTGCTGGATGCCGCCATACTTGAGGCGATCGGCGACCCGTGGGAACTGCGTGACGAAATAAGTTACGGCATTGCCGCAGAAGGCGCAAGACAGGAGTTGGGAAATATGCTTGATGACCGCGTGAAAATGCTTCACACGCTTTACAAAACCGATGCCGTCATCACCGGACTTTTTCCGAAAGTGCGCTCCGCCTCGGGGATTTGCTGGCATGATGTGAAAGAACATCATGACTTTCTTTTCCGTCCGCACTTTTTGAAAAGCCGCATGGTTTTTGAAAACTACTCCCGTTATCTGCGGGGGCTGAAACTCAGGGTGGAGCGTCTGACTGCCGCCCCCGGCAAAGATGAGTTGAAAATGGAGCAGTTGGAGGAGTTTACAGAACGTTTCCGTCTGGCGGCGGAGGGGGTTGAAATCGCGGAGAAGCCGGGGCTTGAGGAGTTCTGGGAGTTGTTGGAGGAGAGCCGTTTATCCGTATTTGCCCCCGAAGTTCCGCTCGGCATCCGCACGCCGTTAAAGAAACTCCCGCAAGCCTGGGAAGAGTTGCGTTTTTGAAAAGACTTTATACAAAACGCAGACTAATTTTTCACAGGGGAGATCCCGTTGCTGCTCCATATATAATTTTTGATTTCAAAGGGACGGAAGTCCGGAGTGACGTTCCCGCTGTATTGAATGTTTTCCAGTCCGTCTGACGGGAGGCAGGGGAAGGGCAGGACGTTTTCCGCCGGTTGTCCCCAGACTTCGGCAAGGCGCAGGAAAAGCCCCTGTGGGTGTTTCCGCAATGCCAGAAGACGCACGTTGGCGGGAAGTTCCTGCCAGATGCCCTTACAGGGTTCTGCCGCCCGCTGAAGCGGACGCAGATAGTTCTCGATCGCTTCCGCATTGCCGGAGTCGTACAAGCCGCCGTCATGGGGCAGAATGGCGTATTCAAAAGAATGAGGAACGTTCCGGTTGAAAGAGCCTTCGCTGGCGCACTTGTACTCCATGGCAACGGCACGGAAGAGCGACAGCAGCATGACACCGTTCTCATCCACATTGTTGCCGGGAATACCCCGGTTGAGAAGAAAGAGGCCGCTTTGCGTATCGCCGTAATGGATAAAACCGTCAGCCGGGTATTCGCAGTTGTCCCGCAGCTGGATGCCGCCGGGAATACCGTGATGGATATTCCCGGTTTGCAGCGCAGTCGGGAATGCCGCCCGCAGCCGGTAATATTTCCCCGTGGGCGTGATATCCAGTTTGAATTTCAAAAGCGGGGAAACATCGTCCAGATTTACGGTCAACTTGAAATCCACCCGGAGTTGCCAGAATTGCAGATGCCCGTGCTGGATGATAACACATTCACGGGAAGAATTGCTGATTTCCGCATGGTCGATATTGGCGAAAAAAGGACTGTTGTTGACAAGTCCGTTACGGAGCGTTTCCCGGAAAAGCGGATCAGGGTGATTGTCGGTGAATGCCGCCGCATCACAGCCGCCGTTGAGCGGTGCATCATACAAAAGCCAGTTGTCGCCGTGATCCATTTGCATGACAGGTAATCCGAACCATGCCGGAGAGGAGGCATCGACCAGTTCTCTCTTCTGATGGGTTTTCAGGGAGGTGATGCGTCCTTTTTCATCGTAAGTACAGCGGTAGAAGCGGTTTTCAAAACATCCGGCAGCGGAGGTTCTCAATTCCGGCATCTCCGGGAAATCGGAAAATTCACGGCTTTCAAAGGGGGATAGCGTGACTTCCCGGCGTTGTCCGTTTTCATCCTGAAACACTTCATGACGGCGGCGCAGAACAGGGTTGAAAAGACAATTTCCGGAGGAGCGGTTGTTGTCATAAAGGGAACGCAGTTCCGTTACAGCCGCACGGAGCGCATCATCGCAAATCGTTCCGCAGACCGTATCGTGAAAGAAGTGGCGCAGCAGTTTTTTCCACTCTTCACCGGAAACTCCGTCTTTGCCGGTCAACGCACCCAGCGTCTCTTTTGCCAGCAGTTGCTCCCGGTTGTAATAGAGCAGTTGTTTGATGAGGATATTGGTGGAATAGCACCCCTGAAATGCTCCGTTGAACTCCCCCGAGGCCTGCGGCAGTTCTGCACCGGCGAGTTCCTTTAAGAATTTTTCCGGCGTGGAAAATTTCATCGGCGGCAAGTTGCCTGTCCTGTTGAGTGTACGCAAAACTTTCCCGCCAAATTCTTGCGGCATCCGGAAATCGCCGCCGTTGCAGAGCAGACGGGGCGTGTCTCCCGCATAAAGGGAAATTTTATCCAGTCTTTGTTGGATATCATCAGCCGTTCCGGCGGCAAAAGAGAGTTCTTCCGCGTGAAGTACGGTATCTTCCGAGTGGAAATTGATATCGGCGTAGCCGGTTGCCAGCCAGTGAGTCGTGATTTCTGATCCGTCCAACCCTTTCCAGCGGAAATCGGTCTTCTCCAGATCATGCCGCATACAACGCCAGAAAAAGTAACCATCATAGCCGCATTGTTTCAGGATTTGCGGCAGTTGGGCGTGGTGTCCCCAGCAGTCGGCGATCCAACACGCTTTGGCATCAGTTCCGAAATTTTCCTGCAAAAAGTTTTTGCCGTATTTTGCCAGCAGAAAGAGGGACTCCGCATCGACCATATTCATGTCGGGCATAACGTACATGCCGGGAGCAAAAGAGAGGCGGCCTTCACCGGCGAAACGGCGCATGACGGGACGCTTCTCCGGGAAACGGCGCAGATACTCTTCTATCAGGATGGTCTGTTCGACGGTAAAGTTCCACTCCGGTTCCGCTTCAAGAAGTTCCATTGCTTTGTCAAGAATACGGAAGCCAAGTTGAAAATATGTTTCAGAATTCTCCAGATAGAGGTAATCGTAGTGGAACGAACTGATGATATGAACTTGCATAATAAATCCTTATTCCACCCGGAGGTCTACCATATCCAGCCAGACCGCTCCGGGAGCGTGTTTGCGGCTGAAGCAGAGGCGGACAAGCGGTCTTTGGAGTTCGGGAATATCATATTCCATCGTGTATTCCTGCCATTCGGTATTCAAATTGAATGTTTTAAGGTAATAGAGATGTTTTTTGAATTGTCCGAGGAAATCAAACTGCACAGTCAGCCCCTGCGGTTTGTCCGCTTTTGCCCAGAAAGTGACTTTGATTTTGCCGTTGGAACGCACCGGCAGGTCAGGCGTAACCAGCGAGTTGACCTTGCCGGAAACAGGCATGGGCATCTGGAGACTCTTTTCGCCGTAGAGAAAATCCGGAGAAGCAAGCCACCTGCCGCCGGATGCCTGATCCGCCCAACTGCCGATCATGAAAACATTGCCGAAAGAGGCATTTTCAAAATCGCCGTTCCAGATGAGGTTTTCAGTCGGAAGAGCGGTCATTTCTTCCACTTTGCAGTTACGAACCTGCAACTGGTTGGGTTCTCCCGGATTGAGATTGATGCTGATTTTTTCCGTATCGGCTTTGGCGTAAATATAGTGGGTATAGGGGGCAAATTCTTTGCCGGGGTTGGCACGCAGACCTTCCATGCGTTTCACCGGTTTTTCCAACCTTACTTCACAGGAAAATTTGTAGGTTTTGCCTTTTTGGGCGGGAAAAGAGAGAATCAGTTTCGGCCACAGTTTGCCGGAATAATCCAGTGTATAAGTGCCATTCGCCGCTTTCCACGGCATTTCCAGTTTGATTTTCAGCGGGATATCGGCTCCGCAAAGAGCGGAAACAAGAGAAAAAACAACAAAACAATAAATAATTTTTTTCATTTTTTACTTTCCTTCTATTTTATTTAATATACTGCAAAATTGAGAGAGTTGAAAACTTCAAGCCATTTTTTATACAAATTTTTATCGACCGGCGGAGCCGCCAGCAGATAATGGTTGAAACATTTCCTGCCGTCGTAACTGTAATCGATCCGGAAAATCTGCTGTTTTCCGAGACTGATACGCAATGCCGCAAGTTCGCAGGAGGTATCCGCCGGAAGTATGGCATCTCCGGTCAGGCAGCACTGCTGCGTTTCAAGATCGGTCACGGTGTAGTGCAGACGGATTTCTCTCTGATGATCGTTGATACCGTGAAGTCTGATACACCACGCTTCCGGTTCACTGAACATGAGAAGTACGGATTGCTGAACGTTTTTCAAATAGTGCGCCGCCAGTTTCCAGTTGTAATAGTAGTCGATGACGGCATCGGAAAACTGCGGCCAGCAGTCGATGGCGTTCCACCAGATGATGCCGGTGCGTTTCCCCTTGTCTTTGCGGAAATTTTCCACGAAATATTTCATCGCCTCCGCTTGAACGATTTGTGATGCTTCAGCGAAATCTTCCAGTTTTTCCGGAACGGAGCCGAAGAAACCCTCCACCTGTTCGTGCATCATGCCGATACGGTAGGCGTAACAGCCGTTTTTCTCGTTGAACGGCTGTGCTGCATGGCAGAGCCAGTCAGAATTTTCCGCAGAACGTTTGTTGAGCGAGCCGGCGGGGATGAATTTTTTTACGCTTTCAAAAGCAGGCATGCCGAGATACCCGATCTCACTGGCGAAAATGGCACTGGGATTGAGGTAAAACGGGGATTTCCAGTTGTCGCGCGGTCCCCAGAGGTGCTGTTCCGGAGAGGAGTAGCGCAAGTTCCGCTCCTTGATTTCATCTGCCATATAGGGAGAACTCGGCAGATAATCCCTGCCGGGGTCATGGGCAAAGACCACTTCCGGAAAGATTTCTCTGGTCGCTTTGTTCATGGAGGGATTGCGGCGGTCGTTGACAGCGAAGAAACGCTGATCGCACTCATTATCGCCGCACCAGAGAGCCAGCGAGGGGTGACGGCGGAGTTTTTTTACCGCAGAAACAGCCTCGTTTCTCAACTCTTCCAGAAATTCCTGATCCTGCGGGGGAATGGTGCATGCCAGCATGAAATCCTGCCAGACCAGCAAGCCCAGTTCATCGCAGAGGTCAAAGAAATCATGATCTTCATAGACACCGCCGCCCCAACAGCGGATCATATTGCAATTCAACTCCTTGAATTGTTTTACGTTTTTGAGGATACGTTCACGGTTTTCGCCGTGGAGCGCATCGGCGGGAACCCAGTTTGAACCGGTGATGAAAAGGGGTTTGTTGTTCACTTTGAAACAGAATTTCCCCTCGCCGTTGATGTTGGTTTCGCTCCGTTCCAACCGGATATCCCGGATGCCGGTGCGCCAGTTCATCTCGTCCTGAAGTTCGCCGTTTTGAAAGAGTTTGAGAGAAACATCATAGAGATGCTGTTCTCCCGCCTTGTTGGGCCACCAGAGTTTCGGGGCGGTAAATTGAAAGTAGTTACGCCCGGAACAGAACCGGAGCGGAAACTCTTCATGATAACAGGAGTCGCCGCAAGTGAGAGTCATCGCCGCAGAAAATCCGTCAAAATCTTCGGCATCGGTATCAAATTCCCAATGCAGCACCATGCCCGCCTTTTCGCTGTTGAGCCATTGGGTGTAGAGGTAACTCTCCCGCCAGCGGGTCGGTTTGATCACTTCAAGCGTGACCGTGCGCCACAATCCGGCACCGACGATCCGGGGGGCGATATCCCAGCCGTAGGTATGGGTGGCGCGCCGCAGATGCCAACCGGCGTAATTGTGCGGCTGACAGTCAAAGGCGGCGGGGCGGCTGGTATGCCGCTCGCACATAACGTTGGAAGCGATGGTGATTTGAATACGGTTTTCGCCGTCGGAAATCAGAAAATCTGTGATATCGAACCGGTGTTCAATAAACATATTTTTCCCGCTTCCGGCGAACTTTCCGTTAATAAAAAGTTCAAATACCGTATCGACTCCATGGAGAGTCAGTTGAACTCTTTCGTTTGCTTTTGTTTCCGGAGTGCGGAAGGTGTTTTCATAGACCCAGCAGACCTTCTCCCACGGATAAGTTTTGTGGGAGTTGGTTCCGAAAAAGGGATCGGGCAAGATATTATTGCGCACCAGATCGCCGATCACGTTGCCGGGGACTTGGGCAGGAATATCATAGCTGCTGCCGTCGGGAGTAGTGAACTTCAAATGCCAGTTTTCTGTTAATTGGTACATATTTTTCTCACTTGAAACGGATCAGCCCGAAACCGAGCCGGTTGCAGAAACTCTCTTTGAATTCGCTCCACGCTCCGACCCGTTTTCTGCCGGAGTCGTTGATGACGATATCGAAACCCATTTTATCCGGAGCAAATCCCGTATCGGGGAATGAAAGTTCAAAATCCCAGCCTTTTGCAGCAGATTGTACTTGCAAACGACAATCGGCGGCTTTGAACTGTTTGCTCCAGATGGTGAGTTGTTTGCCTGCCGCGTCACGGGGCGTGATGAAAAAACGGGTCGTTTGCGGTGTGTAGGTTTCCGGTTTTTTGCCCAATTTTTCCGGAGCGGCATCAATGAAAAGTTCCGCGGAATCGGTATCCCACGGATAACGTTTCCCGGTCACTCCGGCATCGGTGGCGTCGTTGATGCGTCCTGAAATGATGATTTTACCATCTTTCCGGCTCACCTGACAATCGCCGTTGCCAAGCGCAAGTTTTTCTCCGGCTTCTGCTGCGGCAGTAAAAAGCGGTTTAAGTTCAAAACGGTGGATGCGTTTCCCGGCTCCGAGGCGAAGTTCCACGGGCTTTTTGCGGTCGATCACGGTCACAGGAAATTCAAACGCTGCCGTTTCGCCGGGGGCAAGATCAAAGCGGAGCATTCCGGTGCTTTTCACGCCGCCGCTCACTCCGGCAATTCCCTTCTGCTGAACTTTGGATATGTTGGTAAGGTAGAGCATTCCGGTACTTTTGCCGTTGCCGGAAAAAATCCGTAAAAACGGTACTGCCTGAACCGGACGGTCGAAAATCACATTCAACTGTTTCAACTTTTCCATAAAGGCATTTTCAGATAATGTGCCGGGGAAAAGATAGAGCGGATAAGGTGTGACAGGAAGAATACCCGCTTTGACCGGATTGCCGAAAAGGTCTTTGATCTGCAATTCGGCAAGATCCATCTGCAAGCCCTGCTGTTCGCGGAAGTTCCAGAGTGCCGCCATGAGCGTATTGTCCCGCTTGCGGAACGCATAGAGGATGAGTCCGGAATCGAATTTCTTTTTGAAGATACATTTGCCGCCCTCCAGATGCCGTGCAAGCGTATTGAGCGCACCGGCGTTTTCGGAGGGGATCATGTCCAGCGGCGGATTGCAGTGAAATCCGGGGATCAGAACGCTTTTGAAAAGCAGAGAGTGGTGCGCCGCTGTGGACTGGCCCACGCCTTCGGCAAGGTCGGTGAGGAAACGCCATGCCCCGTGATAGGGTTTGACTTTAGCCTGTTGAAGATAGATATTGTTGAAACCGAAATCATAAAGGTAGTAGACTTCGGTATTCCACAACTGCATATTGGCGGGGTACCGTTTGCGGATCCGGGCGATATCGTCGTCGGCGGCATTGACTGAACCCAGTGTCCGGCTGTCGTAGGGGTGAAATCCGGCAATATCGATCTCCGGAAATTCAATTCCCTTTGCCGCTTTCATCCACTTGCCTGCATCAGTACCGAAATCACTGGTCAGACCGAACCCGGCAATTTTTGCCGCAGGATCAGCTTTGCGTATCTCTTCAAGGGCGATATTGAGGTATTTGACATACGGTTTGGGCCACAAAACAAGATTGGGTTCATTGATGATTTCGTAAACCTGAATTTTGCCTTTCAATCTTTCCGCAACAGTGCGGACGTACTTCCGCCAGTTTTCGGCGGGAGGATGGATGACCCGGTTGCGGCTCCAACCGCCGAGATCGGGCTTTTGGAAGGGGCTTTTATCCGCCAGCCATTGAGGCTGATTGGCGTTGAGTTTTACGTTTTTCTGCGGTATGACAAATTCAACTCTGCCGAGAACCGGGAGGAGTTCGATTTTATATTTTCCGAAAAGGGAAGTGGCCAGATCAAGGTGCGAAAAATCCCATTTGCCCTCCTGTGGTTCCAATGCGACCCACTGGGTGGAGGCGGTGCCGCCGTCATGCTCCCGCACCAGACGGCATCCGATACGGGCGTACATTTCAGGATACTTTTCCAACGGGGCGTTGAGAGTGCGGTAAGCCGGATTTTCCGACCAGATGTAATTCAAGCCGCCATTGATGCCGACACAGAATTCTTTCATAAGGTCGATGGGCTTTGCATTGTATTTACCGATGACGAGATAATAGCCGACCAGAAGTTTATCCACGCCGTCCGCATAGAGGGTAATGGCTCCGTAACGGGAGAGTTTGCGCTCAAAAGTGTAATTTCCGGCTTCGCCGGGGGCGAGTTCAACGGGGATCTCCTTGCGGAATACCTCTTGTTTGAAAACTTCATCGACCCCTCTTACTGTAATGGTTTTTTTGATTGCTGAAGCCGTATCATTGTGGAGTTTGAGGGTGAGCGGGATGGTTTTGTTTTCCATTTCCGTCAGTCGTTCCGAGAGAACAGTACCTTCAAGTTTTCCGGCGGGGGGGGTATTTTCCTCCCTTACTGAAAGGTCATCCAGAAAGATGGGGTGTTTGTGGATTTTATCGACCGGCATGATCAGGATATGCCAAACCTGACCGACCCGGCTGCCGATGTTGAACGTCCCCTGATACTCTCTGTACGTATCACTCAAATCAAATTTTTTGCTGAAAACAGTCTGCCACTTTCCGTTCAACTCGTTGATGCCGTAGATCAACACTTGGATTTTTGCTTTATTCTGACCTTTGGCAAGGACGGAAAAACGGTATGGCGTATTTTGCTTCAGGGCAAATCCTTTGGTGTGAAGTTCAAATTTCTCACCGTAAGGATTGGCAATTTTGAGTTGTTTTTTGCCTTTTGGGGCGGAATGGCTGTCGATTTCAAGGGGGTGATATTTCAGTTCCGGATTGAGTGCAGGGGTGAGAAAACGGTTGATGATGAAACCGTCAGTACCCATTTCAAAACCGGGATTGAAAACGACATTTCCCCATGCCGCCACTCCGGCAAGGAGTGTCAGCAATATGCTGTACAGATATTTCATTTTGGAGAAACCCTTTTATCAATTAGGGATGAGAGTTCCGGTTTTAAAACTGGTTTTTTCGGCTTTGACGATGTAATGCACAGAGCCGTCTGCGGCAAACATATTGGCACTCTGGAGATTGTTATGGTTGGCGATCCATGTACTGTTTGTAGCATAACCGTAGAACCAGTCCGCTTGAAAAATCGCGCGGGGAGAACAATAGATTTTATCGCCGTTGGCACGGTTGTATCCCTGTTCGGTCATGATCATATTGGAGGGGTTCAGACGGGTAATGGCGTTGCCGCTGCAAATGGTGGTTATGGAACCCCAAGTTGCCTTTACGGACTTGTCCGCCCAGAAATCAGTGGAAGTGGGTTTATTCACATCACGGATGATGGCTTTGTAAGAGGGATAATATTTTGTACCGCCCGTACCGGCATTGTTGGCGGCGGGGCAGAAGAACATTCCTTTCAGTCCGGTGGAACAGGGGATCTTGAATCCTGTCATGGGGGTATGGGCGTAGTTGTCAGCCTCTTGAGTATAAGGTGCAATGAGCGCACATTCGATAGCATTGTCATTTTCAGTGACAACGGGCAGCAGATCGTTGAAATCGCCGCAATAGAGATGGATACCATTACCGATTTGTTTCAAATTGCTGGTACAGGCAATGGCACGGGCTTTGTCGCGGGCTTTATTCAAAGCGGGCAGCAGCATACCGGCGAGGATGGCGATGATCGCAATGACGACCAACAGTTCGATTAGCGTGAATTGTTTTTTCATTTGGTTCTCCTGTTTTAAGTTTTGGGGTTCTGGAGATATTATACCACAATTTATGAAAAAAAGAAAGCGGGAAAAGAAAAATTTTCAATGAAATAAATCATAAAAAATATAATATTTCATGAAATATTATGAAGGAATGGCATAAAAGCCGCATAGGATGAGTGATTATTTGTTATTTTTCATGAAAAATAAATAATGCACATATATTTTTCATGAAAAAAGCGTAATAACAAATTTGCATCAGAGAAAAAATAAAGTATATTTTTATGCAAGCAACAAAAACAGGTAAAGTATGAAAAAATTATTCTCTCTTATGATCTGTGCTGTTCTTGTAATGGCGGCGGGATGTAAAAATTTAAATTACGGTAAAAGCAACAAATTAAAGGAGCAGAAAATGGAAAAATGGATCTTTTTTGAAACAGGAGCGGAATATAAAGGAATTCCGGTTTTGACAGAGTGCCCGGCTGTTATGAATGGCAAAGCGGGCATAGAGGTTGCCGCTGATGTTCAGGGGACAGTTGATTTGCAGAAATATTTTCTTGGCAAACCCGGACAGGAGGGGTGGCTCTATTGTTCTTTTGATTACGATGGCGAACCCTGCCGGGAACTGCTGCTCCGGGGCGATTACTGGTGGGATCTTTATCTGAATGGTGAAAAAATCTACACGACATTCCCCAAAGGCAGCGGCAGCCCTTATACGGAACATCGGGTCTCTGGCCGTTTCCGTGCAGGGAGCAACATATTGGCAATACGGCTTCGCAGTGGTTCAAACGGCTGGTCTTTCCGTTGTCAGGATATTACCGGAAAATTTTCCGGGGCAGTCACTTCTCCGGCGGCAAAAGTCGATTTCAGCAAAGCGTGCGGCAATTTGCGTAAAGGGTTGCACAACTCCAGTTACAACCCCAATTTGAGTACCCGTGCTTTCCGTGATCACCGTCCGGAGTTCCGCAAATTGCGTTTTGTTGCGACCCGAACCCATGATATGGCATTGGGCAATCCCGGCATGAGAATTATTGATACTCCGTTTATTTTCCCTCTGCCGCATCTTGACGAAAATGATCCGGCAAATTACTGTTTTGAACCGACTGATGATATCATGGCGGATATGATCGGCAACGGTCAGACAGTTCTCTACCGTCTCGGCGCAAGTATTGACCATGCATTGAAAAAGAATAATATCACTCCGCCGGAAGATTTTGCCAAATACGCCCGCATATTGGCAAATATCATCCGCCATTACAATTACGGCTGGGGCAAAAACGGTCAGCATTACGGCTTGAAATACTGGGAAATATGGTGCGAACCGGAAAATCCCTCCTGCTGGGGTGGTACGATGGAACAGTTTATGGAATTTTTCGCAATTACTGCAAAATTTCTCAAAAAAGAGTTTCCGGATTTGAAAATCGGCGGACCCGGTTTTTGTAATCTCGTTCCGATCCCGGATTTTCTGAAATATTGCCGTGCCAACGGTGTGCCGCTGGATTTTGTTTCTTATCACGGCTATTTGCAATCACCCGAGGAAATGGCGGAACGTATCGGGAAGGCCCGTAAAATCCTTGACGAAAACGGTTACTCCAATGCTGAACTCTTTTTGACCGAATGGCATTTTATTCCCGGCAACTCCTGTTACAGCAACCATGAAAATTCCTATCAGGACAGTATCGAATTGCTGCAAGACAGTTATTATCATCCGGATCGGGGTTTTTGCGGAGTTTCTTCTGCAGCGTACAATGGAGCCTTGATGACTCTCTTTCACGATAATCCACTCGATCAGGCATATTATTATGGCTGCGGGGCGAACATGTTCGGATTTTTCGATCAGGCGGGTAAGCCCAACGCCAACTATTACTCCATGCTGTACATCGGAGAATTGCTTCACGACTATCCGCAACGCATGTTTGCAGAGAGCCGTCAGCCCTTCTATCTGCTGGCGGGAAAGAGTAAAACAGGCAAATGCGCTTTGCTCATCAGCCGTTTCCATGACTTTGAAAAAATCCGTAAAATCCGTTTGGAGGGAATCACGCTTCCGGCGAAGTTCAAATTGAGTATCGTGGATGAAAAAGGCTGGCACCGGGAAGAGACTCTGACGGTAACGGAAAACGAATTTACGTTGCCTTTTCCGGATTTCCGTGCCGGCGGCTCCATGCTTTGCCTGATGACGGAAATTTGACATCAGAGATTTTTCTACATCCCGCTGGCAAAACGGCGGATGAAGTCTTCCTGCGCTTTGCGGTGAAGTTCCACGAAACGCATACTGAAGCCGCCGATGCGCACGATCAAGTGACCGTATTTTTCGGGATGCTCCAACGCCTCCCGGAGTTCGGCGGGGTCGGCTCCGTTGATTTGAAGTTGAAGTCCGCCCCGGTCGAAGTAGGTACTGAAGAGTGCGGCGTACCGTTTGACATGCTCACGATCATACCAGTCACTTGCCTGTATCCAGAGATCGAGCGGCTGACCGCCGGAAAATCGGGATTGATCCCAGCATGAGGCGGCAAGGATAAGAGATGTATGGGCAGTCTGCACATCGGGGGACGTTCCGGCATTTTTGGCAAGCGGTTCTCCCGCCCGTCTGCCGTCCGCAGTTGCGCCAAGCAGCAATCCATAGTTGATATGGTTGTGCAGTGTATGCAGCGACGGGGCGCAGAAAAATCCGTTGCCGCTGAAACTTTCAGCGATTTCGGCGACATCGGCGGTCAACTGTTTAAGGATATTTTCCGCTTCTCCTTTATTTTCGCCGAATTTCGGCAGTCCGGCGATATCTGCCAGCAGTTCCGGAGCATCGGCGAAATCATTTTTCAGGGCTGCTGTCAATGCCGGAAGAGTATATTTTTTCTCTTCAAACACCAGTTTCTTTATGGAGAAAAGAGAGTCCGCCAGATTGACCATTCCCATTGTTTCCACGATCATCGTGCGGGATTTTACGCCGCCGTTACGCACCTCTTTCTGCCGGGAAATACAATCTTTGTAGAAAAGTGAAACAAAAACATTCTGAAAATGGCTCGTCAGTTCGGCACAGCGGGCTTTTTCGGCGGCAACGGCTGTTTTGAAAAGGGCTTTGATGTATGCGAGCAACTGCTGGTAACAGATGTCGTAAGAGGTGATTTTCTGCGGGGAAACGCCGCTGTCAAAAGGATGGTTTTCCCGGAAGAAATGCCCTGCGTTCAACACCGGTTCCAAAGCGAGCGTCAGCGGGAGTACCGCACCCCACATATCCTGCCACTCTTCGCCGGGTATGACCAGTCCCATGCAGGAATTTGCCGCCCAGTTCGGGAGCGTTTCTTCCGGCACCCCCCGGCGGCGCAGAGCCGCACGGCAGGACTCTTCGCCGTACAGGGTCGGTTGACCGCAGGCAAGAAGTTCCGGGCGTAAGATACGCTCCCAATCTTCAGCCGGGAAATTTTTGCAGATACGCACCGTGAGCATGGGGGCGGGCATCCGGTTCCGTGCCGCCGCTTCAACGATGGCACGGGAAACCTTATTGAAACCCTCAACGCCGCCGACATTCAAGGCAGACGCATCGTCGTTGAAGTTGACCTGATTGAGAAAACGGAAAAAGAGAGCCATTTTTTCAGTCAGAACTTCTTCTCTTACATCTGAAACAAAAGGCAGTAAATACTGATCCATGCGCCCCCAGGAGTAGGAGTAGGGAACCAGTTCTGAAATGATGATACATTCGTAGACGAGCCAGATACTCTGCAAGGCTTCGTCCAGATTTCGAGCCGGTTCCCACGGGACACGGCAACCGGATTTTGCGGCGAATTCTTTTACGGCAAGAAGGGTTCGGCGGGCGCATTTTTCAAAGGGCGTTTCCCCGTCGGCGACTTGCGCATAAATGGCTTTCAGGCCTTTTTGCAGGACTTCGCTGAAATCAATGGTCGTATGCCCCCGTCCGCCGTCATCGACGTTGCACCCGACATCGGCGAGAGAGTGAAAAAACGGCGGGATACTGCTGAAAGACGGACGGTTCTGCCCGTCTGCGGCGATCCGTTTTTCCCAATCGGCACGGATTTCCGGTGTGGTAAATTCCAGACCGAAGATCCCCGGGTAAGGAAATTCGTCCGATTTTCCAAGCGGCAGATTTTCCAGGGCGGCACAAAAGAGTTCCGTCCCCAACAGCATAGGATCATCAATTCCGGAAAATTTCCGTATGGTTTCATTTTGCAGTGTAAGCAAAAGAGCCGGTGCTTTTTCAAACATGAGAATACTCCCTTTCAATTTACTGATATACTATACCACAGGAAAGGAAAAAGTAAAGAATAAAAAAGGATTTATATTGTGAAAAAAAATCTTTATGACAATATATTTCATAAAATAAAATCCAATTTGAATTTTCTGCAAAGCATGGTATCTTATAGAAAATGGTACAGATTTCTGCATTAAGGAGCAAGTATGGCAAGACCGAAAAAAAATGGTGTGACGATCGCTGATATCGCCGCAAACTGCGGAGTTTCTCCGGCAACAGTGAGCCGGGTTCTCTACAAACGGCCGCATGTGGATGAGGAAGTCCGGCAGAGGATTTCTGCCGAGATCGCCCGGAGTAATTACCAGTTTCAGCATACTTCCCGTGCCGGAAAAGTTCTGGTGCTGACCAGTGATGCCGCCGGATTGATCAACGGCGAATATTATTACGAACTTCTCAATGCTCTTCATGCCGTTTTTCATCAGGGCGGTTATGCGACTGTCGTCGCACAGGCTTCGGCTTTCCCGCTGGTCGGAAACAGCGGATTCGATGCGGTGATCTCTCTGGGGGGACTGGATAATGTGATGGATTACTGGAGCAGTCACCTTGTTATTCCGCTCATCTATGTGAACCGCTTGCCGGAACGGACGGAACCGAACTGTTTTTCCGTTTCCGCCGATCACCGGAAATCCATCCGTGATGCCGTGGATCTGCTGTGCAAAAACGGCCATCACCGTATCGGTTTTCTGAATACCGGCAGCGGCCGGGAGGTCTACTGGCGTTTTATGGAGGAAGAAGCGGGGTTCCGTGAGGCGATGAAAGAGCGCGGGTTGCCGCTGAACGGCATGGTTATTTACACGCATAACAACGAACCGCATCAGGCGTTGAGCGAACTTCTGCGGCAGAACATCACTGCACTCATTTGCCCCAATGCGACCGAAGGCGGAAAAGTTGCCCGTATTTTACAGGATCTGCGTTGGCGCGTGCCGGATGATTGCTCCATTATCGTCGGGGACTCCGAGTTTTACAACCGGGTCAACCCTGTCCCTCTGACGGCGATCCGTATGCCTTATGAAAAAATTGCCGCACAGTGTCTGGAAATCGTTCAGGGCAAAAACAATTTTCCGCCGCCCATCCCCTACGAAATCATTCAGCGCAACAGTGTCAAAAACCGGACTCAACAGTGATGAATGTTTGTTGAAATCAATTTTCAGTGAGGGGAAAATGGTCTCTGAAAAAATAAACGTCACACTGCTGGTCGATGAACTGTCTGCTCCGGGGTTTATGCCGGAGTTCGGGCTGGCTCTGCTGCTGGAAACGGACGGCAGAAAGATCCTGTTCGACACCGGTGCGGGGGAGGCTCTGCTGCCGAATTTACGCACCGCAGGGATCGCTCCGGAAACGATTTCTGAAGTCATTTTGTCCCACGGACACTATGACCATACCGGAGGGCTCGCCGCCCTTGCTCCGCAGTGTGTGTGGTGTGCGCCCGGAGTTGAACTTCCTCACTTCAGCCGTCACGCCGACGGTTCGGTACACGATATTTCCATGCCGGAAAAATCGCTCTCCGTTCTGAAAAAAAGCAAAATCACTTACGTTGAAAACTTCACTGAAATCATGCCGGGGCTCTGGCTCACCGGACCGATCCCGCGTCTTTCCGATGAGGATTGCGGCGGTGATTTCTACCGTGAAAAGGAGTGCATTTCAGTTGACATCATCCCGGAGGAACAGGCATTGCTGACCGCGGGAGGAACGCTCATTTCGGGCTGCTGTCATGCGGGGATCATCAATACACTGGAGTTCTGCCGCAAAGTCCGGCCTGAAATAACGATCCATACGGTCATCGGCGGACTGCACCTGCGCCGCGCTTCAGAAAAACGTTTGCAGGAGACTGCCGTTTTTCTGCGGAATTACGGAATAAAACACCTCAGTCTTTTTCACTGCACCGGAGCAAACGCCGTAACTGCACTGCAAAAAGCCCTGCCCGACTGCCGGATCGACACCCCGCTCCCCGGGGAAAAACAACAGTCAGAAATTTAATTGCTGCAATTCTTTCGCTTTTTTCTTTTCAGCCCCCTT
Source organism: Lentisphaeria bacterium (assembly GCA_017466125.1). Classification (GTDB taxonomy): domain Bacteria; phylum Verrucomicrobiota; class Lentisphaeria; order Victivallales; family Victivallaceae; genus Victivallis. Next base: position 1,168 of record JAFTUS010000017.1, on the reverse strand, counting down.
TTTATTGTATTCTTTTATTGCATTTCTCAAGTCACACTCTATTTGTTTCCGATATTTCAATAACTGAACATCTATGATGGAAATTGTGACATCTTGCAAATAATACGCAACCTCAACTCTTTTATCCTTAATTTCCAATCGGGATAATGTGAAATTATAATTTCCGCTCAATACAATTTCAACATTGTCATTGCTAAGTATAATTTTTTCTTGAGGCGGATGATAAAACAAATACATATATACAGCCCTGAGCGTATTTCTTTCAGCAGCTTCCTTATCATGACTTCTGACCTTTGGGGCTGTTTTTTCGCTTGCTGTGTTGAAAAATTCCTGATCGATCAGTTCTTCCGGCAGAAGATGTGTGCGGACGAAACTGTTTGAAACGCTCCCCCTCTGTTTCAGATTGGGATAATCTTTTTTGAACTTGTCAATATAAGTTTGAACTGTAATGTTTTGAGTAGGAGTAAATTTCAATTGGACTCCAAGCAGAAAAGAGTATTTTTCTCTGTCGTCTTTCTTTATTTTCACCAGTTGATTATTGGAATTCAACCCTGCGAACTCCTGATAGTACGGCTTGTCATCGTTGATAAAGAAATCGTCATATTTAACTCTCAACAGGGTATCTTTCCACAGGAAAGAGATTTCCTTCATATCGTCCTTTGAAAAATATTTTTTAAAGTATTCTCCGGATAATCCGGAATAGATGTTTTTATACAGTTTTATTGGCGTATGTATTTTACCTTTCAACGGATATTTGAGTTCTTCTGCGATACGATTTTCTGTTTCCGGCTTTGCGGTATCCAATTTTTTGTAACCTGACGCAGTCAATAATATCAGAATGCAGCAGATATATTGAGGTAAAATGGAAATAAAAGACGTTTTCTTTATTTTTATTTCCCCGATCATCCGGCTATTAAAAATGAATTGTTTTGTGAAGGTTTGTCCAGGCTTCATATCTCCCCCCTTTTTTCAAGAAAAAATTTGTCATTGCTGTTTTACGATTTACCAAAATCTTCTTGAAATGAACTAATCGAGTAGGAGGCTGTCCATTATTTGGACAGCCGTCCTCTCACACCACCGTACGTGCCGTTCGGCATACGGCGGTTCAGTAACTTGAGTGCAGTTCATTATACCGGATGAAGATATCGTCATATCCCATCTGAATAAT
>JAFTUS010000149.1 GCA_017466125.1 Lentisphaeria bacterium | reverse complement strand
GGGCGTTGAGCGGACGGCGGCCGAACGTCGGCTTCGGTAGTGGTCGGCTGTCGCCCCGTGCGGGGCTCTCGAGCCTCCGGGGCGTTGAGCGGACGGCGGCCGAACGTCGGCCTCGGTAGTGGTCGGCTGTCGCCCCTGCGGGGCTCTCGAGCCTCCGAGGCGTTGAGCGGACGGCGTATTGTTGGAAGTAATGACGTAAAATAAAAATTCCGCAGGGAAAAATATTCTGCAAGTTTCCGTTTTCCCTTGCAAACTTGTCCACCGTGGAGTATATTACTTCATAAGACAGGAGATACCTATGGAGCATCATTTTGATATAATCGTGATCGGCGGAGGCACTGCCGGTGTCGTTGCCGCTATTCAGGCGGCACGGGCAGGGGGTAAAACGCTGCTCGTTGAAAAAAACGCCATCCCCGGCGGAACGATGACCGCCGCCGGGATCGCTTTCCCCGGCCTCTTCTATGCGTGGAAAAAGCAAGTCATTGCCGGGATCGGCTGGGAACTTGTTTCAGAAGCCGCCGCAGAAAGCGGTATGCCGCTGCCTGAATTTGAAAAGCAGAACGGCATGGAAAATCATCCGGCGTATCAGGTGCGCCTCAATCCGCTGGTCTATGCCCTTTGCTGTGAAGAGAAAATGAGTGCCGCCGGAGTCCATATCCTGTATCACGCCATGCCCGCAGAAATCACTCCGTTTGCCGGAGGAGCCGCTGTGAAACTCTGCACCCGTGAGGGACTGGCGGAATTTTATGCAAAACGCATCATCGACTGTACCGGAGATGCTTCTGCCGTCGCTCTGGCGGGATTTGAAGTGGAACATCCCTTTCCCTGTCAGCCGGGTACATTCAACTGCCGTCTTTCCGGTTACGACCCCGATGCCCTTGACTGGGAGGCTCTTTCCGCCGCCGCAGACAAAGCGGTTGCCGCAGGAGAACTCTGCTATACCGATTTGAGTTGGAACAACCGGACTTTGACGGCGCAGTTCATCCGCAGTTACGGAGATAATTCCAACCATATTTTCCCCGAAAGTTCTCCTCATTCCGCCGCCGGACGCAGTGCGCTGGAGCAATCTGCCCACCGTTCTCTTCTGCGGGCGTACCGCTTCTTGAAACGGCAGCCGGGCATGGAACATCTGCGAATGGAACTGGCGGCGTTTGAGTGCGGAGTCCGCGAAAGTGCAGTCATCAAAGGCGAATACACCATTACCGGAGAAGATTATGTTTCCGGGCGGAAATTCCCCGATGCGCTCTGCAACGCCTTTTATCCCATCGACCTGCACGGCGAAGAGGGCGTTGAACCGTTGAAACTGAATGAGGGAAGTGTGCCGCAAGTTCCGTTGCGGGCTTTGATCCCGCAGAAAAGTGATTTTCTGCTGGCGGCGGGGCGTTGTATTTCCAGTGACCGCACTGCCAACAGTGCTTTGCGCGTTCAGGCAACTTGCATGGCGACGGCGCAAGCGGCGGCAGCCGCCGCAGTTGTTTCCTGTCAGTTGAATGTGCCTCTTTCTCAAACTCCGGCAGAAAAGGTGCGGGAGATGCTGAAACAGCACGGAGCCATTCTGCCCGACGGAATATAAAGAAAAACTCTGTACGAAAGGTTGACTGATTTTCGCAGAGGCTTCGGAGGCTCGAGAGCCCCGCACGGGGCGACAGCCGACCACTACCGAGGCCGACGTTCGGCCGTCCGCTCAACGCCCCGGAGGCTCGAGAGCCCCGCACGGGGCGACAGCCGACCTCTACCGAGGCCGACGTTCGGCCGCCGTTCGCTCAACGCCCCGAAAAAATACGCTGCGCTCTTTGTTCGGGGCATCGCTCCCGGCGAGAGGTATTGCCGCAAATGCGGCAATGTTGACGCTGCGCTTGTACTTTCGCCGCCATTTTAAGGCGGCGACCAACGTTCC
>JAFTUS010000148.1 GCA_017466125.1 Lentisphaeria bacterium | reverse complement strand
GTACTTTCGCCGCCATTTTAAGGCGGCGACCAGCGTTCCGCCGCTGGATCACGTCCGGGTACGACCCGGGGCGGGGTACGCGCTGCGCGCGGATTTTTTTATCAGTCTATGTTTAGTACACAGCCATAAAATTTTGCGGGGAAGATAACCTTTTCAGAAAGGCATCTTCCCCGCAGAACTTTTATGCGGCAGTTACCCGACGACGATATTGACCAGACGGCCGGGAACGTAAATCACTTTGCGGATGGTCTTGTTACCGATTGCGGCTTTGACTTCATCACTGGCAAGAGCGATTTCCTGAGCGGTTGCCTGATCGCATCCCACCGGCATCATCAGACGTGCCTTGGGCTTGCCGAGAACCTGAACGAGGATCTCCACTTCAGAGACTTCCAGCTGCTTTTCATCCCACTGCGGCCAGTTTTCGTAAGCCAGTGACTCCTTGTGGCCGAGGATTTCCCACATCTCTTCGCAGATATGGGGGGCGAAAGGAGCCAGCAGCAGTACGAACGTTTCCGCCGCTTCACGGGGAACTTTGTCCAGTTTGGAAAATTCATTCAGACAGATCATCAACTGACTGATGGCAGTATTGAAGCCGAATGTATCCAGATCCTGTGTGACTTTCTTGATGGTCTGATGGAGCAGACGGGATTGTTCTTTGGTACAGGGCGCGTCGGTGATCTCGCTTTCCACGACCATGCGCCATGCGCGTTTCAGGAAGCGGTAGACGCCTTCCACGCCTTTGGTGCTCCACGGCTTCACGGCTTCGAGCGGGCCCATGAACATTTCATAAAGACGCATGGAGTCCGCGCCGTAATCGCGGATCACATCGTCAGGATTGACCACGTTGCGCAGTGATTTGGACATCTTTGCGGGGAATTCCACGAGTTCTTCGCCATCCGCTTTGCGGTAGGGCTTGTCGTTCTTGAACTCCACCTGATCGGTGGGAACGAGAACGCCGCGTTTGTCCTTGTAACTGATGCCGAGGATCATACCCTGATTGATGAGTTTCTGGAAGGGTTCTTTGGTGGAAACTGCACCGATATCGTAAAGCACTTTGTGCCAGAAACGGGCGTAGAGCAGATGCAGTACGGCATGTTCCGCACCGCCGACGTAGAGATCGACGGGCATCCAGTAGCGTTCTTTATCTCTTGCCCAGCCCTCTTCGGTATTGTTGGGGTCGATGTAGCGCAGATAGTACCAGCAGGAACCTGCCCACTGGGGCATGGTATTGAGTTCCCGGCGGCCTTTGCGTCCGGTTTTCGGGCAGGTGTAGTTGAGCCATTCAGCGGGTGCTTTGGAAAGCGGCGGTTCTCCGGTACCGGAGGGTTTGAAGTCTTCCATATCAGGCAGAGCCACGGGCAATTCAGATTCATCGACCAGTTCGATGGAGCCGTCTTCAAAGTGGATGATCGGGAAGGGCTCGCCCCAGTAACGCTGACGGCTGAAGAGCCAGTCGCGGAGTTTGTATTTGACCGCTTCTTTTCCCATGCCGCGTTCTTCCAGCCAGCGGGTGGCGGCGGGCTTGGACTCTTTTACGGACATGCCGTTGAGGTCCAGACCGTCGTCGTTGGCGGAGTTGATGAGTTTGCCTTCGCCTGTCCAGCAGGCTTCGCCGCGGAGGACAGCCTCCACATCGACGCCTTCTGCTTTTGCCTGTTCAGCATCGGGTTCAATGATGCAGATAACGGGCAGTCCGAACGCTTTGGCAAAGTCGAAGTCGCGGGTGTCGTGTGCCGGAACAGCCATGATCGCGCCCGTACCGTAACTGATGAGGACATAATCGGCGATCCAGATGGGAATTTCTCTGCCGTTGACCGGATCAATGGCATAAGAACCGGTGAAACAACCGGTTTTTTCCTTGGAAGTATCGCTGGTACGATCCAGTTCACTCTTTGAAGCGGCGGCCTCCTGATAGGCTTTGACGGCGGCGGCATTTTCGGGGGTGGTCAACTCTTTGACCAGCGGGTGTTCCGGAGCCAGCACCATATAGGTTGCACCGAAAAGGGTATCGGGACGGGTGGTGTAGACCGTAACGCTGTTTCCGGTGGTGGTTTTGAAAGTCACTTCTGCGCCGACGGATTTGCCGATCCAGTTGCGCTGCATTTCTTTGATGCCTTCGGACCAGTCAAGGTCGTCCAGATCCTGCAGCAGCCGTTCGGCGTATTCGGTAATTTTGAGCATCCACTGTTTCATGGGTTTGCGGATCACGGGGTGGTTGCCGCGTTCACTGCGTCCGTCGATAACCTCTTCGTTGGCGAGGACGGTTCCGAGGGCGGGGCACCAGTTGACGGCGACTTCGTCCAGATAGGCGAGGCCGCGTTTGTGGAGCTGCATAAAGATCCACTGTGTCCATTTGTAGTAATTGACATCGGTGGTATTGATTTCGCGTTTCCAGTCATAACTGAAGCCGAGGGATTTGATTTGGCGGCGGAAGTTATCGACATTTTTTTCGGTGGTGACGGAGGGGTGCGTGCCGGTTTCCACGGCATACTGTTCAGCGGGCAGTCCGAAAGCGTCCCATCCCATGGGGTGCAGGACGTTGAAGCCGCGCATCCGTTTGTAGCGGCATGTGATGTCGGTTGCGGTGTACCCTTCGGGGTGTCCGACATGAAGTCCTGCGCCGGAGGGATAGGGGAACATATCCAGCACATAATATTTGGGTTTGGGTGAGAAATCAACGGCGCGGAACGTATGGTTTTCCTCCCAATGGTTCTGCCATTTCTTTTCGATTGCGGTAAAATCGTACTCTTTAGCCATAGCGTTATCCTTTATTTTATACTGTCATTTATATAAGATACACGCAAAAAGCGATAAAGTCAAGTGAAAAACTTTTTTGATGTTCATGTCGTAATTTCAAGTTTCATCTTTTCCGGCTTGTCTTTTTCACTTTTTTACAAAAAAGTAAAAAAAAAATTTGAATTTTTCCCCGGAGGTAATATATTAAGTAGAGTTATGTGTGCACCCGTAGCTCAGCTGGATAGAGCGTCTGCCTCCGGAGTAGAAGGTCGTGGGTTCGAATCCCGCCGGGTGTACCATTTTTTTGCCTTGAAATCAAGGCAAAAAAATAACGAAGCTGCAAAGCTTCACTTCACCGCGCGAAGCGCAACTTCACTCAAAAGGCGCAACCTTTTCTTCCTTGCCACGGCGTAATCTGCAACGCAGATGAAGACGGGACATCTTCACAAAAAACGAGAAGCCTTGCTTGCTATATTTATACAACCGGTTTAAACAGACGTGTGCAGTGGAAGCGCAACTGGGAACAGCGATTTGGAACTTTAGACGGAAAGCAGCGATTGAATGTGCTGAAAGTGTGTGTTTGAACTGGTGGATAAGACGCTCAAACTATATTGTAAAGTCCCACGGCCGGGTTGGAAATCAGGAGTTCTGTTTCTCCATGATTTCGTTAATCTTATCCAGTTGGTCTTTACGCAGTTTGGATAATGGGAACCGTTCTGAATGATCGGCGGTACTTCCGGTTATCTTCATTATGAAAACCGCATTGCCAAGGATGCTGACACGAATTTCATAAGGACCGTCAAGCATATAGTCAACTTCTTCCTGAACATTTTTTGCAGGAGTCATCAAATCCATAAGTTTGAGTTGCCATTTGGACATGGTTGCCCAGCGGGGGATGTAAGACATATTTTCTGCTCCTCTGTTATGACATAAAGTTGCTGATATTGAAGTAGTATTCTGCTTGATAAGTTATCTTGTACGCAGCTTTCCGTTCAAGGTTGCGTTTTCGGTGCAAGTTCATTTTGCAGCTCATTCCACTCTCTTTTCGTTTTTTCATCCATGCTCAATTTCCTTGCTTTACATAAACAATTTTCTGTACCTGACGGTAATAAAGTTGACCGTTGATATAGACTGGAACCATCACAGTATGGATCATCGGAACATATTGTCCCACGCAGCAGTGTTGGCCGACAGCCGCAGGCGCAGTTGTAACGACCGGAGCCGTACGGAGCGGAGCGACATATTTCGGAGTCGTTACTGCATTGAGAATATTGATACTGTTGGCGACAATACCGGTTATTCCGGCGGCGAGCCACACGCCGTCACCGCCGCGATGCTGGCGATGCCCTCTGTGATGCGGACTGCGGGCAAATGCGATCGTGACACAAAGACACATTGCAATGATAAAGCACTTTTTCATAAAAAAAACCTCCTGTTTAATATTTTCCAATCTATTATTCGCAAGAAGGTTTATTTTTTGTCGCCGGAAGTGGAAAAATTTATTCTTCATAGAAATGAAAACATTTTCTGTAAAGGCCGTTGGGAGAAATAACACCGTAATCTTTTCCGGCGCGGCAAATGGTTTTATCTGGATTGTGAAATCTATTGAATATTTCTTTACTGTGTTTTCGGCATTCACAAATCATTTCATCACAAAAAGTGTAAGGTACGCCGCAGTTGGGCATATTGCGGATTTGATTTTTTATGCATTCCCATTCATTTCTGGATAAAGTCAACTCAAGATGTTGTTTGCCTCTGCCCTGCGGCATCATTGCTCCGACTTGAATCGTACAGGCTCCGGCTTCAGCTGCAGCTGCAAACATATTGCATATTTCATGCTTATTTTGTTGAGTCACGGTTATGCTTACAGCCATCGGCCAATTATTTTTTTGGGCATAGCGTACATTGGCAAGTAAACACACTGCAGAGTAAGAAGAACCAGTCATATCTGAATAGCTTTCCAAGCCCTGTAAACTTGTAAAAAGTTTTATTTCAAGCGACTTGAAAAAATAGAACAAATCTTCAGTCAACAATGATGAGTTGGTAAATAAAGATAAATTCCCCTGCGGTAATTGCTCTCTTGCAAAAGAAACGATTTCTTTTATATCTTTCCGCAATAAAACTTCGCCACCGGTAAACAAAAGTGAATCTACTTTTTTCTTACTTAAAAATGCAATGACAGCCAGCCACTCATCAGTAGATAATTGCTTGTTGCTTAATTGAGGGAACTCGTGCCACAAACAATAGCAATATGGACAATTGAAATTACATTGAGCGGTCAATTCCAACATAAAATAATGCGGTAAACGCCTGGGTAAATGTTTTGCAGTATGCGTTTGTTTGTCAACGCAAAATAATTTTTTGGGCAGATTCAACAATTTATTTACCGAATAATTTCTTTAATGCGCCTAATAAACCGTAGCTCGAAGTATCAACAAAACTTCCCTGGAGAGCTTTTGTTTTCATTTCATTGTCCCGGTTATCTTCTTTCGGAGGAATACAAACCATATCTCCTTGAAGTTTGCCGGAAGATTTCATTTCATTGTTTTCATTATTATCATCTTCCCAATCTTCAGTGCGTTCAGTCCTGATTTTGCCCAAGCGCACATCTCCACTCAAATGGAAAACGTTTTCGAATTCCATTTTCTTATTTTCGTCTTTTATGCGCTCTGACAGTTCGGGATCAAACATCTTTCCCATCATAACTGGAACCAGTGGCAATTCTGATAGTTTATTTAATCCGGAATTTTTATCGGTAGATGGTAAATTACATTTTTTATTCAAGTTTTCCAGAAAAGCAGCAATATCTTCCTCGGACTTGCCCATGACCATCATATTAAATCTGATCGCCCGCTCCGGATGCGGCTCATCCGGGTGATGCGGTATATGGCATAGGGGACACTCACAATCCCAATATTTCTGTTGACTTCCACACTCTGGGCAAGTTACTACCGTTCCGTTCGGGATGTCTTTTTTTACCCTGATAGAAGAAAAACATTGATAACAATAAATATCCATTTCATCTTCTTTTGGGTCTTCATATGAATCATCAGTTATATCTTTCAGATCAGCCCCTTCGGTGTTCACCAAATCTTCACAATTCTCAATGGTCTTTTGCAATTCTGCCATTTCTTTCTGCAATTCAGCAAACTCTTTTTTTACATTTTCATCCATGATCAATTCCCTTTTATATTTTTAATTCTGCCAAAAATCAAAGACAATACCAATAAAATGACTCCGACTGCCAGCAGAAACGGGATGAAATAAATCAATGTTCCAATCACGAAATATCCGATCGTTATGATAACCGGAACGGCAATCAGACAACCGATAACATTAAATGCATCTTTCACAAAAAAGACCTCCTTGCAAACTCAAGTTTTCTACTCTATTATTCAATTTGTCACAGAATTTGAAAATCAGGAATATATTTTTTTTATTTCCAGCAGTCGTTCCCGCCATTGCCAAAGTTTTTCGCTTGTGTTGACACTGCAATAAAAATTCAATAAGCCCAAACGGGATGTAAATTCTTCTTCGTCGTAATAAAAATTGCCATTTTCAATATCCAGTTCTGTAAAATGCAGCCAAGTGCGGAATTCCCGTATTTTTTCTCTGGGAACGCCGACATATTCATTGACAACCAGACCGTTAACCAATTGGCGGCAGTTGCTGTGATAGATTTTTGTCTTTGCCGGATTCAATTTCAAATGCAGGAGAGTTAAATTCTGCTTGACCATTTGTAAAATATCAGCTTGTAATCCGGCATTTATTTCACCGGAAAAAGTCAAGTCATCTGCATATCTGGAATAACTTAAATAATGTTTTGCTGCCCATTGACAAATAGTTTTGTCTGTCTCAAACATTAAAAGATTGGAAAGCATCGGACTGGTCGGGGCTCCTTGCGGCAGATGACCATACAATGTACATAACCTTGAAAGCATCATACAAATATCCGGCTCATATCCGGTTTTGCTCCGGAAAAATTCAAAAACGGTACGGCTTTTCAATGAAGGGAAAAAATTCTTTATATCACAATTCAACACAACAGATTTATTAACATGAAAAAGTGCATTGCGACGAATGTTTTTGCCGGGAATAAATGCACTTGCACAAGCGTGTACAGCAAAACACGACAATATTTTCTTTTGTATGCTGCGTTGAATTTTTTTCAAATATGGTCGTGGAGCCTCAATATTACGCATGGAACCGTTACGTTTGGGAATTTGAAAACAGTTATACCAATCCGGAGTTTTATTAGATATGGCATATAACAATCTGACATCCGCATGCAGCAAGTCTGCCAATTCATCTACGGTACGGATGATTGGCAAAGTTTCCATAAAATTTATACTTGATACTGTCATATTGTCAAAAAAATTAAAACATAACTCTCTCTATCACTTAGAACTCATTTCGCAAAAGCTTTTGCGGATGAGTTGTGCCGGAGCTGTGGAATTGTCAGTAATGGTCAATGTTTTGAGTGTATTGCAGCTACGAGAAGCGTAGTATTATACATGAAAAGCATTGACCGTACTGACAAAACACATGTCCGGTGCAAATCGCCGAAAGGGGCGATTGTGAATAGCGGAAAAATCTGCATTTTTCCGCGACGGAACAGATTTCTCATTTTGAAACAGCGACATCGCCGCTCCCGCTGTATTGTTGATCAATCCAGCATGAAAACTGATAAAGAGAGTTATGAAAATCCTTTATACTTATGGTAATTTATGCCAGCGTTTGTATCCGGGGCACGCCCGGTTGGTGGGACCTTGAGCCGTATTCATTCTGGCTCCGGCACACTTGGGCTGTGGGCAATACTGGGCTCGGACGTACATCAATTTGGCATTTTGAAAATCCAAATCCCGTTCGCCGCCCCAATATTCACAGGTACAGCAAATATTCTGCTTCCATTGAAATTCCGGTATCGGTGTTTTTTGTGTCATACAAAATTATATCCCAACGACAGAGTTATTTATTTTTCTTCAGCCAGTTTTTGTAATCAGTAATGTCAGACTCAAAGCCCTTTACTACCAACGCAAAAACCGAGGCATCATCAATAAATCCGGCAACAGGAATGAAATCCGGAATAACATCAATCGGAGATACCAGATAGGCAACAGCGAAACCGATTGCTGCAACAAGCTTCCATGGAGCATTGGGGTATACCTTATTATAGTAATCTTTAAGCAAAGCCCACAACAACTTGAAGTTTTCAAATTGTTCGCCAAGTTTACCGCCTTTATTTTCGGCGATTTCAGCATCTGCCATCACTTTGTCGAGATCTTTTTCTGAAAAATCATTCGCACCATGTACAAATGCCTGATTTACCCGTTCTTTTTCAGATTCTTTCATTTTTTCGCTCCTTGTTTTAATTTACTTTTTTACGATTTCAACGATCCGGACATCCGACCAGTTAGGATTTCTGGAAAGCAGAAACGCTTTCACCGCACTGCGGGAAACATCCGGCAGATTGACTACCGTATTGCCTGCCGACCAAGCGGTCTGATTGGTATGCTTACACTGATACTTTACGCTTGCCTGTGCCATTTCACTTAGCCTCCTGTATATCATCTGCAACTTGTTCTTTTTTTCTGTTTCTTTTCAACCGTCCGAAAAAAGTTTTGAATGGATTATTATTCTTTTTCAATGTGACATACATAATTCCCCATAATGATCCAATAGCCGCTATAACCAACCAAATCTCGCCGCCATGTTCTTTGAGAAAAGGCCAGACATGCTTTAAGAAAACCGGAATAAAATTTTCCACAAAATAGACAAGTTTATCCCATACCCAAATCCAGAAGTTTACAAACTTTTGCCAGGCAAATGCAATGAATCCTAACAACATTGTAAATATCCATATCGTAATCCAAAAGATAAGACGTCCCATTGCACGCAAATAGTGTAATATTTTTGCAAATATTTTACCAAAATTCAAATATAACCATTTTAGCATTTTCCAGGCAAATTTAAAAACACCGATGGTCATTTTTTCAAAAAAATCCGCGAGCCGGTCGAAGATATTTTTATTTACAACAATATCTTCCTGATTATTTGTTTCGTTTGTGTTCATTTTTCAGTCCTTTTGCTGTTTATTTCGTTTATTTACAGTCATTAACATTTGATTTTTCTACGTTTTGCGGTTCGGATGCATGAGTTGCAGTTTCCTGTTTATGCTTGAAATAAATCGTCGCAATACCCAGTATAAGTATCACTCCAATGATAAATTGAATGATTTTTTTGATTTTTTCTTTATTTATCGGCTTTTTAATTTTTTGCTTGAGTAGTCTATTGGATTCTGGCTCAATTACAGTTTCTTCGGCGACTTCGCCTATTTTCTCTATAGCCTTGTTCGCTTTACATTTTTTTAATGACAATAATTTTTCTTCACATTCTTGATCCGTTTTATATAACTCAATTACTTTCAAATATGAAGAGAAACTGCTTAACATATTTTCTGTTAACACTTCGCTCTTTTTCTTGATGCACTTTTTAATATAAAGATAAATAAGTAACTTATGCCATAAGTATAACCAAAAACCAAGTATAGAGGTTACTGTCAGAAATATTCCTAATCCGGCAAAATCATGTGTGCAACAAAAAATAAGTCCAATAATAAGGTATATTGTTTTGTATAGCCAATTGAATTTATCAAAGCAGATTAATAATTTATTTTCCTTGCGTTTCAATTCCAGTTTAAATTTCACGGACATCGCAAGCAGTGATTTCAAAAAACCTTTGGTTTTACAATCAAAAGAAAATCCATCACTTTCTGCTTTTACACGTACATTGTAATTACGAGATGTTTCAAGATACAGTAATAACGGAATTGCAATATCTTCAAACGCAACATCACTGTTTATTTCGAATATTCTCTCCTTATTCATGCTTCTTCACCTCATTCATCTTTCCACAAATTTTTAGCAGTTTCAAACCCTTTGCGAAAAATGTCATCATTACAATTTGCCGCAGCATTATTAAAATCATCTTTTGTATAACCACTGGGAGAAGCCCCATTACCAACCTTATTTGCAGCAGCTTCAAAACCTGCTTTTAAAAGATTTGCAACCACGCCTCCAACCACCATGCCCGTTCCCAATGTGATAGCTCCCAATTTTTTCAATACACTCATGATTAATTACCTTAATTAGCTTTCTTACACAAAAAAGACGTACCCCATTTTCATGACTCTGGAGGTACGCCAATACCCGTAAAACCCATGCAAACAGAGTACGCCTGTATGTAACAGACGCACCCTCCAAGCAATCGGTCTTACTCGTTTTTTTGGCGTTTTCCAGAGTAACCGTCTTGAAAGACTGCGAATTATTCGATTTTCAAATTTTTGTGATTATTTTTTCTGTTTTTCACCTTTCTTTTTTGGTTTCGGTAAATAACATAGCACCACAATCCTTTAAAATCAAATCGCATTTCTGTTTGCATGGAAGAAATTTCTTTCTTCACCCTATTATTCGCAGACTTTTCTGCAATTTGTCGCAGAATTGTGATTTTTTCTGTTTTTTAACGAATTTTCCTTGCTGTTGCTGTAAAGTTCAGCAGTTCAATATCTTCCACCTTCTGCTCCTGTTCTCCGGAATAGATCACACACCCGTCAGCAGTTTTATCATTGAGTTTGCGGAATGTTTTGATATTTTTGGCGAACTCGCTGCTGTATGTCCTTGCCGCTTTGATTTCAAAGGGATAAAGTTTCCGTCCGGACGATTGCAGCAGATCAATTTCCATACCGTGAGAATCCCGGAAGAAATAAAGTCCGGCGTCTTTACCGGCATTGTATCGGGCTTTCAACGCTTCGACAATCACCATATTTTCAAAAAGATTTCCCATCAACGGGTCGCGTGTCACCATGCCCGGATTTTCCAACTCCAGCAGGTACGCCGCCAAACCAATTTCTGTAAAGTAGATTTTTGCGGACTTGGTCAAGCGTTTTCCAAAGTTTTCAAAATAAGGCGGCAGCCGGAAAATGATGTAACTTGCTTCCAATATGGAAAGCCATTCTGAAATAGTGGTCGAAGATACACCAACATCATTGGAAAGGCTTTGCATATTGACCAACTGCCCGACTCTCCCTGCCAGCAGTTTGATAAAGGTTTCAAACGCCGAAAAATTCCGGATATTCACCAACTGCCTTGCATCCCGTTCCACATAGGTCATGTAGTAGTTGCGGTAAAAGCGATTGATGTCGATATTTTCTTCGTAAAGTTGCGGCATAAAACCTTTGAAAATATATTCATCCCGGTCAAGTTTTATTCCGGCATCCAGTAACTCTTCAATAGAAAGCGGCAACAGCTGCAGTACAGCTGTACGACCGGCGAGCGATTGAGAAATCCCTGCTTTTAAAGCGGGCTGATGGCTGCCGGTCAAGATATATTGCCCTTTTTTATTGCTTTTGTCACATTCGACCTGAATATAGCTCAACAACATCGGCAATCTTTGAATTTCATCAATAATGATCGGCGCAGGATGCCGATGCAGAAATTCTCTGGCGTCCTTTTCCGCCAAACTGCGAACTTCAGGATCTTCCAAATTGACATAATCATAATCCGGGAACTGCATCTTTGCTAAAGTCGTTTTCCCCGATTGTCTGGGACCGGTGATGGTAACGACCTTATACTCCTGTGCCAATTGGGCAAGTTCGGCTTGAATTTTTCGCTGTATCATCTTGTTTCCTCCGTATGTTTTCAGGAGTAATATAACACAAATTGTGTAAATCTCAAGTAGAAGTTGTGATTTTCACAAATATTAAATCCGATTCAATGAAAATTTCCTGACATAAACTGCAGTTTACCCCATTCCGGATCAAGCAGAGCGTGGCGCATATAGAGCAAATTTTTGAGTTCAGCTTCTTCGTTGTCACGGAACGCTCCTTGTTCCAATACTTTGTTGATCCCGTGACGGATAACCGCATCCAACGCGACGGCTTGCATAATCGGGTCTGTGGTCAGCATCAATTTTATATCAGCACGATTTTTCCAGTAACGCTGCCGCTCCTGAACCTTCGCAACATCAAAGTCAGGATAATGAGCACCGTGAAGCATTCCCCATAATTTCGACTCAAGCGGCGTAACTCCACGAACTTTTTTGCGGTAAACTCCATGGTTCGGTTTCAAACGGGGATTGTCAGTGCTGTTAAAAAGCAGTTCTTGCATATCCTCCCGTTTTATAACCTCATAATCAAGCAGAAAAGACAGCATCTTTCCATTATCAAGCCAACCGGATTTGCGGAAAAAGTTTTGCACATTACTTTGCAGTTCTTTTTGAAAATCATTGTCGATATTTTGCAGTTGTGTCAATTTTCTTTCTGCTTCGACATCGACCGGAACCGGTTGCACAATGTGTTTTTCTGCCATTTTCTGCTGTTGAATAAAAAGATAAACGAACGCACCGATCAGAACCACAATTCCCGATACCATTACAAGTTTTTTTATCGGGAATGGATTTCTGATTTTGGGTTCAGACGGAACGGAAACGCTTTTGCCATTCAGCAAATTCCGGAATTCGGCAGTCGATTTTACCGGATGCGAACAACTTTCCCGCAGGGCTTTATTCAAATTGGCATCCATACTGATCGTTACATCTATCGGCAAACTCGGATACTCGGTAACTGCAAGTCCGGTCAAAGCGCAGTAGATGACCTTGCCCAGAGCGTAAAAGTCATCGCTTGCTTCCGCAGGATTCCCCTCAAGCACCCGTGGCGAAAGAAAGCCCGGAGTTCCCACCAGAGAACCTGTTCCCTCAAAGGCGATCAGCCCGACATCGGCAAGCGTGGCTCTGCCATTCACCCACAGAATATTATCAGGTTTTATGTCGCGGTGAACCAGTCCGTTTTTGTGGAGTTCTTCAAGCCCTGAAAGCAACCCGTCGAGCATATCTGTGATCTCTTTACCGTCCAGCCTGCCATATTTTCTCAAACGATTGGCAAGGGTGTCAGGGAGGTATTCGCCATTACCGTGATTGAGGTCATCGGCAGCATCCATAATGCAGATGATTTGTGCATCGGTGATCTCCACATAACGGATTTTCAACAGATTGGGGTGGTTGCAATCTTTGTAATTTTGAAGTCCTGCAAGTTCTCTTTCAGAATACCTGCCGCCATTTTTGATGATTTTCAGTGCAACCTGGGTTCCGATAGCATCGTGAGCAAGCCAGACTTCACCGTAAGCCCCTTCGCCGCACTTTTGCAAAAGAGTACAGTTGCAAATGGTATCGCCGACATTACAAGTCATATTTCGACAACTCCAACTGCAATTCCGGATCAGTCTCGTTCATCTTCAAAAGGATTTCTTTCATCATCTTGAAACAACGCTTCTTTGCCTGATAGACCTGATTGGTTGAACAATCCAGAAACGCAGCAACCTTTTCCACCGGACGTCCTTGCACCGCATAGAGTTGATACGCCTGAAAAGTTTCCGGAGACACACGCTGTTTCAACTCCTGTTCAGCCTCCCAAATGACCATCTTCCGCCATTCATCCATGTAAAGTTTTTCGGTATCTGGATCAATCGGCTCGGCTTCAAATTCAGCGACCGGAATTTCTTTTTTCCTGCGGAAGTAATCAATGATCCTGCCGCGGACGATTCTGCCGAAGTAAGTTCTGAACCGGGCAATGCCCGGATCAAATCTGAAAGTTTTGCTCTGTTTGAAAAACTGCATCATTACCTGTTGGCAAATATCATCGGCATCAACGGCATTCAAGCCTTTGAAGCACGCAATCGCCTTGACGATGGGGGCATACTTCAGATAAAATTCATCCCAACTGATCTCATCGCCGGAAGCGATTTTATCCAGAAGCATTTTAGAAGTTGTCGGATATTTTAAAGACATTTTGGCGCATCTCCTTTACTTTCTATAAAGTACACCCGAACAGATAAAAAAACAAATCAAAAAAGAGAGTCCGGGAAAACTCTCTTGAATTTACAGTCAATAATCGATGACAGTTTGCGATTGAAGGCGAAAAAATATAACATCATCTTTAAGAGATAATGTTGCTCAAGGTGCCGCTCAAGATTTGACGGAAATGCAGAGAAAATGGAGTGCGAAACTCAGTTCTCCTGGTTCTTACTGCACCATTTGCAGAATGGGCAGTCGGTACAGTGTCCGCCGGGTTCGGCAGGAAAATCATTGCTGTCTGCGGTGTCGTTTGCCGGAATGAGAACGGACATTTCCCCGACATCCTTCCTTATGCCCCGCAGCAGTTCGCTGATATTCAGTGCTGTATCTGTACTGCGGAGTATTCCCTGATCGAAATCCGCCTGAAAAGAGGCGACCCCCTCCGGCGGCAGACCGGCTCTTGCCATGGCGCAGTAACGGTGCAGTAAAGCACCTTCCGGAGAGTCGTTCAAATCGGCAAAACACAATTTCCCCGCTTTCCGGAAAATCAGAAATGCCGGCGTGTAACAGGGCAGTTCTCCGACAAACGTCCGCAGCGGAAAATCCAGTTCCACCCGGTCGGGAAATGCGAGTTTGCACAATTCGCCGTAAAAACCGCTTTCAAGTGTATTCAAACGGCAGGAGAGTTCTTTTTGCAGTGTTTGCGCCAAATGGCCCAACTCCGCCGGAGTTTCCACGAATTTGCGCAGCAAAGGAAAGTTATGATCCTCTTTCAGCGGACGGCTGCGCATATTTTCCAACTCCCAACGCAGACGCCCCATGCCGAACGGCAGCAGACTGCTCTCCGGACGGCGGTAGAAGTGTTCCCGTAAGATCCGCACCGTAAGACCGTTCAGATATTCCGCGGTGCTTTGCAGACGTTTGAGACGGTGTATCTCACGGATTTCCGGAGCGGCGGAAACATCATTGCCGCCCCACGCCCCGTAACAGTACAGAAAATACCAACGTTTACAGCGGCGGAAAAGTTCCCGCCGCCGTTTGCTCCAGTAAAACGGAATGTTTGCTGTCGGAACGATCATTCGTGAACGATGATCTTGTCACGCATCCGGAAGACTTTCTCTTTTGCCTCTTCAACGGAGTTTGCTCTGGCAAGGCAGACTCCGAGGCGGCGATGCCCTTTCAGAACGGGTTTGCCGAAAAGACGGACTTGCGTATCGGGTTCGGCGAGAGCCTCTGCGACGCCTTCAAAGCTGACCTTTCCGGAGTTGCCGTCCGCCACGATCGCCTTGGAGGCGGAAGGTCCGTGGAAAGCGATGTTCGGAATGGGCAGACCCAGAATGGCACGGGCGTGAAGATCGAATTCGGAGAGATCCTGAGAAATCATCGTGACCATGCCGGTATCGTGCGGACGGGGGCTGACTTCGCTGAAAATGACCTGATCACCGCAAACAAAGAGTTCCACGCCGAAAATACCCCGTCCGCCCAATGCTCCGGTAACGGCTCCGGCAATGCGCTGAGCTTCGGCTTTTGCCTTGCTGCTCATCGGCTGGGGCTGCCAGGACTCCTGATAGTCGCCGTCTTCCTGACGGTGTCCGATCGGTTCGAGGAAACTGGTTCCGTTCGCATGGCGGACGGTCAGAAGAGTGATTTCATAATCGAATTTCACAAAGCCTTCCACGATGACTTCACCGGCACCGGCGCGGCCGCCCTCCTGGGCATTTTTCCACGCATCGTCGATCTGGTCGGCACTTTTGATGGTACTCTGACCGTGGCCGGAGGAACTCATGATGGGTTTCACCACGCAGGGGATACCGACTTCGGCAACGGCCTTGTCGAACTCTTCACGGGTGGCGGCAAAACGGTAGGGACTTGTAGGCAGACCGAGTTCTTCCGCCGCCAGCGTGCGGATGCCTTTGCGGTTCATGGTAAGCAGTGCGGCGTTGGCGGTGGGGATGACGCAGAAGCCCTCTTTTTCCAGTTCCACCAGTGTCGGGGTGGCGATCGCCTCCACTTCGGGGACGATGAAATCCGGTTTTTCGGCTTCGATGACCCGGCGGAGTTCTTTGCCGTCGAGCATATTGATCACGTAAGAACGGTGTGCGACCTGCATTCCGGGGGCATTGGCATAGCGGTCAACGGCGATGACTTCCACTCCGAGACGCTGCATGGCGATCACAACTTCTTTGCCCAGTTCTCCGGCTCCGCAGAAAAGAACTTTGGTTGCAGAGGCGGTCAGGGCGGTTCCGATTTTCAAACTCATGGCAGAAACTCCTTATTTTGTTCTGATAAAACACATTTGTTCAAATATACAGCACTTTTTCCCCGCTGTCAAGAACTTTTTCATATCTTGCCGCAGAAATCAACAGGTTTTCCGTAAAAAAAATTGTTTTTTTTATTTTCTGTGGTATGTTATATCTGAACATACTTTAACTGTGACAACAAAGGAGTTTATCATGACACAGGAAGAATTGAAACAAATGGCCCTCGCCTATCATAAAGACGGACAACCCGGCAAAGTTGCCGTGGTCCCCACCAAACCCTGCAATACGGGTGCCGATCTCTCTCTGGCGTATACCCCCGGGGTGGCACAGCCCTGCCTCGCCATCAAAGATACTCCCGAAACCGTTTGGGACTACACCAGCAAAAGCAACATGGTCGCCGTGGTCAGCGACGGCACTGCCGTCCTCGGTCTGGGCAACATCGGCCCTGAAGCCGGACTTCCCGTCATGGAGGGCAAGGCCGTCCTCTTCAAGCACTTCGCCGACATTGACGCCGTGCCGCTCTGCATCAGCAAAGTCTTCAACGAAAAAGGCCGCACCGATGCAAAAACATTGATCGATACCGTTGAACGGCTGGAACCCACTTTCGGCGGCATCAACCTCGAAGATATCGGCGCACCCGCCTGCTTTGAGGTGGAACGCGAACTCAAAAAGAAAATGAACATCCCCGTGTTCCACGACGATCAGCACGGAACTGCCATTATCTCCATGGCGGCGATCCTGAACGCTCTCAAAATGGTCGGCAAAAAGATCGAAGAGTGCCGTTTTGTGGTCAACGGAGCCGGTGCCGCCGGTATCTCCTGCAGCCGCTTCTACCTGACTGCCGGTGCGAAACTGGAGAACTTCATTATGTGTGACTCCAAAGGCGTTATCCACAAAGGCCGTACCGACCTCAACGCCGAAAAACAGGAGTTCGCCGCCGACACCGATTGCCGTACGCTTGCCGATGCCATGAAAGGTGCTGATATTTTCCTCGGATTTTCCGCCCCCAACTGCGTGACCGCTGATATGGTGAAATCAATGGGCCCCGATCCGATCATTTTCGCAATGGCGAACCCCGTTCCGGAAATCTATCCGGATGTCGCTATGGAAGCCGGAGCCGCCGTTGTCGGTACCGGCCGCAGTGACTTCCCCAACCAGATCAACAACGTTCTCGGCTTCCCCGGTATCTTCCGCGGTGCGCTGGATGTCCGTGCAACGGACATTACCGAAGAGATGAAACTCGCCGCCGCCTATGCGCTGGCGGAACTGGCAACGGAAACCATTCCCGCCGAAATCAAAGCGGAACTGGCAAAAGCCTATCCCGCCGATGCCGCCGCCGGAATGTTCGATGCGGAACAGCCGCTTTCCAAGACCTACGTCATTCCCAAGCCCTTCGATCCCCGTGTCGTTCCCCGCGTGGCGATGCGGGTCGCTGAAAGTGCGATGAAGTGCGGCGTTGCCCGTATTCAGATCGACGACTTGAAGGCGTACGAGAAGGCCGTTTTTGAACGCATCAACAAGTAAGAACGCCATAAAGCAAAAGGACTGCTGCAACCTCAAAAGGTGAACAGCAGTCCTCTTGTTTTTAAACGCGAGCGGACAAATGTCTGGAACTTTGCAGAAAACCTTTATACTGAATATCGACTGATTTTTACGGAGGCTTCGGGAGGCTTCGGGAGGCTTCGGGATGCTCCGTCCGCTCAACGCCCCGGAGGCTCGAGAGCCCCGCACGGGGCGACAGCCGACCACTACCGAGGCCGACGTTCGGCCGCCGTACGCTCAACGCCCCGGAGGCTCGAGAGCCCCGCACGGGGCGACAGCCGACCACTACCGAGGCCGACGTTCGGCCGCCGTACGCTCAACGCCC
>JAFTUS010000147.1 GCA_017466125.1 Lentisphaeria bacterium | reverse complement strand
GCTCACTCCGAAATGATCAGGCACTTTGTCAAATTCATTTCCGGCATCTGGCAGATCCATCCCTTCCGGGAGGGCAACACCCGCACCACCGCTGTCTTTGCAATCAAGTATCTCCGGGCAATGGGATTTACCATCAGCAACGATCTTTTTGCCGAACACTCCTGGTATTTCCGCAATGCCCTTGTCCGTGCCAACTATCGCAACTATGCCCGCAGTATTGAGCCGGAATTTGAACATTTGGAGAAATTCTTCCGCAACCTCCTGTTGGGCGAAACCAACGAACGGAAGAACCGTTATCTGATTATTTCCGCCCCGGAAGAGTTGACCCCGCAAGCTGACCCGACAAGTACCCGACAAGTACCCGACAAGTTGATCCCGGATAATGTTTCTGTCCGTAAGGTCATTGAAGCTATTGGAAACGAGTAAGGGTACTACCCTTTCGTGAGGGTAATAATAAGGGTACTGAAAAGTAAACTGTCAGGATTTTCTTACAAGTCCGGCTTTTCTCTGGTGTGACTTATAAAGAAGGGGCGTTGCTTACCTTTTTGTGGTTTGCAACGCCCCTGTCTGTTTTTTAATTCAGCGTTTGACGATGAAAGGATAAAGTTCAGGCGTTTTGCCTTCCCCGATGCCGGGGCTGATCTGGATCCAGCCGTCACGGCCCTCGCCGTCATTGTCATTAACGATCAGATTGAACTGGATCCCCTGCCGGATGAGAGCCGGAGTAAGACCCAGTTTTTCATACGGAAGATGGATGAAAAATTCCACGTTTCCGCCGTTGATCTGTGCGGTAACTTCCGGAGCAAAAGGCTCTTTGCCCGCAGGATTGATCCAGCAGCAGGATGCCGCTTTGCCGCTTTCCTCCACCGCACAGCCGAATTCCCAATGACCGTTCTGCCCGGGAATGGAAAGGGCGAACTGTACACCGTCCTGTATGTAACTGCGGGAAACTTGCTGCGAACGTACCAGTTTGTCATCGGTGACATTCAACTTGATACGCAACTCTTTTCCGTCACAGGCGAGGTATACTTTTCCGCTCTTGTCTGCGGCAGATTTCCAGACCCGGTGTTCGGTGTAGGGGTTGTTTTCGACCTGCGAAACGACACTATTCTTATCCGCCATGACGAACTGCGGTTCGGCGGGAAATTCAGCAGGCACCAGACGGGCAAGGTTGACCGGGAAGGAAAGAGTCCCCGAGTCCGCTCCCAGCGTATAATCCAAGCCGAGATGCAGCGGCGGTTTGGCATTTTCTGCAACCGTAAAGGGCATCGTGACCGTGGATTTTCCGGCAGGAACAGTTTGGGTCAGGTTCTGCGCTTTGGCATTTGCGGGCAATCCGATCCACTTCACGTTCAGTTCGGCGGGTTTGCCGGTGGGGTTGCTGACCGCCAGTTTCAGCGCGAAAGGCCGTCCCGGTACAGCGGCGATGCTTTCGGTCGTAAGCGCAAGGATCGCCTGTGTCGGCTGGGGGTCTTTCATCGCACCCAAGAGTTCCACAAATCCGGGGCGGGCGGGAACGGTGAAAGTCAGCCGTCCGTTATGGATCTTCAACGGTTTGCTGTTGCCCTGCCAGTCCACCAGACGGGCAGATTTTGCATCGGTCAGAAAGGCGATGGATTCTTCCACACCGTGGATACCGGCTTTCCAGACCGCCAGCACTCTGCCGTCATGACGCTTGAAGGAGAAAACACAAGTACGGTTCGTGTCGATCAGCGTCTTGGAGAAAAAGGCTTTGTCCAGCATCAGACAGAGAGTATTGAAAGACGCCAGTCCCACTTTGGGGAAATAGTCAAATGTCGTCAACCCGTAGTTGTGTTCGCAGTATCCGGGTTCATATCCGTCGTTGCGCAGATCGAACCAGAGATAACCGCGGGCACCGTAAGCACGGGCGTAGACGATCTTGCGCAGCACCGCTTCCGCCTGTGACGGTTCGTTGCCGTTGCTGGTATAGAAGCCGGTTTCGGTGAAAAAGACGGGCTTGCGGGGATCGGTCATTTTGACATACCCGGCAACCGGGCCGTCGATCACGCGGCGGAAGGTGTTGAAATCACCGTGCTGGTGATAGCCGAACCAATCGTAGAATTTCTGACCGTCTTTTGCCACAGCGCGGTTGAAACCGGGTTTGCTTTGGGCGTGATCTTCTGCGGCAAGTCCGCCGGAGATCAACTGGGCTTTGGGGTTGGCTTTTTTCAGCGCACGGTAGACGCGCTCCATACATTCGATATACGTTTTGACATCACTTCGCCAGAAACCGAGATCGGGTTCATTCCAGAATTCGTACCAGATGACCTTGTCGCCGTTGTGTTTCACGAGTTCGTAGGTGTATTTTTCCAGTTTATCGGCATCGGGGGCACTTTTGTTCCAGTCGTTCCAATCTTTGGATTTGAGCAATTTCGGGTCACGTACGGCGTGTTTCGGCGTATAGGCGACCAACTGCATAAACTGCATATTGTATTTTTCGTTGAGGTCACGCAGACGGTCATACAGGGTAAAATCGAATTTCCCGGGGACGGGTTCGACGGTCTCCCAGCCGTGACCGCTGCGGAGCAGTTTACAGCCGATGAGCGAGGCCAGCTGCGCCAGTTTATCCTGATCCGCATACGAGAAATGAGTCTGGCGGATATTCACGCCAACGACAAATTCACTGTTGAGATAATCATTCGGTCCTGCGGGCTGCATATAGATAAAACTGGTGCGGGTGCTGCGGGCGACCCGGAGTTTATCCGCAGAAGTAAAAGTCAGATCGGCACGCCATACCCCCCGCAGATGCTCCTTCGTCCACTCCATCGGCCAGTTTGCCGAACCGAAAGCGGGCAGAACGAATTTGCGGGAAAGTTTCCGCTCTTTTCCATCGGCGTGAACCAGTTTCAAATCGGCGGAAAAAGAGACTGTTTCATTGCTGTTATTGGTCAGTTTGAGGGCAAAATCTTTTTCACAGCCCACTTTGAGGACAGGCAGCACCAGACCGGTTTCATAGGAGAAAGAGACTGCCTCCACATCTTTTTTCAACTCCCGCTTGCGCAGTTCCGTGAAACGCACTTTGGCGGAAGGATTGTTCGGATATTGGACGAGGTACAACTGCATCAGTTTGATGTCGCCGTCGATCCTGTTGTTTTTGCGGGGGCCCCACCCCTTGCCCAAATCTTCCGGAATGGTGAATACAAGGGTATTTTTTCCTTTCTTCACCCCTTTTTCCCGTGCGGCGAAATGTTCGCCGTGGGAATCCATAATGACCATGCCGACATTCGCGCCGCTGCCTTCGAGAAGTTCAACATCCAGTTCGATGGCGTAGGGCGAACCGATCTTGGTAAGATCCAGATCCCGGCTCCACAATCTGCCGAAAATGGGTTTGGTGCTTTTTTTTTCCGGCTTGAGTTGAAGGGTCAGGCTCTCTTTGTCGTCCTGCCGGTCAAATCCGGGTGTGCGCAGATCCCATTTTGCGGCATCACCGAAAGTGTAGAATTTTTCACGGGTCGTGACCATACCTTTTTCCAGTTTTGCATCGGGGTTGCGGAAAAGCAGTGTACCATTTTTTCCGGCGGGATACTGGAAATAAACGACCCGATCCAGCGTAATGGGGAAATCGATTTTTCCGTCTTTGTTTTTGCCCCAGCTCCCGGCGGGTTTGGCGAGGTCGAATTCCAGATAATTCAGACCTTTTTTCACTCCTTTCTGCGGCAGAGCGAAACTTTCTCCTTTGGCATCGCGGATATCCATTCCGAAAGAGATGCCGCCGCCGTCAAGGAGTTCGACGTAAAAGGCGATCTTGTTATCCACGACGTTCAGCCGTGCGCCGGAGCGTTCAAAGAGGCTGAAACTTTTTACTTTCTGTCCCCATTTGACAGGTTCAGTAACGGAGGCTTTCAACCCGTAGGGAAGTTTTTCCATTTTGATATTCTTTCCGAAATCCCATTTTTCGGGGGCGGCGAAACGGAACGTGACCGGTTTGAACTCCTGTGCAGAAGCAGCGGAAGGAGCCGCTTTGGTGTTGCGGAACAAAATCTGTGCCGGATGCGTCACCGGGTACTGGTGGAGCATAAAGCCGTTCACATAGGCGGGGTAGTCGATCTTTCCGTCTTTATTTTTGCCCCAACTGCCTGCGGGTTTGGTCAAATTCCACGACAGTTTTTTTGCACCGGCTTTGATGGGCAGTTGCGGATAGGCGAAAGATTCGCCTTTGGCATCGGTCAGAACGAGTCCGACGGTGGCGCCGCTTCCGGAAATCAGTTCTGCGGTAAAGGAGATTTGCTCCATTCCCGCTTTGATACGGGTGGAGAGTTCTTTGATCTGATAAATTTTGGGCGGTTTGCCCCATGCGGGTTTCTCCGGAACGGTCACAAGCGTACCTTCCTTGAGTTCTTCCACTTTGAGTCCGGCGGGGAACGTCCATTTTTCCGGCTGGGTAAAATTCCATTCCACTGCGGCGGCGGAGAGAGCCAGCGAACCGGCGGCGGCAGCGGCGGTAAAAATCATCTTCAACATAAAAATTCCTTTGGTATATCAATAGTTCAATTAACGAGCAAATTATAACTGATGCGGTTGCCAACCCCCGCATCACCAACTTTGGGCGTATCCCGGATCGTTTCCACGTTTCCTTCGAGCATCAACATATTGTAAACCCATTCGCCATGACGCTGGTCATAAACTCCATTTGAGGTATTGAAAAGATAGTTGCTGTTCAGCACGACTGGCCACGTCTCTTTGGTAGTAGTGTCTGTATCTTTGGTGTGCGGAGCATCCATGATATAAGGAATACTGGAGGAAGGCTTCGCATTTCCCCAACTGGTAAGTTTTGAAGAAGAACGAACCAAATATCGTTTATCATTGGCATTTGCCTTTTCATAGCCGGGCACAACTGCAATCGGACTCATCTTCCAATGCCAGTCAGGATATTCCATAAAAGTAAAAGAGTTGGGAGCATAACCAAATGTATCTGAACTTGATCCTGCAATACCGGGACAGCGGTAACGTTTCAAAAACGCCACGTAATCAGACCATGATCGTGTGGCGGGATTTTGATCCAAATAGGGACGGAGGACTTGATGCCATCTGTTCTCTTTTATATTGCCCTCGCCTGAATTTTGGGGTCCGGGCAGCCAGCCGTAATCGCCTTCGTACATGGCGGCGGCTGTGCCGAACTGCTTCAGCATACTGACACAACCGGCGATCTTGGCT
This sequence comes from Lentisphaeria bacterium, assembly GCA_017466125.1. Lineage (GTDB taxonomy): Bacteria > Verrucomicrobiota > Lentisphaeria > Victivallales > Victivallaceae > Victivallis. Next base: position 48,826 of record JAFTUS010000147.1, on the reverse strand, counting down.
TTTGTCCGCGCCTTATTCAAAGCGGGCAAGAGCATGGCAGCGAGGATTGCAATGATGGCAATCACAACGAGGAGTTCTATTAAGGTAAAGGCTGAAGCCTTTACCCGCCCATGGGCGGAACGGTTTTTCGCTTTTTTCTGTTTCATTTTTCGGGTCTCCTTTTTAGTTAAAAATTCATATCTTGAATTCATATAATGAATATCATGCGAAGTTACCTTTGCACGTTTTCATACTCATTCTTCTTTTTGATCAGGGAGTCATGTCTTTCTGCTCGATACTGAAACCTTTGTTATTTTGAAATTTCACTGCGTCTTTCGGCAGTTTTTTGCTGATTGCGATTTTCCCCGTTGTTTTGCCGGTGTAGGTATTGTTTTCAAAAACAGCATTTTCAACTCCGTCTGCAATATTGATAACATTCTGGTTCCAGGTGCGTTTGGGAATACGCCACGGGCGAATATGGGTATCGGTACAGAAATTGCTGAATTTGTTGTTTTTGACAATCAGATTTTTTACAGATGAGACAATCATAGCACTGTTGAAGCCTCCTTCAAGCGTATTATTGGAAAACTCTACGTTGCTATGTACGGGGAAGGGAATCAAGCCGCCCTGACTCAAACCGTCCTGCACACCGGGAATTGCTCCTTCGGCAGATACGATCAATGTTGCCGGGAGGTTGCGAAAACCGTTCTGACTGCTGTTTACAAAGCGGTTGTTGCGAACGATAATATTGTTGGATGGAATGCCTTCATACCACGGTTGGATACACACATTGAGTTGAAAACCGCTGGAATTGATCAGTTCGCAATTTTCCACTGTTACATTGGAAGTTTGGATGCAAATGCGTCCTTCGCTGTGGAATTTGCTGTTGCGGATGATAACGCTTTCAGGTTGTTTCAGTGTCATAATAATATCTTTATCCGGATTCAGTTCTTTTGGCAGATCTTCCGTGAAAGTGATTTCAGAATGACGTTTTGAAAACACCTGTTTGGCTGTTTTGATCGTGCGAACGGCGTAACGGGTGAAATCCGGACGTAAAAAAGCCACTTGATCGCCCGCTTTGTCATTCGGAACTTCGCCGGAGTGAAATCTGGGAGTTCCCATGATAATGGAGTTTTTGCCTGTGATTTTCCGTACTCCATAGATGTTGCTGAAAATATTGATGGAATCATCTTTGCTGCCTTTGACACTGCAGTTTTCGATCAAAATTTTACCATAGCAGCCGAGAAGATTGAAAACATCGGAGGATACAGAAAGCGCGAACGGGGAATTTTCTGCCGGCCATACCCGTATATTACGCAGTTCCATACCATCCAGATATTGCCCGACAACAGCCATGCCTTTTCCGGAATGTATCGTAATATTTTCCAATTTGTGACCAACAGAGTGGTGCAGACGGAAAACGGAGCCGCTGTAAGTAAAGTGGCGTAACATCAGGTACATACCAAGTTTCAACGGTTTCATTGCATCAGAGGAATAGATCCGCAAGATGTCGGGGGCGATCAAACGGGTTTGTGCCACACGGTAGTTTACGAACATTCCCCCGTTGATGTTAAGAAGGTTTTCCGGAGTCACTTCGCTCCAGGACGGGATTGGTTCTCCTCCCTTGATCCTGAAAAGATAAGGGTCGAATTGGACGTCAAATTGCCGTTTGTCATTTGTCATGGCAACAACCTTGCCGCAGGTGTAAAATGGTTCGGTATAGTTGACCGTGAAGTTTTTGAAAGTTACATTTTTGCAGTTTTCTGAGTTACAGAAGTTCTGTGTTCCTTCAAAAAGAAATGTGGAGTTCTGACCGTCGATTTCCAAATTATTTACATTGCGCATCCAAAACAGCCAGTGTTCGGGCTGCCAGATGCTGCCGGGGGCTTGGGCAAAATTGTAGATGCCTTTGGGAAATGTCAACTTGGCGGCTTTATTGGAAACAGCGAACTTGAAAGCCTTACGCACGGCTGCGGTATCATCCTTTCCGTCACCGGGAACGGCTCCGAAATCCGCAACAGATACAATGCCGTTTTTTGACAAAACCGGAGTGGTATTGTCTTCTGCGTATTTCTGCCATGCTTTCAATTCGGCAGCGGAGGGGAGTCCGTTCCAAACCCGGATAAAATTGAGCGTGCCTTTCATTGGTTCAATGTTTTTTCCATAGGGATTGTCTGCTCCGAAAATAATCTCTTTGCCGTAGGGGAAGACATGATCCATCAGCAAAGCCTCACCTTCCAGTGTGCCGTTGACGTAAAGTTTCAGACCTTCGCGGTTGTTGGAAGTGTCAAATATGGCGGCAATCAGGCACGGTTTCCCCGGGATCAAACGGGTTTGTCCTTTGACAATAAGGCGTTCTTTTTTATTTTTCCCCCAAATTTCCAGAATGATTTGTCCTTTGCTGTCGCAGGCGAGAATGTGGTGAAAGCCGCGACGCAGAGCGATTGCCGCCCGTTTGGGGGGAAGAGCCTCCAGATTGACCTGAACGGCAAATGCAAAAGAACCGGTGATTTTGGGAGTACCGTAATTGATATTGGCATCTTTGCCATTAAAGTAAAAGCCGTTTGGTTTTTCTTCAAATTTTGTTGTTTTCACAAGTCGGCAGCCTTTTACAAAGGGAGCCTTTCCTGCCGTCAAATCCAATATAAGATCGGCACCGGCAAGCGTGCTTGAAAGAGCAAGAAATGCAAAAAAAGTTTTTATCATATATTAAACTCCTCAATCAATATCCGTTGTAGTGAGTGATGTGACCGGTATAGTCGGAATCATTCAACTGTTTGTAGGTAAGCGATTCGGCGTGTCCGTCAAACATGGCGGCGTTGGTTTTGCCATCAGTAAGCGTTCCGCCGGTTTCATGGCGGGGCAGCAGATTATAGTTGTCGTCATTGGCAGTCAACCACCGGCCAAACCAGCACCAGCAAACGAAATTGCTTGCTCCATTGAGTTCGCCGTTTGCCTGATAACGGGTCGCATCAGCAACCAGAATATTGGAAGAAGAATTTTTTACTTTAGTGACTTTGACAGACCAGGCGTAATTGGAGACGCGATGATTATCACCAAAAGCATGAATACCGATGCCGCTGCCGAAAGTAAGTTGATAGTCGGTCATAAGCGGACAGACCATGGGGCCTGTTTTGGGTTTTCCGTCTTTTTTTTCCAACCATTTGGGAACAGGGCAGTATGGCTCAAGCAAATTTGCCCACCAAGCGTTGTCAACACGATTTGCCCAACTGTTTCCGGAGTTATACACTGTAATATGGTCATTGAAATCACCGGCGTATTGGAGTTGAGCGGATACAACTTGTTTATGATTATTGAGACACTGAACGGTCTTTGCCTTTGCGCGCGCCTTGTTGAGTGCGGGCAAAAGCATGGCGGCGAGGATGGCGATTATGGCGATTACGACGAGGAGTTCAATTAAGGTAAAAGCTGATGCCTTTACCCCCCCATGGGCGGAACGGATTTTCGCTTTTTTCTGTTTCATTTTTCGGGTCTCCTTTTTTTCGGGTTGAACTTTTTTATTTTATCATTTATAAGGGGAAATCACAATTTTCAAAATGCAGATTTTCTGCATTGACAGCACGGCACTCTGTTGTCCAGCCGGAAATTCCGTCGGCATAGCGGATTTTTACGTTGCGGAAGAGAAGTTCTTTCACATCGTGAAGTTCAAATACCGCATCGGTGGAAATATGTCCCCACAAACCGTCGGCAGAAAGGTCTTGTGCCGGACCTTTACCGTGGCAGACAAAGTCGATATTCTCAAAAGAGATATCTTTAATCAAATCATTTTCGCCCTCAATAAAGCAGCTTTGCTCCAGCGTTCCGGAAATGTTCCTGAAACGGATATGGTGCATGGCGGAATTGGGCGGTGCGGGCAGATGACAGTTGTTGCCCCGCATGGTAACAGGACAACGGGTGAAGTTACGGATATTGCGGAATTCAATATCATGGATATTTACGCCGCGGGAAGCGGCATTCCAACTGCAATTCATCTTGATGCCCCGCAGATAGCCCAGCAGCATCAGATTGTCAAAGACCACATTGCAAATTTCTCCGCCGCCCACGCCGATGCGGATAGTATTGGCATAGGCACTTTGCAAAATGCAATTCTGCACCAGTACATTTTCACAAGCACGGGGCGTTTTCAGGCGGGAATTCACAGCACGCATGGTAATGCAGTCATCGGAAGTGTCGATATTGCAGTCGGAAATAATAACATTTTTACTGCAATCCACATCAATACCGTCACTATTCTGCACACGGCGGTTGCCCCGGATGCGGATATTGCGTATCATCACATCTTCGCAGCCCCAGATAAAACAGTGCCAGTAAGGGGCATCGCCCAGATCAAGATCCATGATACGGACATTGGTACATTCGCAGAACCAGAGCATCTGCGCCGGACGGAGTTCGGTTTTGAGCAGTATCGGGCAGGACGGATCGGGTTGCGTAAGCCATGCAGAACTGTTGCCGGTGATTTTTCCGCCGCCGGAAATCATAACATTGGTACACTCATGTGCCACAATCAGGTGACCGCCGGTGGTACATTCGGCTTTACTGGCACCGTTCTGCGGAACGAAGTCCGCTTTGTTGTAATCATTCAAATCCGGACTGGCGAACAACTCCGCCCCCATACCGATATACAAATGGGTGTTGTCACGCAAATAGAGCGTACCGGTCAGATAACGCCCCGGCGGGAAGAAAATCACGCCGCCGTCGTCGATGGCACGCTGGATCACAGCGGTATCAGGCGTTACACCGTCCCCGGCTGCCCCGTATTTCCGTACATCACGCATCATTTTTCAGGACTCCTGTAAATCATATTTCGGATGGGTTGAACCATCTGCGGGCGTTTTCCGGCAATGTGTTCCGGCAGAGAGCATGTTTCGCCGGAAGTCACTGTCGGATATAACTGATACTGCGGATGTGTCCCGGGTTTCCAGTTTTCCAGAATATCAAAAACCTTGCCGCAAATATCATGCACCGGCTGGGCAATGGAGGCAAGAGAGGGCTTCAGTTTTCTGCCGACCGGAACGCCGTCAAAGCCGATCAGAGCAATGTCTTTGCCCGGCACAACTCCGAACTCTCTGCAAAGTTCAAAAAAGCCGAACGCCCCGGCATCCGAAGTCACAAAGACCGCCTCGGGGAACGCCCCCGCCTCAAAACGGGGACGCAGGGTTTGTTTTACCTTTTCGATACGGTCATCGTTGACTGCAACGGCGCAATCAATGACTTCAACGGGAACTCCGGCAAGTTCAGCCAGTTCTTTGAACCCCTGCAGACGGGAACGCTGCTGACGCAAGTGCGGTTCACTTAAAACAACGGTCAGACTGCGGCACCCCTGTTCAAGCAGTTGACGTGCCGCAAGCATACCGCCGAAACGGTTGTCGGTCGTGACGTTGGAAATGGTAATATCGCCGAATTCCGCGTCGATGACCACCAGCGGAACAGAGTCATAACGGGCAAGTTCCCCCAACTGCCGGGTGGTAAAAGGTTCGGTCGGAGGCAGATAGAGAATGGCATCGCCGGAGGAGAAATTCCGACGCAAACCGTTTAAAAACTGATCGTTGGAAAGAACGGTGATCTCCTGTAAATTCCAATTCCGGGCGGATGCCGTACTGCGGATCTCCTGCAACACAAAACTGCCGAAATTGCTCTCGCAGTCCTCCGGATTCCGGATGCGGGTGCCGGGGCTGTGGAAATACCAGAGTCTGCGCCATGTGGACTGCCGGAGAAGTCGAGCCGCCTCCGGCAGGATATAGGTTCCGGAGCCGCGCACCTTGCGGATGAAGCCCTCGGCCTCCAACTGCTGCGTAACCAGACGTACCGTGCCGTAACTCGCCCCGTGAGCGGCGGCGATCGACCGCTCCTTCGGCAGTTTGTCATTCCCGGAGGAAATCCCCTGCTGAATGAGCGTGAGGATATATTTTCTCACATCATTTGACAGATTGGCGGCCATGTTTTCAAATAGTGCTAATTTTTTATTTTATTCAATTTAGCATTACCTTAGCACCAAAACAGAAAAATGTCAAGAAAACAAAAGAAAAAATTTTGAGTTTTTTTAACGATGCGGCTGTTGATGCCGCTGACAGAAGTCCGGATTTGACTTCGGGGAATTGATATTTTGTCAGTTCCCGTCGGCTCTGCGGAGGATAACAAAGGCGGGCAGTCCGGGGATGTCCCATTTTTTCAGCAGGGCGGCAGTTGCGGGGTCATTGGGTTTTTCCGCCTGAAATTTCACAACTTCAAACCCCTCAAGGGCGTGTTTGACGGCGGGTTTTGCAAGCACTTCGCGCTCCATTGCCTTGCAGTTTTTGCACCATGTCGCCCAGAAGTCGATCAATACCGGTTTCCCGTCCGCTTCGGCACGCACCATGGCATCTTTCAGACGGAGAAACTCCGCTTGAGCATCATATTTCCCCGGCAGCAGGGTGTACCCGAGATACAAATAATATCCGCCCGCAATGAGGATGATCCCCCCCAGTGCGTGCTTGATATGCACCATAAACTTCCCCGGTTTCGGCAGAACGGCAAGCCCCGCACCCGCCAGCGGCCACGGCAGCCCCATGCCGACGCCGAGCAGAAACGGCAGTCCGAGTGCAGCGATATGCCCCGCCTGATAAAACTGAGCCGCCGCCAGCAGAGTTCCGATCACGACCGGAGCCACACAAGCCCCCGCCAGCAGTGCCGAAACTCCGCCGAGAGCAAAGGCGACCACCTCCCGTGAACCCGAAATTTTCGAGCGCAGAGCAGGCGAAAAACGGCTGAAATCCAGATTGAACCACCCGAACATACTGCATGCAAGCGCAATGAAAATCGCGGCGATCAGAAAATTGAACCAGCTCTGACTGTTCAACTCCCCGAAACGCGCCCCGGCAAGCACGACCGCCAAACCGAGTATTCCGTAGGTCACAGCCATTCCCGCCCCGTAACACAAACCGCGGCGAAATCCGGCAGAACGCCCCGCATTTTTCGCCCCGATGATCGCCAGATTTATAGGGATCATCGGCAGCACGCAGGGCGTGAAGTTAAGCAAGATCCCCCCAAGCAGTGTCAACAGCAGCAGAGCCGCCATTCCCCGGCTTGCCGCCGTTGCAGGGGAAACTTCTTTCTGCCGGAGAAATTGCAGAAACTCCGCCTCCGTCATCGTTCCGGAACGGACGGCAGCGGTTTTGAATTTTTCCAGCGGCAGAGCAAATTCCGCCGCCTCCCCTGCGAGCCGTTCCGCCGGGAGTTCGCTGTCAAGCGTGATATCCTGCGGCATCATGCAGAGAGCCGGTTCTGCCGCCGTCCCTTTCCGGCATCCCTGAAAGGATATTTTCGCCCGAAAAGGCGGCAGACCGTTGAAAACCCATTTGTGAACACCCGCCGGATAAATGGCGGTATCGCCGGAAAATTCATCTTTGAAAAGCGTCGTTGCCGCTTTTTGCGCCGGAAGGAGCGTTTTGCCGTCCGCCCCGGTCACGGTGATACTTAACGTATTATCGTAGAAATAGTGATCGGGCGCGACCGTCACTTCCACCGCAACACGGTCACGGTACGGCAGCAGTTTCCACACGAAAGGCTCTCCGCCAACGAGTGCGGCACACCAGACGAACGCAACAAAGATGACAGAATAACGCATATCAGAACTTCTTCAGGAATTTCAGAAAATCATCCGGAGTATTGAACCCGGTACGGGCTTTTTCCTCTCCCGCCGCATCAACGACGATGATCGTCGGAACAAACTGCAATTTGTATTTTTCAGCAAGTTGATTGTTTTTCTTTGCCTGTTCGTGCGTCAGCAGTTTCCGTTTCGGCATATCAACCAGAAGCGGCACATAATGTTTGTTGACATATCCGATGACCTGCTGATTGCTCCAGGTCTCTTTTGCCATTCGCATACAGGGCGGACACCAGTCCGATCCGGTAAAGAGGATCAGTATCGGTTTCTTTTCTTTTTTTGCAACTTCAGCGGCCTTGCCCATATCTTCCAGCCAGTTGATCTCTGCGCCGCAAAGTCCGAAAACGGCAAGGGCAAACAACGTCATTAAAAATTTCTTCATCGTAAACCTCCTGTTTGTTTCTCTATATTTTCAGTTTATCACTCTTTTAACAAATTTCAAGTTGAAAACGTCAAAAAATAAATTATATTGTGTAAAAAAAAGGAATTTCATCATGAATTTTACTGTACCGCATGAAACAGAACGTGTCTGGCAGCTCTTTGAAACGATCTGTCAGATCCCCCACCCCTCCGGATTTGAAAAGCAACTGGGCGATTGGATCATCCGGCAATCCAAAGCCAACGGCTTGAAAGTCCGCCGTGACGAAGTCGGCAATATCCGCATCGACCGCCCCGCCTCCCCCGGATTTGAAAATGCCCCTCTGACCATTTTGCAGGCACATCTGGATATGGTTCCGCAATCGGAGGAAGGCGAAACATTCAACTTCCTGACCGACTCCATTGAATTGAAAGAGGAAAACGGCTGGGTGCGGGCGGCGAAACGCACCACACTCGGCAGTGACGACGGCATCGGAATTGCTGCGGCACTTGCACTTCTTTTCGATAAAGAGTTCCGCTGCGGACCGCTGGCGGCGGTATTCACCGTGGAGGAAGAGACGGGCCTGACCGGAGCGGGAGCATTGTCAGCGGCATTTCTCAAAGGAGATTTTCTGCTCAATCTGGACTCCGAAGAAGAGGGCATCTTTTACGTCGGCTGTGCGGGGGGCGCACGTCTGGAACTGAAGTTTGACCCCGGCAGTGCAGAGCCTCCCGCCCATTCAGAGGGGGTAAAAATCACGCTCAGCGGTCTTTCAGGCGGTCATTCCGGCTGTAACATCGCCGACCGCCGCGGCAATGCGCTCGCTTATCTGTGCCGTTTTCTGGCGGAACAGCCGGGACTTCATCTTGCCGATGTCAGCGGCGGCGATCTGGATAATGTCATTCCCCGCGAAGCCGCCGTCTCCGCCGTCTGTCAGGATACGGAAGCATTGAAAGCCGCCGCACTCCGTTTTCAGGAGCAGTTGAAACAGGAGTTTGACGCCCCGCCCGCTTTTGAAATAACAGTAACACCCTGCGAAACACCGCTGTCGGTATGGCAGACGGAAAAACAGCAAACGATCCTGAACTGCCTGAGTTCACTGCCCAACGGCGTGATCGCTTTTGATGAGACATTCAACGCCGTGCGCACAAGTTCCAATCTGGCGGCATGGAGTATGCGCTACGGATTTCTGCATGTGCGGAGCAGTCAGCGCAGTTTTGCCAATGCGGAACGGGAGCAACTGACCGCCGAACTGATCGCCCGCTGCCGTGCCGCCGGCGGGGAGTGTGCCGTCGGCAGCATCTACTCCGGCTGGACGCCTTCACGCAATTCAGTCATTGCAGAACTCAGCAAAACAGTTTATCAGGAAACGTTCGGCAAATCACCGGAAGTAAAGGTGATCCACGCCGGTCTGGAATGCGGCATCATTCAGGAACGGGCGGGCAGTCTGGATATGATCTCCTTCGGCCCGACCCTGACCGATCCGCACAGTCCCGCCGAAAAACTGGAAATCGCCTCCGTCACGCGTTTTTATACATTTTTACAGGCTTTACTGCTGAAAATTGCAAAAAATCACAAAGATTTCTGATTTTGCATTTGAAATATACATTAAATAGTGTTATATAATGTGATGACGTTGTTTCAGAACCCTAAACAAAAAAGGAGGAATGCGTTATGAAAACAACAAAATGGATGTTGCCGATCCTGTCGATCGGTCTGATGTGCAGTGCATCTGCCGCCCCCAAAGCACCGTCAGCCAAAGCGGCTCCGCCCGCAACGGCACAGACGGCGAAACCCGCTCCGGCGGCAAAACCAGCCCCGCAGCAGGCATCTCCTGCGATCTGGGAGGCCCTGCCCGCCGTGGTCGCTGTTGTGGATGGCAAAAACATTACCCGCAAGGATGTGGAAACATTCCTGAGATCCCAGATGCCCGACGGGAATATCCCGCCCATGTTCACTGCTGATCTGCTCAAGCAGATGGCTCCCGGCATCGTCCGCGGCATGGTCGAACAGCAGCTCATGGAAAAAGAGATCGCAAAAAGCAATATCAAAGTCACTGCACAAATGGTGGAAGCCGAACTGCGCAAAGAACTCGAAAGCATGACCAAAGAACAGCGCGCCATGCTGGAACAGCAGTTCAAGATGCAGAACACCACCCTCGACAAGCGAATTCAGGAGATGGCATCCAATCCCCAGCTCCAGAAACAGTTTGCTCTGCGGATGTTCCTTGAAAAGAATATCATCAGCAAAGTCAAAAAAGTGACCGATGCCGAAGCAAAAGCCTTCTACGACAAGAACATCAATCAGTTCAAACGTCCGGAAATGCTTCAGGTCTCTCACATCCTCTTTGTCGCTGACGAAAAGGCAAAAGACAAAGCCGCCGCCGACAAAGCCGCTTTGGAAAAAGCCATTGCCGCTTACAAAGAACTGCAGAAAACACCTGCCAAATTTGAAGAGATCGCCAAGAAAGAAAGTGCCTGCCCCAGCAAGGCTCAAGGCGGAAAACTTCAGCCCTTCCCCAAAGGTCAGGGCGTAATGGTCAAAGAGTTTGAAGATGCCGCCGCTGCAATCGACACCAAAGGCAAGATCGTCGGCCCGGTCAAGACCCAGTACGGCTATCACCTGATCCGTCTGGATGCGGTCATTCCCGCCGCCACCGAACCCTTTGACAAAGCCAAGGCAAGCATCGAAGCCTATCTCAACGGTCAGGCTCAGCAGAAAGCCATTGCCGATTACATGGCTCAACTGATGAAAGCCAACAAAGTCGAATTCAAACTGGCGATGCCCCAGGGTATGCCGCAGGGAATGTAATTCCTGAACATAGAAACAACGGGCTGTTGCAAAGATAGTGCGGCAGCCCGTTTTTTGACAGGAGAACGGTTATGGGAAAAGGGATCTACATCCGGAAAAAGAAAATAACATTGAAAGATGTTGCACGTGAAGCGGGCTGTTCTGTAACGGCAGTATCTTTTGTCATCAACCGTACCCACTCCATCAGTGAGGAACTGCAGAAAAAAGTCTATAAGGCGATCGAAAAACTCAATTATCACCCCTACGGCTGTCACGAACTTCCCCCGCGCCGCTGGATCGCCCTTATCACCCAGGGAAACGCCAATATTTATGAAGTCTGGCTCAAAGCGATCCATAAATACGGATACTTCTGCCGTAACTGCTGTATTCCGCAGGAGATCCGCGCCAAGGGACTTCTGCCGATTTTGGGCAATATTGCCAAAGACCCCCAACTTGCGGGCATCATCAATCTGCACAGTTTTATCCACAGTGTCGATCTTCTGCGGCGGTGCAAAGGCATTCCGTCGGTGATTTTTTCCCGTGAAGGCTCCATGCTCTCTGATGTCACTTTGCCCTTTGCGGAATTCGGCAAACTTGCGGCGCAGATCTTACAGGAACGGGGACACCGCAAAGTCGGCATGGTCTACTTCTCCTCCTGCTGCAATCAGGAGCCGAAACTGCGGCTGTACAACGCTTTCAACGAAACATTCGCCAAATCCGGTGTTGTGGAAAATCTGCCCATCGACGGTGAAAAAAACTATGCCGAACAACTTTACCCTTTAATGGAGAGAGCATTTCAAAATAAAGTGACCGCGTTCTTTGTGCCGGAAGGACGGGGATTGCCCGACACCCTTCTGCGCTGGGCATATCAGAAACGGCTTTTCATTCCGGATGATTTCTCTTTGCTGGTTCAGGAAATGGATAATTTTTCTTCAAACTTCGTTCCGCCTCTCTCAACGATCGGCTGGCCGCTGGAAAGCATGGCGGATGCCACGGTGAAGACTCTGGCAGACAGAATAGAGGGCAAACCGGTACAAAACATCGTATTCCATCCGGTTTTCAAAGATGCCGGTTCGGTTGCATTTCTGCAAAACAAGTAAAAAATAAGTAAAAAATAAAACAAAACGGAAACATTGCTGTTTTACATATTGTTTTTCGCCAAAATCTGCGGTATAATATCTGCAGAACCCATAAAATAAAGAAAGGCGAAAACAATGAAACACAAACATTTTACCTTGATCGAACTTCTGGTCGTAATTGCAATCATTGCTATTCTCGCGGCTATGCTGCTGCCCGCTTTGAATAAGGCACGCGCCAAAGCCCGCGCCATTGCCTGTACCAACAATCTGAAACAGTCTGTTCTCGGTCATGTGCAGTACTCACAGAATTACAACGACTTTTTCGCTGTTACGATCATTGCCTACAACGGCGGCGGCAACCTCCACTTCAATGGTATTCTTGCCGCAGAAGGTCTGGTTGACCGCACCACCGTGATCTGCCCCGCCAGCAACCCGATGCGTGATGTCAACGGCTACGACAAAAAATGGAGCCACTACTGGGCTTCTTACGGAATGGTCCGCAACGGTTATGCCTATCATACGGATGCGGGCATGGCATCCAAAATGGGCGACTACTGGTCAGTTTTCTCGAATGGCGGTCTTTACCTCAACCTCGGAAAAATGAAACAGCCGGGTGAAATGTTCCTGATGGCTGACACCTACAGTACGGTCAAAAATCCGGGGAGCCCCTGCTTCGGCTTCATGCCCTGGGGTGCATGTGAACAGGGTGCCGGACTTTATCTCCAGCACAGCGGACGCCTGAATGTCGGCTTTGCCGATGGTCATGTCGGTGCTCTGGCGAAAAATGATCTTGCGGCAAGCCCCATGACTGTCAAATACTACATCGGAGAAGATGGTGTCGTAAAACAGGATATCAACCAGTAAAATTGGATCAATTATGAAAGCATGGATCATTTGTGCCTTTTGCGCCTCTCTTCTGCCGCTGTTTGCGGCAGAACCGGAGATGTCGTTCTGTATTCAAACTCACAGTGTTTTTTACTTCGGAACTCCCCGACAGACTTCTGAACTGATAAAAAATGCGGGGGCAACATCCGTCCGTGACGACACATTCTGGAAACATTGGCAGACGTTGAAAAAACCGCTTTCTGCATCTCCTGTCGTTGACCGCCACGTGAACACCATGCAGCAGGCAGGGCTGAACAACGTACTGATCCTCGGGCCCAGCAATGAGGTCATCGGCGGCCGCTACCCCAAAACACAGCCGGATATCGATGCCTACCTCGCATACGTCCGCTTCGTTGTCAACCATTACAAGGGCAAAGTCCGGTTCTATCAGGTGTGGAACGAATGGGAGGGCGGCTCCGGAATGGCTCCTCAATTCCGCGGCAAGGGCGATGTTGCAAGCTACGTCAAACTGCTGAAACAGGCCTATGCCGTCATCAAAGAAACCGATCCCGACGCACAGGTCATTACCAACTCCATCATGCGCGGCGCAAGCTGGCTGGAAAGTGCCTGCAAACTGGGTATGCTCGATGCGTGCGATATTGTTTCATTCAATATCTACACCTTTTTACAGCGGGGCAACGCTGAAGTGTGGCGGGCCAAAGTTCAGGAACATGTCGATGTCGTCCGCCGTTATGCCAAAGGGAAAAAATATCCCGTTTTCATTACCGAATTCGGCTGGCCGACCCACGGCGGCATCACCGGAGTCACAGAAGAGGCTCAGGCGGATAATATCGCACAGGCAATGCTGCTTGCACGCACCATCCCGGAAGTGAAACTCATCAGCTGGTACGAACTCCACGATGACGGATACCGTTTCTCCGAACAGGAGGACAACTTCGGTATGGTCTGTCAGGACTTCACGCCCAAAGCCGCATTTTTCGCCGCCCGCAGTGTGGCAAAAACGGCACAGTACGGAAAATTTGTGAAAACCCTCCCTTGCAAAGACGGCAATATCCGCGCCCTGCTCTTCAAGATGCCCGACAATACCTTTACGCTGGCGTTGTGGTCACGTCACCTCAACGCCAAAGCACAACTCATCCTCGATCGCAACGGCAGCAGAACCGATGCCGTTGATATGACCATTGCCGGCAGAGAAACGCTCCGCCGTCCGTGGGGATTTCAGGATTGGGCGATCTACGGCCGTCCCGGTGCGGTACGCAAGCGGGAACCCGACCCGGAACTTTTTTCCGTAATGCTCACCGCCCGCCCCGTTCTGCTCAACGGCGTTCCGGAAAATGTGAAGATCAAATCAATTTCTGTTCAGAAACGTATTTCCGCAACTGCAAACTCCGTAACCACATTTCCTCCGCAAGTGACCTATGTTCCCCGCCGGAATGAGGGGACGGCTGACATCGTGCTTGACCGGGCGGAAAACTGGCTCTATCTGCACTGGGGCGGACTTTACGACCCGAAAGACCTCTCCTGCAAAATGAAGTTGAGTTACGATGACAAAAATCTTTATGCGGATTTTTATGTGACCGACAACCGTCACGTACAGGGTTATCCCGGCAACGAAATCTGGCAGGGCGACAGTCTGCAAATCGCATTTGCCGCCATCACCGCCGATGTTCCCGCTCCGCAGAATGCGACCGCCTATCAGATCTGCCGTACCAGCGATGGGAAAGATGTCTGTCTGCGGGAGTATTCGCAGTTTGGATTATCTGCGCCGACAAAGGTAAAAGTCCGCACCTCACGCAAAGGCAATCTCACGACGTTTCATGTGGAGTTTCCGTTCTCCGAACTGGGTGTCAAAGACCCCGAAAACGGTTTCCCGCTGGCGATGTCGCTGGTGATCAATGAAAATGACGGTCCGCCGCGCAACCGCAGGGGTGCGCTGCTGTGGGGTGACGGTGTCGTTTCCGGCAACGTTGACCCGGGAAAATTCTGCTGGCTCTTTTTCAGAAGGAAATAAACGCTTATGAAATTTGGTATTTTTGCACTGCTGTTTCTCCTTTTTTCCGTTACGGCACAGGAGATCGGTTTCCCCGACGGAAAATACAAAGGTCCCTGGAACGTTGAAATCGGTCAGGAGTTCGGCGGCACATTGACCCGTTGTTATCCGGTCACGCTGCCCGACAACAAACCGGCAGTCTGCCTTCAGCCCATGCTGGGCAAAAAAGGCACTTACTGTTCGTTGAACCGCCGTGTTCCCCAAGGCAGTATGCCCCATATCGAAATCGAAGTGGCAAGGGGGGACTTCCGTGCATTGCGCCTCCGTTTTCTCGATGAAAAAGGTCAGACGTTTCTGATGCAGTACGATCTTAAAGGAGAGCCGAAAACCATTCAGAAAATCACCTGTTCTCTGACGAACGGCAAACGGATCGCCGTGTACGGCGGAGCCGCAGACGGCGAGTGGCGCGGCAAACTCGTCCGCCTCTCACTGCTTGCCGACAGCAGCGTTGCCGACAGCAAAGCCTCTGCCCCGAAAATCTATTTCCGTTCGATCCGTCTCGTCAACAGTAAATAAACAACAGCGTTCCGTCAGTTGGACGAAATGCCGATCCCGGCGATATTGACATTCCCGGCAGGGAATTTCAGTTCGATGCGGTTATGCCCGCAAACGAGTGCATCCGCCAACTCCTGACTGCTGCGTGACACAGCCTGTCCCGGCGTGTTGCGCAGCGTGATCTTTCTGCCGTTGATCTTCACGGAAATCGGGAACGGCACTGCCGTATCATAGTCGATCTGCAGCCGTTCCGCCCGTGACGGTTCATCGGCGAAATAAAGCAGAAATTCCCCCTCGCCTTTTTCAAGCACAGCGGGCAATCCACCGGAGTTCCACGGCCAGTCGTGAAGATAACCGGTATCGACAAAATACTCCTTGGGTCTTTTCGCAAGTTGTTCGGGTTCGGCGGCATCGTCAAAGAGATAGTATTCGCTCGGCGCATAGTGATTGAAAAAATAAATTCCCTCGACGCTCTGACAGTAAAGTGCAGAAATTGCCGCACGCATCGCCTGCGGAGTACGAAAACGGGTTCCGCAAAAGTGTCCGCTGTCAAACGCTCCGTAGACAGGACAGTTGTATTTGTGGGCAAGGTCAATGGAATTTTTGATACAGGGATGCGAATAAAGAAATCCCCTGCCGATGATAACGGCATCGAAAAATCCCCGTTTCAGCCACTCTTCGACATCATGCCCCATCGCTTGCTGTTCTTCGGGATTTTCAAGTACGCGGGCAATCAGTTTGACGGGGTGCCCCGCCTTTTCCGCCTGACGGTCAACGAGCGCGCGGACTTGAGCGATCCATGCCGTCACCAGTTCCGGGCGGTTTTTCCCCTCCGGGAAGAGCCACCAGAAACGGAGAAAGTCCAACTCCACACCGTCTGCATCGCAATGTTCAAATGCTTCGGCAAGATGACGGAGATTGAGTTCCCGCACTTCGGGGTGGGTGAAATCGTATGAAAGAGCCGTCTTTGCCAACTCCGGATGCTCCTCCAGTTCATAGTGGTGCGTCACCCATAAAAGACCGTTTTCTGTAACCTTTACAGGTGGGATCTTTCCGGATTTGATCCACGGAACGAGTATTTTTTTCCAATACTCTTCACTCAGCGGACCTTGAAAAAATTTGCGGTTGGCGATCCGCTCTTCCGTCCAGAAACGGGGACGGTTGTAGTAGCGGTGATGAAGATCATTTACCCGCATGGAGAGAAAGAACTGGCGTTCTTTGCCGGAATGCCACCGTTTTTCGAGTGCCTTCAAAGGATCAGCCGGAACACCGGGCAAATCATTTTCCGGCGGTTCCCACAGCATTGCCCCGAAATTGTAACAGATGCTCCAGCCGTCACACCCGGACTCCAAAGCGGGGGCAAAGCGGTTCTGCATGACATCTTCGTAATCACGGATTTGCAGCGGAGCATAACGATTGACTCCGTGCGGAACAAAAAATTGCAAACAGCGATTGCCGTAAAGCGGCTCTGTCATCTCTTCGCCATCATCATTGCTCAGGACCCGTGGCAACTGCCCGCGTCCGGCAGGGAAATTTTTAAACATAACTGTTGTCTCCTTGATATTACACTTCTTAATATATCCCATACGGAAAAACTTTCAACCTGCTCCCCGATAAAATGTCAATCCCATGTATACAATGTCATGAAATTATATATCAAAAACACTTGAATATAAAACACAGTAAAGGTATATTCCATAACAGCAGCAAAAAATTTTTGGGAGAATGTCATGATTTTTTACTATTTTCATGCAACGCACTGGGATCGTGAGTGGTATCAGAGTTTTCAGGAGTTCCGCAGTTATCTGACGGATGAGATGGAACATCTGCTGAACATCATGGATTCTCAGGATGATTTTATCTACGTTTTCGACGGACAGACCAGTGTACTGTACGATGCCTGTGAACTGCGTCCGTCTCTGCGCCCCCGTCTCGAAGCGGCGATCGCAGGCGGCAGACTGAAAGTTGGACCGTGGTACGTTATGCCCGATGAATTGCTCGTTTCGGCAGAATCCCTGATCCGCAATCTGCAAACCGGTCACCGCATCGCCGGAGAGTTCGGAGCAAAAGAGGCGTGGAAGGTCGGTTACTGCTGTGATATTTTCGGTCACATCGCCAATCTTCCGCAAATTTTCAGCGGCTTCGGTCTGAAAGGTGCAGTCATCTGGCGCGGCGTGGATAAAGCCAAAGGCGGCTATACATTCTGGAAATCACCGGATGGAACAGTACTCAAAGCGATCTGTCTTTCACACCGCGGTTACGTCGGCGGCTCACTCAACGTGCGTCCGTTCTGGGATGAACCGGTCAAAAAAGAGCAGTATTGTCAGAGCATCCGTACCGTTATGGAGGAATTTGGCAATCACTGGGGCAATTCGGTGATCCTCTCGGACTCCATGGATCATGAATTCGCCTCCTCGCACACTTCCGACTGGCTGAAATGGATCAAAGAGATGTACCCCGATGCAGAAGTGAAACGCTCCGACTATCTGGACGTCTTTGCCGATGAATTCAACGACCCCGCTCTGCCGTTCATAGAAGGCGAACAGATCACCCAACCGAAAGATCCGCTCGGTTTCGCAGTACAGATCCCCGGCACACTCAGTTCCCGTTACGATTTGAAACTCGCCAACGACACCTGCCGGGATCTGCTGGAACTCCATGTGGAACCGATGTTCGCCCGTGCCGCCGCAGAGAAACGCAAAGTCCCCCACGAAAAACTGCGCTATCTGTGGCGTTACTACCTGCAAAACCATGCGCATGACTCCATTTGCGGCTGTTCGGTCGATGCGGTCCACCGCCAAATGCTCACCCGCTTTGAAGACGTGCAAAGTCTGGGCGGCTCATTCCTTGAAGATGAACGCAAAGAGGAACTGTTGCGCCTGACCGGAAGAACCTGGGGACAAATCTCCGCCGCCGCCGCAAACTTTACCGAAAATTACACCGATGTTTATAAAAACGATGAGGGCAGATACCTGTTGCGTATCTATAATCCCCTTCCTTATGAAATCGATGATACGGCGGAATACAAACTGCTCTTCCCGGCAAATTTTCCCCGGAAACAGTTTGAACCCATGGGGTACGAACATACCGATTCATTCCGTCTCTATGACAGCAATGGGGAGGAGATCGCCTGTACCATCCGCAAAATCGAATGTAATCAGATTGTCCGTACCTACCGTATCGACCGCATGATACGGGATATTTACACGGTCAACTGCCGTATAAAACTTGCTCCCTCCGCATGGACGACTGTGGAGATACGCCCCGATGAAAAACCGGTCCGCAGTTTCGGCGGTCTTGCCGTCGGCAGCCGTTCCGCAACCAACGGAATTCTCAAACTGGATATTGCTCCGGACGGAACTTATACGCTTACGGATCTGCGCAGCGGACGTATCCTCCCCGGTCAGAACGAACTGCGTATCGACCGTGAATGCGGCGACGGCTGGTGCAACTGTACCCCCGTCGGCAGTGCCGCTGATGTATCGACTTCCAACGCCTCGGTGCGTATTCTCTGCGACAGCAAAGTACGTACCGAATTTGAGATCACCCGCCGTTACGGAATACCGGAAGAACTGGTCTTTGCCGGAACGATCGGAGAACAGTATGCAGGCATCAGAGAAAGCGGCCGCACGGTCACTTATACCGTCCGTACCCGCCTCGCCCTCAATGCCGGGAGCGACCGCCTCGATGTCCGTATGGAAATCGACAACAATATAAAAGACTGCCGGGTAAAACTGCTCATTCCGACCATGATCGGCGGCGATTTCTGCGTCAGTCAGGCGGGAACGCTCCTCACCCGCAAAGAGAACCGTGAACACGGCACACTTTCAGAAGAGTGGTTTGAAAAAGAACCGGTCGGTCGGAATTTCGACGGTCTTGCTTTCAAACGTTCTGCCGACGGCAGCGGCGTTGCGCTCTTTGCCAAAGCGGGGATGCACGAACTCGGCGCACTTTCCGGCGAAGGCTCGCCGCTTCTGCTGCCCCTCTACCGTGCGTTCCGCCGCACCTTCACCCAAAACGGCGAACCGGACGGACAACTTCAGAAAAAACTGACCTTTGAATTTGCAATCAAATGCTTCAGCAAAGAGAGCAGCAGCAATGCCCTCTACCGCGAATTACAGATGTTCCGCACCGGCCGTTTGTGCGATTTTCTCTCGGCATCAGCGATCATCAACAGCACGGCGGCGGTCCCGTTCCTGAAACTGGAAGGTGATCTGGTGGTCTCTGCGGTCAAACCCGCCGATGACGAAACACCCGGCACAGTAGTCGTTCGCTGCTGGAATTTGAACGATCAGCCGGTTTCAGCCGGACTGACGGCTTTTGCCGCTCTTGCCGATGCCGTCTGCGCCGACTTGGACGAAACGCCCGCCGGAAAAGCCGATTTCAGCGGAAACACCGTTTCTTTTACCGTAAATCCGTCTCAAATGAAGACATTGAAACTACATTTTTAACATGCCGCAGCAGGAGGTGCGGCTCCGGTTCCCGATTTTATTTCAACAATCAAAAAAGAAAGAAAAAAATTATGAAAAAACACTTCACCCTGATCGAACTCTTGGTCGTCATCGCAATCATTGCAATTCTTGCCGCCATGCTTCTGCCCGCGTTGAATAAGGCACGCGCAAAAGCCCGCGCCATCAGTTGCGTCAACAACAAAAAAGAACTGGGGTTGGCATTTTCACTTTATGCCAATGACTATAACGATATGTGGGTCGCCTACATGCCCGGATACGGCACCTGGAATATGATGTCCGCCGGAAAAACCAATTTCAAAGGGACATACGCCACATGGGAAAATATGGTTTGTACTTCTGCACCCTATATGTGTCAGAAATTCGACGTTGCCTGGCGTGCTGCCGCTGCAGATAAAGATTGCCAGTGGGCAGGAACCTGCTCTCTTTTTGTGGATAAGCAGAATGCCGCGACGATTTCGTCCGTCGGCGACATCGTATTGAGTTCAAATACGAATGCAGCCTCAGTTCCGGGCGACACCTCAAAATGGACAGTCCTCAATGTCGCACAAGCCAAAAAACCGACGGAGACGATGGCTGTCGTGGACAGTTGGCATCCTACCTGGAAATCCGGTTTCTGGTGGACCAAAGGCAATGACGGTTTCATCATCACCAACCACAGCGGTCAGACTGCATCTGTCTTTTTTGACGGTCATGCCGGACTCTCCTCCGTGGGCGAAATCCAGCAGGCTGCCAATAAGTTCACCTGTTACAAGGATGAGAACTTCAACAATCATATTTTCTGAAGTATAATCAGAGGAAAAAACGATGCAAAAATTCTTTCTTCTTGCGTTAGCTGTGCCCTTTTTCGGGCTTTCCGCCATGGAAAACGTACCCACCCTGATCGGCCCCAATACCCATTTTGCCTGGGATGAAGGCATCGTCACAGAGACGGTCAGCCTTATAAAACAGGCGGGCTTCAACGCCAACCGGGACGGCATCAACCGCCGTTTCTGGGAACCTGACCGTACCGGCAAGCCGGTCAATTTCACAGGTTTCCCCTCCGTGAAACAGCACGGCGGCGACAAACTTCCGTACAAACGGGTCGGTCTGTACGGACTGAACGAAACGGCAAAAGCCGGTTTCCATACCGTCTGGTGTCTGCTCGGCACGAGTTGGGAAAATGAGGGAGTTTTCCCTTGTGACGATGCCACTCGCAAAGATTTTGCAAACTACTGCAAAAGCGTGGTGGAAGCGACCAAAAACAAAGTTCTCTACTATCAGATTTGGAACGAATGGGACGGCGCACACGAAATGCAGGGCAAATTTGCGGGCAAAACCAACACTGCCGAAAACTATGTTGAACTGCTCAAAACCGTTGCTCCCGTCATCCGCAGCGTTTCCCCCAATGCAAAAATTCTCGCAAATTCCTTCTGCATGGGTGATAAAATGCTCTTTGAGGCATTTGAAAAAGGAATGCTTCAGCACTGCGATGCCTACGCACTGCACCCTTACGCTGTAAAAAATACGCCGGAATTTGTCTATCACCGTCTGCTCAATGTTTCCCGCATGAGCGCAAAGTATAACAACGGCAAAGCCAAACCCTTCGTTATTACCGAAATGGGCTGGAACAACGTCTATAACGGCGTTTCAGAAGCGACCGCAGGCGATTATCTTGCCCGGCTCTATCTGCTGCTCAAAGCAGTTCCCGGTTTCAAAGGCATGACGTGGTACAACTTCAATGAACGTATCTACAAATTCAACATCGACAACGGCAGTCAGTGGGGCATCACCATGCCGGACATGACACCGAAAGATGCCTACTACACCATGAAATCAGTCGCGCCGATCGTGAAGGACGGAACATTTGTGAAAGAACTGCCGATCCCCGGCGGAGCAAAAGGGAAAGCCCTGCTCTTCAAAATGAAAGACGGCACTTACACACTGGCGGCATGGTCTACCTTGACAGATACCCGTTTGCAGTTGATCCTTTACAAACACGGCGGTTGGAACCAGCCCGTTATCTATGAACGCTGCGGCGCAACTCCGGTCAAGCGCACCTGGGCATTCCGCGACCAGACGCTTGACGGCAATTTCTGCGGAGTTCCGGTCGATCGCAACAAATTCTCTTTCCACACTGCGTCCCGTCCTGTACTGCTTTACAATGTCCCGGCAGATGTCAAACTGGTTATGGGCAAAGAACATAACCGCAGCATGGTCAGCGATAACGCGGCAGTGCTGGTTCCTCAATACGGCGGGATCATCACCCGTGCGCCCCGGACGATCGACCTGACCAAACCGCGTTTTTACCGCAAATTTTACGGTAATTGGAACGGTCCGGCGGATCACGCCGTCAAGTTGACCTGCCATTATGACGATAAGAATATCTATGTGAAACTCGATGTCACCGATGACAAAATCATTCTTGCCGCCGATGATGTCATGTTCTGGAAAAATGCCGACTCCTGTCAGTTGGGGCTGAGTGCGTTTATCAACGGCAAACCCATCAGGCGTTTCCGTCAGTACACACTCTATCCTTTCAAGGACGGTTCGCCCCATTATTACTGCTGGAACTCCGCCAAGAAGAAAATTCCGACCGGAGCGAAGTTCAGTTTCAAAGTGACCTCCCCCACCACCTATACAGCAGAGTACACCGTACCTTTCAGCGACATTGCCGCCGAATTGGGGGAACCGGTCAACGCCAAACGCTTTGAAGCGGGCGGAGCCGCTCTCGGCTTTACCGTCCACGTCAGCGATTGTGACGGTGCTGAACTCAAAGGCGGGTTCCATTGGGGCAACGGCGTCACAGAAGGCAACCGTACTTCTCCGGCGATGTACGGACAACTTTTCTTCGTCCCGTAACGGGTTGAAAGACCTGATTTGTCAAAAGACGGTCAGGCCTTTTCTTCCGGATATTTCCAGTACGGGGCATCCTCCGGGATCGGCGTTCCCGTTCCGAAAAGAGTGAAATCAGTCAGTCCCGCCGCCATTTCAGCGGGACCGCCCAGAATACGGATGCGGGCATACCGGATGCGCACCGTTTCAAACGTCCGGTAATCAATGAGCAGATCCGTCTGATTTTGCGACGCATCGACAAGGCACTGCCACGGAGCATCTTCCGTCAGACGCCCCTCCACGATGAATTGCCATGCGCCCGGGAAAGGTCCCTGTTTGCAGTCAAAGTTGGGTTCCGCCCAGACGATGCGCAATGCAGAAACATCAAAGGGGGCTTTCATATCCACTTCAAGCCACGGCTCTTTATCGCCGGGAGCCGCCTCCCAGTAGGTGCGGATATTTCCGTCAACGGCATTGGAGGTCCAGCGGGCAGGCAGTTGACTGGATGCTCTGGTGAATTTCACCGCAGAGACCGGCAGCAGCCCCAGTGAATTGCCCTTTTCCGGAGCCGGATTGCTCCCCGGAGCCTGTTGCGGCACACTGCTGGCATCCTGAAAATGAAGTTCGCCATCCTCGTCGATATAACCGATATCCACGCCGATACGCCGTTCAAAATAGTGGTTCCGGCAGGCGACACAGGTGTAGAAATTCCAGATCGAACCATTCGGACCATCCACCACGCAGGCGTGACCGCAGCCGCGGACAAATCCGTGCCTTCCCTGCTGAACGGGATTGTTTTTCTGATAGCGGAAAGGCCCGAGAGGACTTTCCCCCACATAGCAGCCGGTCGCATAGGAACTGTATTCCGTACCGGGTGCGCCGTAGGTCAGATAGTAGTATTTGCCCCGTTTGAACATATTTGGACCCTCGATGTAGGACTGCGATGTATCTTCGTTGTACTCGCCGCAGCGTTCCCATTCGTGCGAGGGATCAAAGGAGAAAAAGAGTTTGTTCGGAGTAATGGCACGGAGCGGATTTTCCGGATCAAGTTCCACCCCGAAGATCCCCGGCCCGGTACATCCCCAGTAGAGGTAGAGCCTGCCGTCGGTATCCGAAAAGAGCATGGGGTCCCACATGTCGCGGGGAAACGGTTTGTTGTCGATATCCCGCATCACGCCCAGTTTCTCAAAAGGTCCCAGCGGCGAATCAGAAACGTAAAGCGGCGAGTGATTGCTGGCAGTAATGTAGTATTTTCCCCGGTGTTTCACGGCACAGGGGGCGTAATCTACTTCGGGCAGTTCGATGGGGTGATACTCCCAGTGCGCAAGATCTTCTGATACCCAGACCATGCCGCAGGAAGCATAAAGATACCACTTGCCGTCCTCATAGATCACCGACGGGTCGGCTGTTTCACGGAACGAGACCGGTTCACCGTTATTCAAATAGCCGAGTTTGACTCCTTTGCGGACGTAAAGTCCGACCGGATAATCCGGCAGCGGCAGCGGGTTGCAAAAACTTTTCTGTACCATAAAAACTCCTTATCTGCATTACATCATCACGATTTTTCAAACAAGTTTGGACTCTTGCTGTTGCACCCCAATATACACCGGAAAAAGAAAATTTCAACATTACGGGTGTAATTATTTTGAAATCGTTTTCAAGATCGTGCTGTGTTCTTTCAGTTTTCCATCCGGAAAAACAGAAAAATGATCAAAGAGTTTGCCCTCTGCCGTCATTACTTTGGCTTCGATCTCCTTTTCCCTGAAATCGAACATGATGCAACTCTCATCGTAACCGCCGAAGGAAGGTCCGTCATTGATGACCACGACCCCGTGCGGAATAAACGGCGACTCCAGAATGGCAGTCTTTTCGTTGAATGTGCGCATGGATGCCTTGCCGGGTTCGGCACTGCGGTTGTAACGGTGCGTATGACAGCAGACCCAGAGTTGTACTTTATGCGGCGGATTTTCTCCGGTCAGGATACCGTCCGTAATGGTTCGGATCGAGTCGTTCATATACTTTTCATTTCCCGGAGAATGGCTGAAGACGACCCGGAAAAGAGCCGTTTGAAATTCCGGTTTCCGCACGGCTTCCGCCAGCCATTGCCGCTGCTCCTTCATCAGTTCGGCAGTGAAGTTGCGGGCGTGCCACGGACTGTTGCGGTTGTATCCGCGGTCATCGCCGCTGTCCAGCACGATAAAGCAGACATTTCCCTGTCGGAACATGCCGTAACTTTTGTTGTCCCTGCCGCCGAAATAGCGGAAAAACTCCTGACTTTCGTATCCCCAGTATTCATGATTTCCGCGCGTGATGGCGATCGTCTGGCTGCGGTCGGGAACAGCCCTGACGACCACATCAAGAAAGGAGTCCAGATAGACTTTGGACGCATCAAAAAAATAGTTGTAAACATCGCCGCCGTGGAAGAGGATATCCGCCTCGGATGCCTTGCAATTTTTATAATACTGCTTCAAAAGTGCGATCCGCCGTTCCGCCGGGAACTGGGTGTCGCTGATATAGAAGAGTTTGAAATTCACCGGCTTATCCGTAAAACTGCGGAATGTACGGATGCGCCCGATGATCTCTTTCCAGCCGTGGGCTTTGTTTTTCGCTCCGGCACGGTATTCATATACAGTGTCGGGTTTCAAATCCTTGAGAACGATGGTATGTTTGGTCAGGTCATGGCGGGGCTGACCGCCCAGCAGTTCATACGCCCGCTGCCATGTTTTCCCGCCTTTCACACGGTATTCGACAAAGGCGATCGCCGGTTTTCTTGTGATGAAATTCACAGTCGCAGTTCCGACGGAAGAGTGCGTAAGCCAGGGACTCGGACGGAAGTCGGGCGACTGCCCCCGCTCCAGTTGCGCCCGGGTCAGCGTACCAAAAGCGGCACTCCATGCGGACGTACCGGACAACACCCGCAGAACGATGCGGTTTTCACCCTTTTTCACTGCGGTCGTAAAAGGTTCGCAGTACAAACTGACGGGGCGCACCATATTCCCCAGCGGCGATGCGTGGACTTTCTTTCCGTTGATGTAACACTCGAACCAGCCTTCAGCACCGACACCGAAAAGGGCGCGTCCGTCCTCTTCCGCAGTGTAGGTCATGGAAAGCAGTGCGGGGGTCTGTTCTCTGAAACTGGATTTTTTCACCAGTGCCGCAATGTCGATATAACCGTTTTTCGGAACGACTTTCTGCGGAGAAGTTCCGGGCACCTGTACGCCGTTGGACAAAGCGGCGGCATCACTTGCCTTGAGCGAACCGTTCAAATAAAGCAGGAACTCCGTTGACAGCGTTCCCTTGACAAATTCAGCGGCGGAACAAATCACGCCCGCCGACACCAGTACGGCGATTAAAAAAAATCTCATAAAAATAAACTCCTTTTTTTTCTGTTGGCAAAGCATGGGAGAATATATCCCGGATATTTCTGATTTTCAACAACACAGAGAAGATTTTATTATTTTTTACTTATTTTTTACCGGAATTTTTGACAGGAGTGAAATTTTCTTAAAAAAATCGCACTTTTTTACAAAAAAAAGTTGAAAAAAGGTGGATTATGGTGTACAATAGGTAAGGATAGGTATCAAAAGGGATAAAAAGGGATAAGATAAAATGGAAGATTTCGCTTCGGGACTTTATGTGGGAAGTTACACCCACACGCTCGACAGCCAGTGCCGTGTGTCGCTCCCCAGTGAGTGGCGCAACCGCGCGGGCGAAACCTCCCTTATGCTTCTCCCTGCCTCCGGAGATGCCCTGCAGCTTCAGCCGATGGAGATTTTCACCGAATTCGTCAGCAAACTCAAAAACAAAGCGGTCGCCAACCCTAAAATCCAGATGGCACTATCCTTTCTCGGTGCCAACGCCCGGATCTGCCGCTGCGACAAGCAGGGGCGTATTTCCCTCGACCGTGCCATGCTCGACCGTATCGGTGTGGAGAACCAGCTGCGGCTGATCGGGGCATTCTCCCATATCCGTCTCTGCGCTCCCGATAAATGGGACAGTGCTTCCGGCAGTTTCCCGCTGGAAGAGTGCATGAGTGAACTCCAACAGGCAAGCGATGAAGCCGGTGCATTGGCAGCCCTTTTCGGCGGCATTGCACCACAGAGCAAGTAGGAGGACGCGCCATGGCAGAATTTGAACATATCCCGGTTCTGTGGCGCGAAGTGCTGGAACATCTGACTTTCCCGTCAGACCGTCCGGCGCGACTTATCGACGGAACCATCGGCGGCGGCGGTCACAGTGCGCTGCTGCTGAAAAAATATCCTGCTTTGCAGCTGCTCGGGATCGACCGTGACAACGCCGCTCTGACCAAAGCCGCCGAAACGCTGGCTTTCGCCGGAGACCGGGTGAAACTTCACCGCGGGGATTACTCCTCGCTCGCCTCCGCCGCCGCTGAATACGGCTGGGATAAGGTGGATGGCATCCTGCTGGATATCGGTGTTTCATCGCCGCAACTGGATCATCCCGACCGTGGATTTTCCTGGCGCGCCGACGGGCCGCTGGATATGCGTATGGATCAGCGCAGCACTCTGACTGCAAGCAGACTGCTGAACTTCGCCGACCTCGACGAACTGATCCGGATCTTCCGGGAATACGGCGAAGAACCCAAGGCACGGAAACTGGCACAGGTCATCGTGGAAGTCCGGGAGAAAAAACCGTTTGCGACCACCGCAGACCTCGTGGAAGTCTGCGACCGCGTCATCGGCAGAAAACCGGGCAAACTGCCCGCACCGACACTGGCATTTCAGGCGTTGCGCATCGCCGTGAATGATGAACTCGGTGAACTGGAACGGGCTTTGCCCGATGCAGTGAAACTGCTCCGTAAAAACGGACGCCTTGCGGTGATCTCCTTCCACTCGCTGGAAGACCGCATCGTCAAGGAGTTCCTGCGGGAGGAGGCTGCGGAATGTACCTGTCCTCCCGGCTTGCCGGTCTGCGTATGCGGCAAGGTCAAACGTATGGAGATCGTCACCCGCAAGGGAGTGACCGCCTCCAAAGAAGAGTTGGCGGAAAACCGCCGCGCCGCCTGCGCACGGCTCAGAGTTGCAGAAAAATTGATTTGATTTATAAATAAAGGGTAAAAACATGCTGAGTATGCCGAACATTCAACCGGGCAAGGGGAAGAAAAGCCGGATATCCTCCCCGCAGACCGCGCGGCCGGGAAACAGGATCGGAACAAAGATCGCGATCGTCTTTAAGGCGGCCTTCTTCATCGCCGTCTTCGCCGGGATCATCAACTCCTACATCTTTCTGAACCAGAAGATCGTGGAGACCGACCGCAAAATCGCCGCCGGTAACAGAGAGATCCACCAGATCGACCGTGAGATCGAGCGTCTCCGCATCCACCGTGAAACATTCCGCTCCTGGCGGCACATCAGTAAGATGATGGCCGTTTTCAATCTGGATTTGCGTATGCCGCAAAGCGGTCAGATCTGCAAGTTGACTGTCCTTTCCGTCGAACAGGCGGCAATGGTCCCCTTTGCCTATACTCCCCCGCGTCAGGTGACGGCTCAAACCGTTCCGGTACAGACCGTCCGGCAGCAGCCGGTGCAGACGGAGGTGCGTTCCCGTACCCCGCAGCGCGCGGCAGTCTCTTCCCGTCCTGCGGTCCAACCCCGCAGAAGCACGGTAAACCGTGTGCGCCGCACCCGCGAAGTACGCCGCCCGGTACGTCCCCCTGCCCGCCGTGAAACAGCACAAACACGCAATGGGTATCCGTTGTTTGATGCGAGGTAGAAATGAGTAATAATAATGGTGCAATACGAATAAGAATGAGTTTGCTGATCGCATTACTGGCATTTGTTCCGGTACTGCTGATCGGCCGCCTCTACTATGTCCAGATCCACGACCATGACCGTTATCTGAAAAAAGCCCGTCAAACCTATACCACAAAGAAACAGACCTCCGGCAAACGGGGGGAGATTTTTGACTGTCACGGCAATCTGCTGGCGGGAAATGCTCCCTGTGTTCACATCACCGCCGACCCCAGCCACTTCAGGAACGATGCCGCCAGAACCAAAATGGCATACATCCTTGCCAAACATCTGCCGGGTACTCTTGAAGAATATCGCTACGCTCTGCGCCCCGTGCGCCAGCGGCGCGGAAAAGACGGCAGATTGAAGTTCAAAGCGGACGGCACTCCCGATACTTACACCGCCCGTTACGCCATGCTGGAACGGAACGTTTCTCTCGAAAATGCTGAAAAAATCCGCAAGGCAGTTTCGGTGAACAAACTGCCCCGGCTCTACCTCAGTGAAGACTATATGCGGACTTACCCGAAAGGTTCCATGCTGTCCAATGTGCTCGGTTACACCAACGTCGTCAACGATGAGGATATTCCGCAGGGCGGTCTGGAAAAAAAATTCAACAAGACCATGATCGCCGAAAACGGCAAAGAGATTTTTGAACGCACCCGCGGCGGCACCCCGCTCGATTACGGACTGCATCAAAGTCAGGCGTGCAAAGACGGCAAAAACATCTATCTGACCATCAGCGAACCGATCCAGGCTATTCTGGAAGAGGCCCTCGATGAGGCATACGCCAAATGGACCCCAAAGACGATCTACGCCGCACTGGTGGACCCCAAAACCGGAAACATTCTTGCCATGGCACAGCGGCCGACGTTCAACCCCAACGACCGCACGACCTTCCGCCCGGAGGCGGCACGTGCCCGCATCGCCGAAGATATGCTCGAACCCGGTTCCATCATGAAACCGTTTTCCATCGGCAAGGCTCTGGATTGGAAGGTCGTTACTCCCGACACGATGATCGACTGCGAAAACGGCAGATGGATGTATATGGGGCGTCCGCTGACAGACTCCCATGCCTACGACCAACTTTCTGTGGCACAGGTCATTCAGAAATCCAGCAACATCGGCACGGCAAAAGTCGCTCTGCTGCTGGGGAAAGAACGGGTTTACGAAGCACTGCGGATGTTCGGTTTCGGCACAAAAACAAAACTTCCTTTTGCCATTGAGATGGCAGGCAAAGTCCTGCCTCCCCAAAGGTGGGACGGTCTGACCATTACCCGTATGCCGATCGGATACAGCGTGCAGGTGACACCGCTGCAAATGCTCCGCGCCTACTGCGCACTCGCCAACAACGGTCTGCTGCCCGAACTGCGGCTGATCGACCGGATCGTGGACCCTGCCACCGGTCAGGAGACGAAGTTCGACATCGCCCAACCCGTACAGATGTTTGAACGCCCTGATGCCCACCGCCAACTGGTGGATATGATGACGCTGGTAACGCAAAAAGGCGGTACCGCCCGCAAAGCGGCGATCCCCGGTTATGAAGTCGCCGGAAAAACAGGGACCAGCCGCAAATACGTTGCCGGTCACGGTTACGCCGCCGGAAAATATTTTGCCAGTTTCGTCGGTTTCGTTCCCGCCCGTGACCCCGCATTCGTCATGCTCGTAACGGTGGATGAACCCAAGGGGGCTTCTTACGGCGGGACCGTTGCGGGGCCGACCTTCACCAAAGTCGGCGCACAGGTTCTCAAACTGATGAATATTCCGCCGGATTTGACTTTACTGGACAGAGAATGATTTTATAAAGGAAAATTTACAATGAAACTCTTTTACATCAACAGACACGACAGCCGTTGTATTTCGCCTGAAGGCATCAACCTTGCTTATATCGCCGCCCCGCTGCTGCTGATCGGTCTGCCGCTCTTTGCTGTGGCTCTCGCCCTTACCTTTTGAGGAAAACGATGAAACATCTGCACTTTGTCGGCATCGGCGGGATCGGCATGAGCGGTCTTGCCGCCATGTGTGTTGAAGCCGGTTATAAAGTCACCGGCAGCGACCGGGGTGCGGACCGTCCCGAAAACCGCCGCATCCTCGATGCGCTTGAACGGCAGGGAATCGTGATCTATCCGCAGGACGGTTCGTATATCAGGAGCGGCACTCCCGATGAACTGATCTACTCCACCGCCATTGAGGACGACAATCCCGACTTTGCCGCCGGAAAAGAGATTTGCCGTACCCACCGTTCCGCACTGGTGGAGCGTATCATCCGGGAACGGGGCGCAGAAAACAGCATTGCCATTTGCGGCAGCTGCGGCAAAAGCACCGTAACGGCGTACTGTGCAGAAACACTGGCAAACCTCGGTGAAGTGCCGGAGTGTCTCAACGGGGCTTTGATGAAGCGTTTCATCAATGAAAAATTTGCGGGGAACTATGCTCCCGGCGAAAAAAAATATCTTGTGTTTGAAGCGGATGAGAGCGACAAAAGTCTGCTGAACTACTCCCCTGAATACGCGATCATCCTCAACATCGGCACCGACCATTACAGCAAAGAAGAACTGGCGGAGGTCTTCGGGAAATTTTTACAGAAAGTCCGCAAAGGAGCCGTTTTGTCCGGCGATGTTTATGAAGCAGTGCGTACCGCCCTCCCCCCCGGACTTGAAATAAAGGTGTTCGGCAGCAGCCGACAGTCCGACTGCGATTGCTGTGTCAGCAGTTACAGCGCGGGCAAAGCGGAATTCAACGGCAGCGAGACGATCACCCTGCCCCAGAGCGGTTTTCACATGGCACTGAATGCACTTGCGATCAAATCGCTGCTGGAAATGCTGGGGTATGCGACTTCCGACATCCTCAAGGCTCTGGAAAAGTTCAGCGGGGTGTGGCGGAGAAACGATTTCGCAGGCAGAACCTCCTGCGGGACACCTGTTTATGACGACTACGCCCACAATCCCGAAAAGATCCTCGCCTGTATCAAAGGGATGCGTGAAACGGTCAGCGGCAATGTTTATGCGGTTTTTCAGCCTCACGGCTTCAAGCCTTTCGGCTTTATGAAAGATGAACTTTTCAATCTGCTGGAAGGGGAGTTGCGGCCCAACGACCGTTTCATTCTTCTGCCGCCCTACTATGCGGGGGGAACGGCAAGTTTCCACCCGACGGCGGAGGAGGTCTTAACGGAATATCAGAACAGAAGTTCTGCTCCGGCACGTTTCATGACTTTCCCCGACCGTGATTTACTGCGGGCCTTTCTGCTGCAAAACGCCGGCAGTGATGATATTATTGTGATCATGGGTGCAAGAGACAACTCCCTGAGCGATTACGCCGCCTCTCTCTGTATCTGAATGATTGGTGCTGTACCGCACCGGCGGCAGGACGCTCTGCAATACGCAGGTCTATTCCAGTTCCAGTTTCATTACCCGGACAACCGTATTGCTCCCGTAAGGAAAACCGGTGCATTTCAATGCGGTCATTGACTTTTCCAAATCCTGAATGACATCGATCTTTTCGCCGTTATCCATCCAGTATGCGGAACGGATCTTCTCTCTGAAACCATCGACCGTACGGCTGCCGACGCCTTCCACGCCGACAGTGACATCGTAATCGCCGCAAATCCCAAGACAGTAGGCAAAGTAGTATGCTGTTTTTCCATTCTGAAGCATAAAGTCCTTATTCTGACACCTGATACCGGAAATGGTTTTGGGTTCATAGATGGCCTCGCCGAAAAGTTTCACCCAGCGGCCGACGATGGCGAGCAGAGCGCGCTCGTAATCCGGAATTCCGCCCTGTGCCGCCGGGCCGATATTGAGCAGAAAGTTTGCTCCGCAGCGGCGGCTGTGACACAAGAGAGAAATAATATCTCCCGGCGATTGAAAATCGAGGTCGTTTGCCCCGACGCCCCAGTGATGATTGAGGGTGCGGCAGACTTCTGCGGCGACATATTTTTCCATACCCTCCCGGTTCATGGGGCGTGCGGCGTTGTTTTCGTAGGTGACGGAGTCCAGTTCCGGATGACCGAGTTTGCCCAGATCGCCCAGCCCGGTATTGTTGATGATCATTGCTTCGGGCTGATATTTACGGATCAGGCTGTAAAGGGCATCTTCTTCCCAGTCATCGCCTTTGCGCGACCAGTTGCCGTCGAACCAGAGTCCGCCGATTTCACCGTAGTTCCGGCAGAGGATCTCCACGGATTTCCGCAGATAGATGAGATACTCTTTGAATTCTTCCTTTGAAAGTTCCGGAGTCTTTTTGCCGTGCCAATGCCAATCCAGTGTCGTATGATAGAAAAACGGCACAATACCATATTTGCGGCATGCGGCAACAAATTCCGCCACGAGGTCTCTTCCTGCGGGCGAGTGGGGGGCGTCAAAATCGTTCAATCCGCAAGTATCATACAGAGAAAAACCTTCATGGTGGCGGGTGGTCAACACGATATAGCGCATCCCGGTTTCTTTTGCGGTACGTGCGAGCAGTTCTGCATCGAAATCTTCAGCGGTGAATGTATCTTTGAGTTTTTCGTACTCCGCTTGCGGATAGTTATGAAGATGACGGCTCCATTCGCCCTGACCGAGTTGGGAATAAAGCCCCCAGTGAACAAACATGCCGAACCCGAGTTTTTCAAAAGCGGCAATACGGGGCAATGGCTGCGGAATACTCATTTTGCTTTCTCCTTTATTGAATTTCAGGTAAATATACCATTCCTCAAACAACTTTGCAAACCAGTTCCCGGTATTTTTACAAGTTTTTCCCGTCTTTCAGCGGCATCTTCATCCCGCATTTCAAAGGTTGCGGAATTTTTTTCGGCAGGCGGCAGGGCAGAACCGTTACTTTTTGAGCCAGTTTCGGCAAGTTCAAACCGGGCATGAAATGGATGAAAAAGTGGTTGACCGTCACGTGACACCAATTATTCACTAATTATTAAAATTCCTGAAACTCCTGAAAGATAAAGACAATTAAACATCGATAGTACGAGCATTTTCGCTTATTTGCCGCCAAATACCGATTTTACAGCCTCAAGATAGGCATATCCATAGAGGTCGTCCGGTTCCAGAAAACTGCCCTCGGTCCACTCGTTCCAACTATTGATCGTAATCAATGGCGGTTGTTCGGGATGCCGGTCGACAAATTCCTTGGCACACAGCAAGGCTTTACGAAATTCTTCCGGTGTATTGTTCGAAAGAATATTCGGAAAAAATTCTTTGAACCGGGGATTATTATCCCAACCGATACTGATATGCGGAAAGTATTGGAGCGGAAAATTTTTTTCCAGATATTTCCAAAGTTGTTGGGCTTCAAGCACAGCTTTCTGATACTCTTGTCCAACAGAGACGCACTGTGCAAACTGATAATGAGTAGCACTTTCAAAATTCATTAACGCAGCGATATCCCGGAGAGTTGCTTTTTCTCCACCGTCAACACCACTCAAATTCATATTCATCTCTTTCCAAAGGATGACTTGCAAATGCACTCCCGGGAATCCGGCGGCTTCCGTTTCAGCCCGAAACCAATCCAATGCCTTTCTGGTCGCATCAAATCCTCCAAGTCCATTGATCAGATTTTGCAAATCGTAAATGATAAAAACTGGCTTTCCATCAATACAGTAATAAGATGGATGAGAAAAATACTGTCTGATTACCCGCCTGCCGATCTCCTGAAAATCGCTCAAGTCCACCTGACCTGTCCAAACCATATTATTCCGCAGGTGAGAATTTCTGATATCCCATCCATATGAAACATTATGATTTGCCCACATCAGATAAAATTTCATCAGGTGGTTATTTTTGGCTTTCAGAAAACCATCATTCAGACAATTCTCAAGAAACGGGCGATGATCATACCAATACCAATCATAAATAAAAACGTTGACACCATGATCAGTAGCAGCCTCAATTTCCATTTCCATAACGTAGGGATCCGCCTCGTTGACATATCCCCAGCGGGGCAGACGCGGCCACTGATGCCCCTGAAATTTCGGATAGGCGTTTTTTACAGTCTGCCACTCGCCGATACCATCGGGCCAAAAGAGTCTGGCTCTCTGTTCATCTCCGGTATAAGCGGGCCACACATATGCTGCCACATCGTATTTTTTTCTCATTTTTTCCATAGATCATTTTG
Source organism: Lentisphaeria bacterium (assembly GCA_017466125.1). Lineage (GTDB taxonomy): Bacteria > Verrucomicrobiota > Lentisphaeria > Victivallales > Victivallaceae > Victivallis. Next base: position 14,431 of record JAFTUS010000147.1, on the reverse strand, counting down.
CTTTCGTCAACAATACAATATCACCTTTTTTCATCTGAATTTTCAAAAGTGGACCACCCCCAAGTCTTTTACCGGAAAGTTTGTCCATATATTCAGCACGCGCGCCGGTATTTACTGAAAATTCGCCATCGTAAGGAGCATAAACAGCAATAAAATCCCCATTACTGTAAACGCAGGCATCCTGTTCAGTGTAGAGGTGTACTCCAGCTTGACCGGCCAAGTAACGAATCAGTTCTGTAGGCACTGTTGTAGTGCCGCAAAATACAGAAATCTTTTTCCCGGGGCGCATCACAACAGCAGGAGAATTATCGGAATATACGGCAAGAACGATATCGCCTTTGCGCAACTTCGGAGAAAGTATCGGATAAACCGTTTCTTTGGCTCCGAACTCAGCGGGCAATCCGGCCTGTATACCTGCAAGCGTTGCCTTGACTCTGAATGTGCAGTGATTGACTTCACGTACCTCGAACGATGTTACCTCTTCCACGGATTTCAATGATTTTCTGCCTGTATCAAGATCAATATACCCCGGAGCCCATACCCATAATGACGCAGCCTCTGTCGCATGTTTGCGAAGCATGGCACGCTGTTCTTTATTGAGAGCATAAGCTGCTGAAAAAATGTTCAATTTTGCCTTCGCAGCGGGAAGGTCATCCAGCAGCCATGCCCCAAAGGCTGCGCCCGCTTTGCTGGCATTCCTGCGCAGCAGAGAAACGGCTTCTTTTGTTGTCGGGCGGCTTGTTTCAGCTGCACTCACACAATTCAAAGAGACCGGATCGACAAAGACAGCGATTTCTGGTCGATAGGGCTTGGGCGACTGCAGAATATCTTTTTCCACTTTTTGCGCCCAAATATCCATTTCATCCCAGAGGCGTTGAGATTTATAACGCCCATTCCCGTAAAGATCCATCCACCAAATAGCGTAATTGCCAGCCAATGTTACGGCCAGATTTCTCCGTAAGATATCTAAAGTTTCTTCTTCATTTTGTGCGCCGCCTTCGATATCTTTACTGCAGTCATTATCATTATTCTGAACAGCCAAATGAGTATAAGTATCATCTTCATTCAGCCACAATTTTCCGGACTTCATAATACTTTCTGCGGCACTCATAGCAATACCGCTTCCGGCACGGGACCGATCTGCATTGTATGAAAATGGCGCAGTAACCATATCAAAACAGGGGCTATCCAGCAATTTTCTCAAAGCAAGATGTCCGGAAACGCCGGGACCGTTCCACAATGGAGACAATTCATAAACATAGCCGAAAAAAATCACACTCAAACGGCGCCGTCCAACTTCTTCACGAATAACCTGCCCAAGACTGAGTACGATTTCGACCATAGATTCATTTTGAAAAGTTCCGAAGTCCAATATATTTGCAGCTTCATCCGGCGAACGCAAGCCGCGTTTTTTTTCGCCGCGCCGCTCTGCTCCGGTCGGGACGGTTGCATTTTCAAATGTGACCGCACTGTTCTTCCATGCTTTCTGGAGAGCCTGTTCCGTTTTATATTTTGCCCGGAGCCACTTTCTCCACGCAATCAAAGTAGCGGGATCATATCCATTGAACTCTTTGGCTTGGCAGCCCAAATAGAACCATTCACTGGAATTTGCTCCGGCTGGGTGATAGCCAGCGATATTTTTGCCATAATTCTTTTCCAAATGGCGAATTACGCGGCGCAGTGCTTCTTTTACATCTTTCCTGTAGCGTTCAGAAGCGACACTTGCACCGCCACCCGATCTGCCATTTTCAAGACGCATCATTTCATCCGGATATTGCCGTCCCCACCATGCAGGCGGATTCAGGCGAACCCGAATCAAATAATAAGCATTCGGATTGTCTTTGAGAACTGCGGTCATCACACGGTCCAATTCTTTGTATTCCCACTCCTCATTTTTCCAAACGCCGTGAACCACAATAGATGTAATCATTGCTCCTGAATTTGAGGCCATCTTTATTTCCTCAATCATAGGAGAATTGATACCTTTGGCGTACTTGCCATAATAAAAATTCCCCATAAACATCCGGGGAGGAATAACTTCCCCATCTTTCAGTAACTGCGGAACTCCATTGCGGGATTCGACGCTGAAATCAGCAGCAAAGCTCACACCACAGAAAAACATAGCGAGAATAGAAAGAGATTTTCTGACCATAAATCACCTCATTACGGAATGATTGAAGAAAATCCGGCATCGTAATAATTATTCAACGAGGTTGCGGTTCCCCGCAATTCTCCAACGGTAGAGGCACTGCAATGTCCGTCAATAAAGCCAACAACAGAACGATCACCATGGATAATATGAACAGAAACTGTAGTTGCGGTACAAATCGGACGGATATAAAACGCTCCCACGTTCCCCCAGCCCGGATAAGTAGAGTCTGCCACAATGTAAGTGTCGGTAGGTGCTTTGGATTTATTGGGAAGAATAACGCCCCAAGTTCCGAAATCCCACTGCCCTTTATCGGTCTGAAAAATCGTTCCAAGTTTGTCGAAGTCCGGTTTATCATAAGGATACCACATACCATAAGTCCCGGCTGTCTGTTGTTCCTTATCAGCAGAAGAACGCCAATTCGTATCATAAACATTCGGGATACCGGGCACGGATGGACAAACCATAGTCGCCCACGATACATAGGGTTGAGAAATGAGTGCTGAATTTCCGGTCAGCAAACGTGAAAACGGCGTCCCCAGCATCTGCAGAACCATCATATCATTGTAATCAGAAGCGTACATAGTTTGCGCAAGCATAAATTGTTTCTTGCGGGAAAGACAATCATTCGTTCTGGCTTTTTCGCGTGCTTTATTAAGAGCGGGTAACAGCATGGCAGCGAGAATAGCGATGATGGCAATTACGACCAAAAGTTCAATGAGGGTGAAGTGTCGCATAATATTAATTATGTGAAGTCAAAAGAGCCATTTTGAGCTCAAAATCAACAACAAAAAGACAAGGAGAAAAAAGTTATGAAAACAAACAACCTCACTCAGCATAACATAATTAATATTATGCGAAGTTACGAACTTTTTACTCTGCGTAAAGTTACATGATTTTGTTGTAATTGCAAGGTGTTTTTTAAGAAAAATCAAGAAAAGTGATTTTGTTCAACCAATGTTCAACAAAAGTGTCAAAATCAACCTTCCGCATCGCCAAAAAACGGCAGTCTAAATAAAACCTGTCGTTTTTCTGCTGTATTGCGTGTTAATGTCCCAAATTTTGTGATGGGACGGGTTGTTTGACAAAAGTGCATCTGACGGGCAGACCTGGGGATATTTGGTTATATAACACCTGGAGTGATAAAGGCGTGACAAAAATCGCAAGAATAATATTAAAACGATTTACAAATGCCAAAACGTGGGAGGACTATTGGCAAAACAAAATGAATTGTGTAGGCAATGTTGTCATCAACATTGGCAATTATAAATGTTTTTTACAAAATTCAGGACAATAACAAACACTTATACTTGCCCATACTGAAATCCGACCGGGATATTTTCTGCACTCCGTGAAATTCAACGGAGCGGCGGGATGCCGTTCTGCTGACGCAGAAGGTTTACCGCCTGTAAAAGCCGGGGGTCACGGGTGATCTTCTTTGCCAGAGAGGTCGCAGAACATGCCAGCACAACGGCACAGGGCCTGTGATCTCCGCCGTTTTCTGCCAGCAGATCGAGCAGTCTTGCCGCCCACAGCGGATAATCCGGACTGTCAAGGGCGCACTCCAAACGGGGCAGAGGCTGCGGCGGCGAATTGCGCACATTCAGCGCGATCAGCATACGCAGTTTCTGCAGAGCGTTTGCACGGTTGCGGTGCTGACTGCGTTCAGAACAATCCTCCGCCGTCAAACCGCTTTCCCGATGTCTCAAACGCACCGCCGAAGAGGTCTTGTTACGCTTCTGTCCGCCGTTGCCGGTACCTTTGGTAAACTCCAAATCACACTGTTTTACCAGCAAAAAATCATCAAGTTGCAAAATTCCGTCACGATTTTCCATTTTTTCACTTTTTTTTTTGAGAAATTGCGCTATCTTTTATAATAGTACAATTTTTAAGAAATTCAAATCAAATCCGGAGAAAGTATAATGAATGTTCTTGTTGTTGGTTCAGGCGGCCGCGAACACGCCCTCGTCTGGCAGTTGAAAAAAAGCCCGTCTGTAACGAAAGTTTACTGCGCCCCCGGCAATGCCGGTATCGCCGCCGATGCCGAATGTGTCGGTATTTCTGTCGGCGAATTGGAGAAACTGGCGGATTTTGCCGCCGCAAATAAAATCGACTTGACGGTGGTCGGCCCCGAAGCCCCGCTGTGCGACGGTATCGTGGATGTTTTCAACGCCCGCGGTCTTGCCGTTTTCGGCCCTGACAAATACGCCGCCCAGCTGGAAGGCAGCAAGGACTTTGCCAAGGCTTTCATGTTGAAATACGGCATTCCAACCGCCCGTGCCGCAACGTTTACCGATGAGGCTTCTGCGGCTGAATACATCCGCAAAGAGTACGCCAACGGTGAAAGTTCCGTCGTGATCAAAGCCGACGGTCTCGCCGCCGGAAAAGGCGTGCTGGTCTCTGAAAGCGAAGAACAGGCGTTGGAATTTCTTCACGGCTGTTTTGACGGCGTTTTCGGCGAAGCCGGAGCAAAAGTCCTGATCGAAGAGTGTCTGATCGGCGAAGAGGCCTCCATCCTCGCTCTTTGCGACGGCAATACCATTGTGCCGCTGGTCTCCTCGCAGGATCACAAACGGGTCTTTGACGACGACAAAGGCCCCAATACCGGCGGGATGGGAGCCTACTCCCCCGCACCGGTCGTTACAGAAGAGGTCTGGAGCCTTATCAACGAAGAGATCCTCAACCCCTTCCTGTACGGTGTCCAGCAGGAAAAACTGAACTTCAAAGGCGTTATCTTTGTCGGTATCATGGTCTGTGACGGCAAACCGAAAGTGCTGGAATTCAACGTCCGTTTCGGCGACCCCGAGATCCAGCCGGTCATGCGCCGTTTCGATGGCGACTGGTACGATGTCCTCGCCAAAGTCGCCGCCGGGAAACTGGAGGAGGCGGATCTGGTCTGGTCGGATGATCCTGCCGTTTCGGTGGTGCTTGCCTCCGGCGGATACCCCGGAAGTTACACCAAAGGTCACGTCATTACCGGTTTGGATGAAGCCGCCGCCACCGGGGCGGTGGTGTTCCATGCCGGAACTGCGCTCAAAGAGGGAAACATCGTCAATGCCGGCGGCCGCGTGCTGGGTGTTTCCGCCCGGGGCGTCACCATTGACGAGGCGATCCAAAAGGCTTATGAAGCGGTTGACAAGATCGCTTTTGAAGGCGGCTTCTGCCGCCGTGATATCGGAGCAAAAGCAAAAAAACATCTTCAAAAATAAAGGAGTAAACCAAATGAAAAAAAATATCGCTTGCGCTGCGCTGGCGGCCCTTGCTGTTCTGAGCGGCTGTACTTCCGTGGAGTCCACCCAGAAATTCAACGGTCTCGGACTGGGTTCAAAAGAGGAGAAAGCAGTCTGCCTGACCCATGTGACCATGACCGGATACTATCTCTTCGGACTGCCCCTCATCACCGGCAGTGCCGCTGAAGACGGCAAGAGTGCCGTTTTTATGGATAATCTCAAAGCAGAACACGCTGTTGCCCTGCTGACCCGTGAGGCCAAAGCCCGCGGTGCCGCCCGTGTCAGCAATGTCACGGTGGATTACTGCGACTTTCCCACACTTCTGCCTTTTGTATCCAAGCGTATCTATCAGGCGTCCGGAGTTGGTGTCCGCACCAAAAAAGAGGCGGTCCGTTACGCACAAACTGAATTTGAAGACTGAGAATTTCAAGGAGCAGAAAAATGAAAAAAGCAGTTCTTTTTGCCGCAGCGATCGCGGCGGTGACTCTCGGAGCCGTTGAAGTCGTTCCGCAGGTGAGCGACAAAGGCGTTATGACCCTCTCCTGCAGCGGACGGACGATCATCCAGTCCAGCGGGATCGTGATGAACAATGCCAACGGTGAAGTCGTCAGCGATGTGACGAAAGCACAGATGAAAACGTTCCGCAACCGCAACCGCATCCGCAACATCTGGGCGTCGGACATCTTTGAACTCCAGCGGCTCATTACCACGATGCCCGACGGCAGTGTAAAGGTGGAGTGGTTCGGCAAATTCCTCAAGGGCGATCAGAAAGCCCGGAGCATCTCTGTCGTCTGGCTGACTCCTATTGTGGAGAGCAACTTCAAGGCTCCTGACACGCTTACGCTGGAAGATGTGGTGCTGAAACTTCAGTTCACTGACGGCATGAAGCCGCTGGTCAAAGATGTGGTGCGTTCCAAGGTCGAAAACGAAGGCTCTTACATCACGCTTGAGTGGAAGTATGACCCCGCCAAAGTCAACGAACTGAAATCCACTCTGCTTATTACTGCAAATGAGGTCAAAAAGCAGAAAAAATGAGAGTTCTCTGTGACCACCAGATTTTTTCGTCATTCGCATACAGCGGCATCTCCCGTTATTTCTGCGAATTGTTTACGGAGTTCAATGATCTGGGGGTACAGTGGAACGTCAGTTGTTTTTTCAGCAACAACAAATTTCTGAAATCGCTGAAACATTATCCCGGATTTCTGCCGGAGCAGAATTTCCGGGGCAAAAACCGGATTTTGGAAAATATCAATCTTGTCAAAACCCGCTGTGCGCTGGCGCAGGGGGATTTTGACATTTTTCACAGCACTTACTCCAAACCATACGACCGTAAATTGCTCAAAGGCAAGCCCTATATCATTACGGTCCACGATCTGACCCATGAGAAGTACGGGGCGAAACTCCCTTCGGGTTTGCGGGAAACGGCGGAAGAAAAAGAGTCCATTGCCCGTGCTGACGGAATTATCTGTCCGTCCTTTGCCACCCGTGACGATTTGCTCACCTTTTATCCGGAGGCGGCGGAAAAGACGACAGTCATTTACCATGGAGTCCGTATTCCGGATGTTCCGGAGGGTTGTTTTGCGGAAAGCCGCCCCTATTTTCTCTATGTGGGCAGCCGGATGTTCTACAAAGATTTCCCGACGGCAGTACAGGCGGTTGCCATGCTTCCTGCGGAATACAGACTTTTCTGCGTGGGCGGCGGTTCGTTCACAGCGGCGGAAAAGGAACTTTTTGCCCGTCTCGACATGACGGATCGGGTACTGCATAAGCAGCTTTCTGAACCGGAACTTTTTGCAGCGTACCGTAACGCCGCCGCGCTGATTTTTCCGTCGGAGGCGGAGGGGTTCGGCTTGCCTGTTATCGAGGCGCAAAGTCAGGGTTGTATACCTGTATTGAGTGACACGCCCTGTTTCCGTGAGATCGGCTCGGACAAGGCACTTTACTTTCCGCTGCACGATGCCGGAGCCTGTGCGGAGCAGTTGAAAAGCGTTCTCAACGGCACTCCCGTTGCAGAAGTACAGCAAAACCTGAACCGTTTCAACTGGCGCACCGCCGCACGGGAGACGATAGAATTTTACAAAAAATAAATATATATTCGTTGCATGGGAGGAGATAATATGCAAGCAACAAAACAAGAGATATCCGAAAAAATCAAAAAAATTTACAGGTACAGATGTTGGCGTTCTGATAAGATGAAAATGCAAGAATTGGAAGAACTTGTAGAAACCATATATTCATTGGATAAAGATGAAGGTTACAGAGCAAAGGCAATATTGGATCAAGGGGCAGAGATTGCTCGACTGCATAATGATGCTTTTCATGCGGGAAAGAAAAATAATCATAGTGTATTGGCACGAATAAAAGATGAACTTAAAGAACTTGGAGCTACTGAATTTGAAATAGAAAAAGCAGACAGGCAATTTCAAACAGGTCAGGGAAAGGTGAAGATGTTTGAGCAAGATTCATCTTCATTAAGTCAAATAAAAGAACAAATTGAAAAAAAAGTTCCATCGTATGGAAAAAATACTCAACATCCTTTTTTTATCGGCAATCTCAAACCGGAAAAATATTGGGCTATTTATATTGATGAAACGGGAGAGATTTTTGATAATACTGCCTTTCATTCATCGGTATCTTCGAGAAAAAAAGGTAAATTAACAGCATTATTTGTTCCAAGCAACAGTCCCTTGCCGCAATTACCGGAGCATCATGCAACAAATAAGGGCAGTACTGAAAATTTAAAAGTATTGGCAGATTTAATACAATTTGGTAAAAATAAATGTGGTTTGCTCGGTGTCAATCTTGATAACATGGCTGTAATTGATCAAAACTATTACTTTACATTATTTGAAAGATTGATTGATATTACTTTGCGTTTACTAAAGCCAAATACAGACGGTACGCGCTTGGAGTTTTTTGTGGAAAATCGTGGCGAAGATACGGACAAAGGCATAGAAAAAATGCGTGCAATGCTTCAACAAACGGCAGCAGCAAGTCTTTATCATTATGCAAAGTGTTTCCCTGACCAAGCGGAAAAGTTCACCATCAAAGTAGATTGCATCGCCAAAGGTAAAACGAAAGATCAGAAATTCATTACTCACAATGGTTATATTGACACAGTCGCTTGTGCCTGGAACCATGGCAGAGTAGAACTTTATGATGTGTTGGAAAAAGGTTCTTTTATCAATCGTTGTCTATTAGAAGGTGATGTGCAGGAATTACCGCTTGTGATGGATCAACTTGAAAGAGGAAAAAGTTTGCCTGTAAAGACATGGATTTCTTTGCTTTCTTCTCCTGATGCAGCGGCGATGGATTCTCCTGTAAAAATATTGCTTGATAAATTTGGAACTTTACTCCGTGATGATTTGCGGCTATGGAATGTTTTTGTCGATGAAACACTTGCTCATCTTGATTCCAAAGCAATTGATTTACCAATGCTTTCTAAACAAATCAATTTTTTGTCAGTCTATATTCCGGCTTCTGCCTCATTGCCGCCGCGCTTGAAAATGATTTGGAAAACAACCCAATTGGCTGAAAAAAATCATTTAGGGAAAACCTCCAAAAGCGATTTAACAGAACTTAATACACTGAAAGATTCTCTTTACATTGAAGATGCTCCGCTTTGTTGTTGGAGTACGCTTCACATGGCAGTAGAGGAAACCAACGCATTCTGTTTTGAAAATGCCAAGAAAACAGTAATTGATTTTATGCAGCGATATGGCTTGTTCAAAGAGGATTTGACCTGTCAGGAGTTATTCCCAAATGGTACTGCTCTTGCTCCGGAATGGATCCCACAAGCAGCTATTTTCGGGCTTCGATATTATGGGCAAGTATTTTCAACTCTGGGACAGCATGAAGCTTTTTCCGGAAATGCCGAAAAGGCAGAAGACCATTTTCAGAAAGCCATCAAATGTTACAATTTGCTCAGTGATGGCGGCATTATCGAGAAAAAACAAACCATGAGTTATCTTGTAATAAATCGCATGGACAGTATAGCAGATATAAAACAGATGTCTTATCTTATGGAAGAGTATCTGGAAGAAAATCTTGAAAATGCAATTCCCCGGCTTGCAATCTCCAATCTGCCTGCAGAAAAGTACAGCCATGCAATTTTACTCCGTTATTTGGTTGAACTTGATAAAGCTCATCCGGCTGTAAAAGCTTATCTTGAATTCTCTGACAGATGGCAGACAAGTGATGGTCACCCGTGGGAAATCATAGAATTTTATCGTGCTGTACTTTGTGAAGATGAAAAACTTATTCTTTTACATTTACACAAGGCTTATGAATTGGCACAAAAAGGCGGCATCACGTTGCAAGTAATAGCCGCAGTAATCCTTGGTTCGATTTATTTGTATGACAGTTCAGTCAAAAATGAATATGAAAAACTTATAAAAAACATTCGGAACAGACTTCCCTCTCTTGGTAAACGAGGAGAAATATTGGAAGAACAACTCCATAAAAAACATTCTCCGCTTACGTTTGCCAAGATGGTGTTGCCGTTTAATTTCAGATAAAATAACAAAATGGGAGAGATGCTTATGCAAAATGCAGGAAATAATTATCACAAAGTATCTAAATGCTTATCAGAAGACAGAATGGAAGCCATGCGGGATTTGCATATAAATCCCACGCATAAGCGTGGCCGGGATGAATCACCCATATTCTTGCTTTATCTGAATTACGCAGTGAATAATATTTTGGATATCACCAAAATAAGCAAAAAAACTTCATCTAATGGAGTCAAAAATGCACTTCTCGAAAAACAAAAGCAAGATCCTCAAGTATTTTACAAATTAGCAAACTTTTTTTGGCTTTTTACTGCAGATGAACCCCAAAAAAATTTCCCGGATTATAAAGAGCGTACAATAGAATTGGCAAAGAAAATTTTTGAACTTCGGGATTATTTTGCCCATTTGAATCAGTCTGGGGTAAAGCCGCTTACTGTTGATGTGGAAATGTACCGCTTTATCGGCGGTGTGCTTTACAGTCAGGCTTTGGAAAATTCTATTTTAACCGGCTTGAGAACCGCCAAACTTTTTAAGATGAAACTCTTTGCAGTCAGAAATAAAGATAAACAAATTTACGATTTTACCCGCCGCGGGTTGGTATTTCTTATCAGTATGGCTCTCTATAAAGATGAGGCACATGAGTTTACCCAATGTCTTGAAGATATGAAATTACCGGCGTGTCCAAGGGGAATGGATTCAGCGGATGCCTGCCCCTGTGATTGCGAAGATATCGCAACATGTAAGCCCAGGGTTGCCAAGGCATTCGTAAAAATGTTCACTTATTTCAGCGCACGCCGCGGACGTTCGGTCAATTTGCTGGAAGATGATTTGAACTATATGTCTTTTGCAGATATTTCCGGTTATTTGAATAAAGTTCCTGCCGCTGCTATGGATTACCTGACCTTGGATAAAGAGAATTCTATGCTCCGAGGGAAATACGAAAAATCAACAGAGAGCGAGGAGAACAAAAAATACAAATACTCTCTTCATAAACGTTCACTGGAAAAATTTCTGTCCTTTGCCGTCGGTTATTGTGAAGATTTTGATAAATTGCCGGCTCTGAAGTTCAAACGTTTGGATATCAGTGAACATGAAGGTCGTAAACGCTATTTCTTTGGCAAAGAGCATGACAATCGGGCACACATGGATCGTCACTATCAAATCAAACAAAATGCCATCGGCTTTGCCTGGTTCCCCAAGAAACATTATGGCGATATTCATATTGATTCTTTGCGCAGTTCTATCAGTGCATCAACACTGAAAGAACTGCTGTATGCCAGTTTCAAAGGTGAAAATATAAATCGGGTTGTCGATGATTATTTTACTGCTTATCATCGTATCTTGGAAACGATTTTGAATATCCCTGATCCGAATGATATTTATCTTGAAGGAAAATTGCTTGAGGATTTTGCCGCTGTCGCCAATGTAAATCCCGCATTATTGGAAGAAGATATTGCTCCATTAGAGCGTTATTTTTCAGATAATCTGTTGCGCTTCTTTACTGGAGATGACTCGACACCTGATGCCTCTATTCTCCAAAAACGGCTGAAAAAACGTTTCCAAAATCAATTATCTCATGCGGAAGATTTTGTGGTGCGTTTGCACAAATTCAATCAGTGGAAAGAAGAATTGGGCAAATTACGGGAAAAAAATCCCGATGCAAAACTGACAAAACCTACATGCGACAGCAAAGAAGTAAAAAATCCGCCGCGTAACTGTGATATTTCTGATGCCGTTTTGATCCATTGGGTTTTTAATTATTTTAATCTCTTTTTGACTACTAATGAGCAAAAATTCCGCCAACTGCCGCAAGGTGAACAGCATCGGGGTCCAATAGATTTTGAATATCAGACGGTTCACGCGTTGATTGGTAAATATTCTCTTGATCCCCGAGGTTTGAAATATTATATCGAAACCAAAAAGAAAGAATTGTGCCCGGCATGGGATCAACTTATTGCGGCAGTAAAAAAACTTCAAAAAGAAGAGGCGAAAAAGCGTCCTCCTAAGCTCAATAAATTTGGTAAACCGATTTTGCCGTCAGCAAGCCTTTCCATGCTGGCAGAAGCGGCGGCAGTATGTTATGGTAATTTTTTCAGCAACAAGCTGAATTTATTGCAAACAGGGGTATCTTCGAAAAAGCTCAAGGAGCTTTGCCGTGATTTTAAGGTTCGCACCGGGATGCCGCTGGATCGTAACTCTCTTATCAAAACGATTTTGCGTATTGATTTGGGGAATTGGATGCACGCCTATGACTATGAGAATAGAGCCAATTTTGAAAACCGTTCATTATCTGATAATGGGCATATTGTTTCTCAAATACCTTTCCCGAATGATTTTGCTCAACGGGTTATGGTTGCCTGTAAAAATCCGGAAGAACGTGCTTTTATCCGTGAAGCAGATGGCAAGGTGCATTTTGATTTCAATGCGGCATTTCTGCAAATGCAGCCGGAAATCGCCTTGCGTGACTTTTATGACACTGCTCCATTGGTCACAGCCAGTTATGCCTTGAAATCGGGAACGAAGTTATCAGAGATCCCCGGTTTGAGAAACAGTTGGGACGAAGGCTTTGAACCGGACTTATCCAGAAATGCCATCAATAGTGCTATTGTCAGTATCAAAGAAAGCCGTAATCAGGATAAGATATTATTGAAAATAGCTTATGCTTATTGGAATAAATTTCAATCAGCCGGTTCATTTATCTGTTCCGGGAAAAAATCCCCCAAGTCAGAACTTGCAGAAACACCTTCAATATACGAATATTTCAATACGGAAGTACAGTTAAAATTCCCGGATGATGACCGGAAAATTTTGCTTCAGCCCAATGATGTCAACCGTCCGACTTTATCTCAAATTCAGGCGTATGCTCCTGATATTGCCAAAGTTATGGATCCCGAAGGGAAACAACAGGAATTTGAGTTTTATGAGATGATGAAACAGTATCGCATTATTCAGGCAAAGGACCGTGTTGTCCGCTTAACTGTAATTCCTCTCATGGCTGCCTTTGACAGTGCCGTTGTCATTCCTGATGAAAATTATGAAAAAGGGGGCGATAACCGTTCCATGGCATTTGAATTTTTTGTCAAAAAATACCCGGGGCTATCCCGATCGGAATTTGATACTATTGTAAATTTGAGAAATGCTGTTTTTCATTGTGGAATAAATTTACAGATGAATGAAGTTGACCAAATTTTGAGAAAATATGTTACACTACCGGCTCCTGCTGTCAAAAAAATGTTTAAACCAAATAATAACAGCGGTCATAAAACGGGTAATCATTTTGGATATAAACCCAATAATAATGTGAAGCGTAAAAAGTGGTAAGAGGGAAATTCTGAAGATTTTATTTCGGGGTACTTATTTTTTGTTGAGAAAATTTCTGTAATGGAAAAAGTTCAACTTAATGCTCGTGATTGTGAAGCTGCATCTTGAAATAGATATATTAAGTATCATTTTAAGGTGCAGTCCACACTGGTGTGCGTCGGTTCGGAATGAAGCATTTGCCGCTGATGCAAATATACTGTTCAACTATGTCTACTCTATACTGTATTCGGCAATTGCTCGTGAAATTATACTTGCCGGTTCTGACACCACCCGAACAAAAAGCCTACCGTGTATTCCGAAAGCTTTTGCACAGTTATGGATTTTCTGCAATACAACATTCTGTTTACCGGAGATGGGTTGACGAAAAAGCACATGCCGCAATCATTGTTCGCAGAATAAAGAATAATTTGCCGTGTCATGGTAAAGTTTTTATTTTGAAAATACCGCAAGTAACACAAAAGAATGCGGAATATTTTATTGATCAGAAAAACATTGCTTCTCCGGAACCACCAACGCCTTGGAAAATTATATAAAAAAACTTGATTTTTCATAAAAATATGCTATATTTATAAAGTAAGGATATGAAAAGCTTGCTCATTTTTGACAAGTTTATTGTTGCAACACGTTATCATTGTTCGTGTTGCAACTTTCATGCTGTGGATTGATACCGCAATGGTATTGTGAACAGCCATTCGCTGCACTCCTTGCGGCGTTTCAAGCTGTGGATTGATACCGCAATGGTATTGTGAACAGCTTTATCACGGAAAGACATCTGCTTTATGAAGCTGTGGATTGATACCGCAATGGTATTGTGAACAGCTACATCGAATTGTAATCTGGTTGCATACATGCTGTGGATTGATACCGCAATGGTATTGTGAACAGCTAATGTGAAGGTGTTTTTCATTGCCTTGCAGCTGTGGATTGATACCGCAATGGTATTGTGAACAGCACACAAATAATAGCGGTAATTTCTTGTGCGGCTGTGGATTGATACCGCAATGGTATTGTGAACAGCTGAATGTACCAATTATAATTTACGTAGATAGCTGTGGATTGATACCGCAATGGTATTGTGAACAGCAAACACAATGTAGTCTTTGATTGATTTTACGCTGTGGATTGATACCGCAATGGTATTGTGAACAGCAAACACAATGTAGTCTTTGATTGATTTTACGCTGTGGATTGATACCGCAATGGTATTGTGAACAGCTGAT
>JAFTUS010000146.1 GCA_017466125.1 Lentisphaeria bacterium | reverse complement strand
TCGAGCCTCCAACATTCCCCGCTTTAATTTCCTTACCCCCGGTTTTTATTTTTGAGCATCCGCTCAAAAATGAAAACCGTACCCAAAAGTTTTTTGAAAAAGAAGGGAGGGGTGCGGGGAGGGAGGAAAAAACAATTTTACAAAAATGTTTTTTCCTCTCTCCCCGCTCTCTTTCCATTGTTCTTTCTTCTTTCATTTTATGCGGGTGATGAGGCCTTTGAGGTAGAAGGTTTCGGGGGTGGAGAGGGGGATGTTATGGTCGGGGCTCTGGTGGAGTTTTTCCACGATGGTTCCGTCGGTGTTTGCGGCGAGGGCGGCATCGGCTGTGATTTTCTGGAAGAGTTCGGGAGTCATCAGGCCGGAGCATGAGAAGTTGAAGAGCAATCCGCCGGGGTTGAGCAGTTGAAATCCGAGTCGTGCGATATCCTGGTATGCTCTGCATCCTCTGGTCAAATTCCGTTGTGAATCCACAAATTTGGGTGGGTCGAGGATGACCATATCGAATTTGCGTTTTTCAGCGGCGTACTGTCGCAGGATCTCAAAGACATCGCCGGGGACATTTTCAAACTGTTCTTTGTTGATTTTATTCATTTCAAGGTTATGAGCCGCCTGCCGCAGAGCGGGGCTGGAGGAGTCCACGTTGATAACGTGTTTTGCTCCGGCTTTGAGGGCGGCGACGGCAAATCCCCCGGTATAACTGAAGCAGTTGAGTACGGTGCGTCCGTCGGCATATTTTGCCACTGCCCGGCGCGACTCTCTCTGGTCGAAGTAAAATCCGCTCTTCTGACCGTGGCGGACATCGACGGCGAAGCGCATACCGTTCTCTCTGATAATAATGGGATTGGGAGGTTGTTCTCCTGCGGCCAGTCCGGTACGTTCTGCAAGTCCTTCTTTGGCACGGACGGGCAGATCGGAGCGTTCATAGATGCCTTTTGCGCCCAATTCTTTCATCAGGAGTTCCACGAACTCTTCTCTGAAACGCTCCACGCCTGCGGCAGAGATCTGCATAACGAGAAATTCTCCGAAGCGGTCAACCACCAGTCCGGGCAGTCCGTCTGCCTCGGAGTTGATGAGGCGGCATCCGCCCTCGGGGTCATCCAGTCCAAGAAATCTGCGGAACTCCGCCGCTTCGCGGATGCGCTGTTGGAAAAGTTCTTTTCCCGGCGGCATATTTTCGTTGAAACTCCACACTCTGCCGATGAGTTGAGACTGCGGGGAGCAGGCGGCGTAAGCGAGAAATTTTCCGCTGTGGTCTGTGACCCGTACCGTTTCGCCGCATTCGGGAGAGTCGGAAAATGCTTCCACTGCCCCTGAAAAGATCCAGAGATGTTTACGGAGCAGGGATTTTTCCCGTTCTTTTTTCAGACGCATTTCGATCATATTCACCCCCGCATGGAAAGTTTGAGTACCAGTTGTTCCAACACCATGCGCCTGTCGCCGCCGCCGGAGACGAGGGCTCTTGCGGCGTTGCGTACCAGTTCAAGGTCTTTTGCCAGCACTTCATCGGAGAAAGCGGCGGCATTTTCGCACACCTTGAATGCCCGGTAGGGGTGAAGTTTCAACAACGGGTTATTGGGATAACGGCTTTTTTCTTCATCGGAAAAAGAGTCGAAAGTGCGGGGATTGACCCGTGTTATTTTCAACTCTTTCATGGCGAGGCGGGTTTGTATGAGTTTCTGAAATTCCCCTGAAAGGGTTGCGAGCATCCGCATTTCGGAATCTTTTTCCTGCAGGAGAAGTCCGAGCAGTTTCAGTGCGAGTTCGGTATTTCCGGCGGTGATCGCTCCGGTGAACTCCCAACTTACTGTTTCGGGGGTGCGGCAGCAGACTGCCTGACAATCTTCGAGGGTGATGCGGGGGGAATCGCCCACATAGAGGGCGAGTTTTTCCAGTTCATTGGCAAGCAGTCCGGAATCTCCGCCGATGGTTTCAGAGAGGTACTGTACTGCGCCGGGTTCGATGGATTTTCCCCATTGAGCGCAGATGTCGCGGATATTGAGTTTGCGGTTGTCGGCAAATTTTTTATCGTTGGTTTTAATGGTGTTGCAGATATCAAATTCGCATCCGGCGGCCTTCCATTTTTTCGCCAGTGTTTTACGCTGATCGACTCCCGGGCCGTCGATGAGGACGGCGATTTCGGGGGGCAGGGTTTCGCAGAGATATTCGGCGCAGTTCAGTGCTGTTCCGGCGGGTTCTTTGCCGAAAAAGGGCGTCATATCGAAGTGGCGCAGCCAGATGAGTTTGCTTTCACAGAGAAAGGGGGGGGTGCGCAGAGCATCGAGAAACTGACTGAGGATCTGTTCTGCCTTCAACGCTTCGTTATCGCCTGCGACGATCTCCAATGCTTCGTTATCTTCGAGCGATCCGCCCGCCAGTTCAGCGGCGAGGGCTCTGGCACGCTCTTTGACGGCGAAATCATCATCGCCGGATATGACACAGAAACGGCCCATTACTCTTCATCCTTCCTGCCGACGATCTCTTCGATGAAGTAACGGGGGCGGTTGCGCACGTCGGTGTAGATGCGTCCGACATATTCGCCGATCATGCCGATACCGATCATCTGGATACCGGTGAATACGAACATCACGGCAAAGAGAGTAAAGACGCCTTCGCCCGCCCATTTATCACCGCCTTCAATGAAGAAACGGCGGATGATGATATACAAACTCAGGAGAAATCCGCATCCGGAGGCGAGCAGACCGAACCAGGTGAGGATGCGCAGCGGCGCAGTCGTCATGCAGGTCAGCAGATTGAATTGCAGATTGACCAGTTTCCAGAGGGAATACTTGGAGTCACCCACCGCCCGTTCCGCATGTTTCACCGGAATTTCTATGGTGTTGCGGGCGAAACTGTTGCCGAGAACAGGGATGAACGTGCTGCGTTCGTTGCACTGGAGCATCGCCTTGACCACGTGGAGCCGGTAAGCGCGGAGCATACAGCCGTAATCGTGCATCTGTACGCCGGTGGCTTTCTGGGCGACCTTGTTGACCACTTTGCTTGCCATGCGGCGGAAGAGGGTATCCTGCCGGTTCTGACGGCATGTGCCGACGACATCGTTGCCCTGTTCGGCGGCCTTGACCAGATTGGGGATCTCTTCGGGCGGATTCTGCAAATCGGCATCCAGAGTGATGACCAGATCGCCGCGGCAGAGGGAGAAGCCCGCCATGATCGCGGAGTGCTGACCGTAATTGCGGTTGAGGATGCAGCTGATGACTTCGCCCGGACGTTTTTCAGATGCCGAACGCATGATGTCGGGGGAGGTGTCGCGACTGCCGTCATCGACGAGGATGAATTCAAATTTTTTTCCGATCCCGTCCAGTGCGGCAAGGGTGCGGTCGATCAGTTCCTGAAGACAGCCTTCTTCGTTGTACACAGGAACGACTACGGAAATAAAGTTGACAGAGTAATCTTTCATTTTGTCTTACCTTCTGTTGTTTCTGGGATATTCAAAACCCAGGCTGCCAGCCGGGGGGAAGACTCCTTCCCGAAAGGCGGCAGGGGTTCGATATGATCGGGTTTCAGAGCATGGAACTCTGCAAAACCTGCGGTATGCAGTGTTTTCTCCAGTTCTTCAAGATGCTTTTCCAACAGCGGCTGCGGCTGTTGGGAGCGATCCTCCCGCGCATGACGGATCTTGCTGAAAACCACGATATTTCTGCCGTGGTTTTCAGCGATGAGTTTTTGCAGTATTTTCTGCGATTCCTCCAGACTTTCGGACGGGTCATTGAGCATGGGTTCGTGGCGGTCGAGGTAAAAGAGCAGATCCGCCGGGACACGATCCAGCCAGAAGAACATCGTTCCGGCAGGAATACCGATGAGTTTCTGTTTCAGTTCAAGGCAGAATGGTTTGGTGGAGCGGAAACCCGCCAGCGACGGCAGCAGGACACTCCAGGCGAAGATCATCAACAGGGTCGCCCCCAGCACGGGGGCCGCAAATTTGCGCGGCAATCCGGTGAAAGTTCCAAGCACCGGTTTGGTCAGTTCGTCCAGCAGCATAACTGCCAGCACCGTCAGTCCGCAGAGAGGAAGAATCAGCAGGAAGAGCAGCGGGACCCGTGTATAAAACAGCCGTCCCCACACCGGCAGAGCAACGATCGCGGCAACGCAGAGCGAGGCAAAAACGATCACGATGTAACTGCACGCTTTCAAAACGCCTTTTTCCCAGATGAAAGGTGTCCAGTTATGCAACATTCCTCCGGCGGTGATAAGTACGGCAAAGGGAAGCAGCGGCAGGACGTCTCCCCAGTTGTGTCTGCCGGTCAATGCCGAAAAACAGAATGCCAGCAGTAAACCGGCAAACATGCCTTTCTGTTTTTCGGAGAGGGTTTTCCAACAGCGGAACATTCCGTATATCCCCAGCAGAAAGAACGGCGTCCACGGCAGCATGAGGCGGGGCAGTGTCAGCAGAAACTCCCACAACGTTTCCATAACGTAAAAGCAGGAAAGCGAGTGCCGGATGTTCTGCCCGAAAATTTCCCGGAACTGTGCATCCGGCGGAACGAATGGGGCGGGAACAGCCGCTTGCCGCATCAGATAAAACGGCACGGCCGCAGCAAGCAAGGCCGGAAGAAATGCTGACAACAGATGAAAAACACGGAATTTCCGCCACTTTCCGGAGAAAAACAAATAGGGCAGCACGAGCATCAGCGGGATGAAAAAACCGGCAGCCCCGCCGCTCATCCCGGCGGCAAAACAGAGCAGGAAAAAGAGCAGAAAATGGAAAAATCCGCTCTCTTCCTCCTGTTGGGCAAAAAGGGCGACCGCCAACGTCGCACAGGCGGCGCAGAACATATCCGGAGCCGCACAGCGACCCCAGAAAAGAAATCCGTAACTGCTCAGCATCATCCAGCCCGCCAGACGGGAAACGGTTTTATTGAAAAGTTTTTTTCCGAGAGCCTTTGTGGCGAAAAGCATCAAAAGTGCCGCTGCCGCATTGGGGAGGCGCAGAGCCGCTTCTCCGAACCCGAAAAGTTTTGTCAGCGGCAGAACGACCCAGCAGACAGGGGAAGGACCGGCAGGGGTGAGCTGCCAGTTGAAAGGCTCCCCCCACCAGATTTTCCCGATGAGCATTTCCCGCATGGTTTCCGCCCACGCCGCTTCTGTCACGTTCAGGGCGTTGCGTCCGGGGAACAGCAGCATTGCTGCGGCGGCAATGATCCAGAAAAAAATCTCTGAACGCCGCGACGGGATATGTTCATTGCTGTCGATAAGATTACTCATAACAAACTCTTATGCAAGAACCTTTTTGATTGCATCCACAACATCCTGCACATCATCTGCGGTCATATCCGGAAAGAGCGGCAGAGAACAGATATGGTCGCTGTTGTACTCTGTCGCCGGAAGAACTCCGGGAGTGAAACCGTACGTTTCACGGTAAAACTTCTGCAAGTGACAGCAGCGGAAATGAAGACCGGTACCGATATTTTCCGCTTTGAGTTCGTTCATGAACGCATTGCGGTCCAGTTTCGGGGAGTCCACCCGCACGATAAAGAGATGCCATGCGTGAGTGAAGTCGTACCCTTCGGGGTCCGCCAGCGGACGGATTTCGGGGATATTTGCAAGCAGTTCCCGATAGAGCATGGCAAGTTCCCGCCGTTTGGCATTGATCTGCTCCAGGCGTTTGAGTTGGCTGACGCCGATCGCGGCGCAAATATCGGTCAGATTGTACTTGAAGCCGGGGAACATCACTTCGGCCTGCGGGGAGCGGCCTTTGTTCTGCCGGTCGAAAGCATCGACGCCGATGCCGTGAAATTTCCATGCCCGGATATCGGAGGCGAGTTTTTCATTGTCCGAAAGGAAAAGACCGCCTTCGCCGGTGGTGATATTCTTGATGGCGTGGAACGAAAAGATCGCCGTTCCGGTCGAGCCGATATGTTTTCCCTTGTAATAAGTTCCGGCGGCGTGAGCGGCATCTTCCACAACGGGGATATCTCCGGCGACCTTGCGGACACCATCCAGATCGAAAGGCGCACCGGCAAAGTGGACGGGCAGGATCATTTTTGTTTTCGGAGTGATTTTTTCAGCGATCGTTTCCGGAGTGGCAAGGAGTGTTTCCCGGTCAACGTCGCAGAAAACGGGAGTCGCGCCGGACTGCACGACCATGTTCGCCATGGAGACCCAGGTCATGGAGGGCAGTATCACTTCATCGCCGGGGCCGAGTTCCATTGCTTTGGTCAACAGGTGCATTGCGGCAGTGGCGGAAGAGAGTGCAACGGCGTACTTGTTGCCGGAGAGTTCGCAGAGGGCTTTTTCCAACTCCTGATTTTGCGGACCATTGGTAAGCCAGCCGGAACGCAGTACATTATTGACAGCCTGAATATCATCTTCACTGATGGAGGGTTTTGTAAAAGGTAAAAATTCTTTGCGCATACGTTATATTCCTCTCAATGTATTTCTGTATGTAAAATAGCACAAAGTAAGGGTTTTTCAATTTTTTTTTGAAAACTCGCTTGCTTTTTTCGCATTTATGCGTTAATTTATATACATAAACAAGCCGGAGTGGCGGAATGGCAGACGCGCTAGACTCAAAATCTGGTACTCTCTGAGTGTGTGGGTTCAAGTCCCACCTCCGGTACCATTTTTTTGCCTTGAAAAAGGCAAAAAAATAACGAAGCTGCAAAGCTTCACTTCACTGTGCCGCAGGCACAACTTCACATCTTCACGCGGCGACAGCCGCTCTTCACAGAAACCCCGTTACGCCTTCTCTGTGCTGCAGGCACAACTTCACATCTTCACGCGGCGACAGCCGCTCTTCACCGAATACCCGTTACGCCTTTTCTGTGCCGCAGGCACAACTTCACATCTTCACGCGGCGACAGCCGCTCTTCACCGAATACCCGTTACGCCTTTCCGGTTAGAGATTTCGGAGTTTTCTTGAATTATGAATTGAAAAATTGCCTTGCACAGTGTATATTAGAACAGGATGCGACTGACAAAAGTATGACGCTGGATTTTTGCAAGCACCACAAAGACAAGTCTGGACTTTGGACAGTTGCATCAAACAGGAGCGGATACTAAATGAAAGATATTACCAGCAGCGTTTACAGTTTTGAAAATTTGATACAGGGGAATTTCCTGTATGTTGACAAAACAGAATACATCTGGCAGTTGATAAGACCGGCCAGAGGAATGTATTTTCTCTCACGCCCCCGCCGCTTTGGTAAATCTCTTACTGTCTCTACACTGAAAGCGATCTTTGAGGGTAAAAAAGAACTCTTCAAAGACCTTGCCATCTACGACAAACCGTATGATTGGAAACCGTATCCGGTGATCCATTTGGATCTTGCAAACTGCGATATAAAAACAGCAGATGAACTTGTTGAATATTTAATCGATCAGCTGACGAATATTGCAGACTCGTTCCATTTGCAGTTGCGCGGAGAACAACTTTCTGTTTGCTTTGAAAATTTGATCAACGATATTGCAGTAAATGGCAATGTTGTCATTTTTGTTGATGAATACGACAAGCCTATCTTAAATAACATTGCCAATCAGAATGTGAATAAAATTCTCACTGTGCTTAAAGGTTTTTACAGCAACATAAAAAAGACAGAAAGCAAACTCCGTTTTGTTTTTGTGACCGGTGTCAGCAAGTTCTGTCATGTTTCATTGTTCTCCGATTTGAATAATCTGACTGATATTACGATGGATGCCCGCTATGCAACGATGTTCGGCTACACCCAGGAAGAGTTGGAGGCGAATTTCAGTGACCGCATCGCGGCTCTTACCGTTGATACGGATGCTGCCGCTTATAAAGCCAAAATAAAAGAGTGGTACAACGGGTATCGCTTTGAGGAAAAGGCAAAAACGGTTTATAATCCCGTATCTTTAGCGTACTTCTT
>JAFTUS010000145.1 GCA_017466125.1 Lentisphaeria bacterium | reverse complement strand
CTGTAAGTGTCCGTGGTGGTCTGTTCCCGTCCGTAAACAACAATCCCCGCGTTTCGCCTCAATCACGGCATTGCGCGGGGATTTTTAATCGAAAAAAATGTTTCAAACACGGGTGGTTTACTTAGCACTGTCGACCAACAGTTCGATCAGAGTAAATTCGTGTTTTTTCATTTTTTTCTCCTTTTGATTTTTTCTTTTTTGAGCCTGCCGGGCAACACACGAATCCCGGTTAGCTTTAACTAAAAGTAAACGAAACTTTCGCTTGTTTCCTTCAGTTCACGGATATTATACCACAAAAAATGCCGTTTGTCAATACCTTGACAGTAAAAAATACCAAAAAAAGTGAATAATTTGCAATTTTTTTCTGTTTCTGTTATATTATTTCAAAAAAACTTGGGTTTGAAACATGAGTAAAAAAGGATTCAGCAGAGCCGAAAGTTGTATCATCTACGCTCGGCAGTCAAGTGGAAAAGAAGAGGATAGCGAGTCGATCGAAATGCAGTTGCGCAAATGCGGCGAATTGGCACAGAAAATGGGGCTTGAGGTCGTCGGGGAATATTTTGATGCCAATTCCTCCGGCAGATTGTATCCGGTCGGAGCCGAGAATATCGCCAGACAGGATATCGTCTTTAAGAAATGGATCGCACAGCAGAGCTCCGAGAAAAGGTTCCGCCCCGGTCTGGGCAAAGTCATTTCCTCTCTGCACAAGGTGAAGTATATTATCGTGGATGATCTTACCCGTATCGCACGCCCATTGAGCGGAAGTTTTCTCAACGATTATATAAAACAGAATTTTCAGAATTCCAATGTTATTATCGTAACCGTCAAAAACGGTCCGGTCGATTACGGTAATTATATGGATTGTCTGGTCTCCGACGTTCAGACACACGTAGTGGATAATCAGTTGCGCATCCAGACGCAAAAAACGATCGATGCACTCAAGGAAATCAAAGACAACGGATATTATCCGACCCGTCCCCAGATGTTCGGGATCGAATATGTCGGAGGGAAAGAACGGGAAATCAGAGTTATTCCGGAGTGTGCCGAAGTGATCCGGTTCATTTTCGATGAGATCACCAATCTGAGACCTTACAATGCCGTTATTCAGGAAATCAACGGAAAATGGCGGCATCTGTTCCGGAAAATGTGTTACGACAGTTCGTTCCGCCATATTGCAGAACAACCCTTCTACGCCGGTTATATGTATAATTCCAAAGGGGAACTTATTGCCGCCAAACAGATGCAGGGCAAGGAGATCATCTCTTATTCCCAATGGAAGAAGGTTCAGGAGATCCTCGCTGCGAAACGGACTCTGAACAAAAGAGAAAAATTCCGGGATCTGCCCTTTTCCGGCCTGCTCCGCTGCGGCTGCTGCGGCGCAAAACTGGTTTCCGGTTTTGAATACGGCAAGTCTTTTTATTATTGCGATGCGGGGGCGAATGCTTTGCGGCAGCAGGGGTGCCGTCATGCCCGGCTGAATGTGACGATGGTACGGAATGCTCCCGATTATACCGGGCTGCGACAGGCGGTGACGCCGCTGTTGCTGCTGGCACAGTTTAAAATGCAGGAAGAAGAGTTGAATTTGCAAAATAAATATCGGACGATCGCTTCTCTGCGTGCGGAATTGAGCCGTTCCCGGGAACGGCTCAATGAGTGCTGTGATGCGTTTATGGAGTCCGGAATGAGCCGGAAAGAGTTTGTCTTTCAACTCAAACGCCTGAGCAAGCCGATCGATGCTCTGCAAGCGGAGATCCGCGAACTGGAAATTCTGCAGGACGACCGCCTTGGCCGGAGTTCTGCCGTTTCCGGATACCGACTGACCGCTGGAATGGTCCGTTCCGGAGCCGTTTCCGATACGCTTTACCGGAAATTATTGTGGGATTCGATTTGCAAAATCGACTGTTTTTATGACCACGTTATCATCCATACTGTTTGCGGTACGTTCAGACTTGACCGGTATATGGAGTACCATTTCCGGAATTTCCCGAAATATGAACTGAAAATCGTTTCCGGCGATCCGGATGACCCGCTTTCCTGCTGTTACGCTTTGACTTATCTGTATTCAAAAAGCGGGAACATCACGCCGATCGCCGATTTGGGGGCAGTCAGAATATACGCCCGGAAGTAGCGGCATTATTTTGCTGACATTTTCTTCATTTTGCTGTATTGAGCGTTGACTGATTTTTAGAGAGGCTTCGGGATGCTCCGTCCGCTCAACGCCCCGATAAATACGCTGCGCTCTTTTATCGGGGCATCGCTCCCGGCGAGAGGTATTGCCTCTGTGAGGCAATTTTGACGCTGCGCTTGTACTTTCGCCGCCATTTTAAGGCGGCGACCAGCGTTCCGCCGCTGGATCACGTCCGGGTACGACCCGGGGCGGGGTACGCGCTACGCGCGGATTTTTTTATCAGTTTATATTTTGTATACAGCCTTTCATTTCTTCTGCGCAGAGATAGAGGGCGCGGGGCAGGTGGAAGAAGGTTTTCCATTTGCCGCCCTTGAGGGTGTGGGTGACTTCTCCGCGGCGGTTGAGGTAGGCGTACCATTCCGGATATTCGTCATCGGTGAAGTGTTCCCACGTCCACTTGTCGATCTCTTTGTAGCGGTCGAGGAAGTATTCATCTCCGGTCAGACGGTAAGCCATCAGGGTTGCGATAAGGGCTTCGCAGTGCGGCCACCAGAGTTTCATATCCCACTGCAGTTCCAGATGGGGTTTGTTGAGGGCATCCATAAAGTAGAAGAGACCGCCGAACTCCCGGTCGGTTCCGTAGGAGAAAACCGCTTTGATGATTTCACAGGCTTTGGCGATGAGGTCGGGGCGGTTTTTGCGTTCGGCGTAGCGCAAAACGAACCACATGGATTCCAGAGCGTGGCCGGGGTTGACGAAACGTCCTTCGCAGGAATCCAGATCGAAACTGCCGTCAGGGTTGACATTTTCAAACAGGATACCCATTTCACGGTTGTAGAATTTTTCCAGAACAGTTTCCACGGCTCTGTCCGCCTGTTCTTCGTATTCGTCGGAATCCAGAAACTCTTTCATCACGGCGGCGAGGTTGGCGAGCATCATGAAGTGACCGTGAGAGAGGCGGGCAGGGCGGCCGGACATGGTTTTTTCCCATTTGCCTTTGGGGTCATCCATGCGGCGGATGTAACTTTGCATGGCGGAATTGGCTTCGTCTTTGTAGCGTTCTTCGCCGGTCGCTTTGAAGAGAGCCGCCGCGCCCATGGCGGCAAAACAGTCGGAATAGATGTTGTAGGGGGCAACGGAGGGAACGCCCTGACGGTTCAGTGCGAAGTAGTAACTGCCGTCGGCGGATTTGCCGTTTTTGACCAGAAAATCAAATCCCTGCCGTGCGTAATCCACAAATTCGGGGCGGCCGAAATCGGTCATGGAGAACCATGCGAACATATAGACGATGCGCCATTGCATCCACATATACTTTTCGGTGTCGTACACAGAACCATCCCGGTCGAGACATGTGAAATAGGCTCCGTACTCTTTATCGATGGCGTTTTTCTCCCAGAAAGGGATCACTTTATCCACCAGTTCGCTGTAATACCGCTGATAATCGTTTGAAAAATCGTAACTCATTTTTAATTTCCTGCAATTATTGTTCAATAGGTACTGAATAAAAGTAGCAGAATTTTTATTTTTTACAAATCCGCAAACAAATTTTGCCGAAATTTTTTACGATTTTACGGAAAGTCAAAAAAACTGTTGCGTTTTTTGAGCAAACGCAACAGCCCCGTTTGTTTGAAAACATCACTTCCCGGCTCCGGAACTCATCTTGAACCGCTGAGCCCCCTTCTGCACATAACCGTGCGTGGACCCCTGCACCCACTCGATGTTCTTCGGGCATTTCAACTCATTGTAACTGATCGCCAAGCCGGAGGGCGGGCAGACGTAGTCACCGAGACCGGCACGGGTGATATTGACGCGGCATTTGATGCGGCGGGCGTGGAAGACCGGGTCGTAGTAGTCCAGAGCCGCAACGTAACGGGGACGCCAGCCGTTGAGACGTTTGAGTTTGGTATTTCCGGCAAGGTCGCAGCACCAGGTGATGCTGGGGTGAGCCTCGGTCACATCTTTATCGAGAGCCGCCGCCCACATGGTCTGCAAGCCGCCCTGACTGCCTCCGGCGACGATCAACGTTTTGCCGTTCCATTCGGGGAGGGATTTGACGTACTGCAAAGAACGCATGACACGGAGAGTCATTCCGTTGAAGTAAGCCGCTTCACGGTCACTGTTCTGCTTGGGATCAAAGGCATATTTCACGCCGTTGGATTTGATTTTTTCAAAGAAATCTTTGTAATAGGCTTTATCTTTTCCCAAATCATAACCATGGGCATTGATGGTGAGGTTGATTTTGTTTTTGGGACCAGTCTTGGGGACTGTCTGCACGTTGGTGTGGTATCCCTGATAACTGACCCGTGCGGCAATAGATTTGGCTTTTGCGTTGGCGGGGATAGTGAGATATCCGGTCACAGGACGGGGACCGGCGCAGTCGATTTTGACCGCATAAACCAATACAGGGGCATCTGCTTTGGAAATCAGGGTGCGTTCGGCTTTGACCGGAACGGCATCCAGACGTTTTTTCTGTTTGTCCCAGAAAGCATCGAAATCAGCGGGTTCCTGGGCGGCAGGTTTGAGCTGGTCAATACCGACACCGGCACCGCCTTCAAATCTCTGTTCTGCTTTGCCAATCCATCTGTTTTTTTCATTACGGATGACCGCACGGACACGGACAAAACCGGGTTTATCGGTGGAAGTGGTGAAACGGATCGGTTCTTTGACTTTGGCAAGATCATATTTTTCTGTTTTGTTGATGCCGTCATCGCCGTCACGGAGAATCGCCAGATTGTATTTTCCGGCGGGGATTTCCTGTTTTCCGGCGTTGAAGTTGATGATGAAAACCATTTTTTCGCCGGGAGCGTAGACGAATTTATCGGCTTCAGTTTTGCCGGTAATGGTGCATTTTTCAATTTTGAAGCTGTCTTTTGCGGGAGCGGCTTTCGCAGTTTTCTTTGCGGGAGCTGTTTTTTCAGCTTTCTTTGCAGGAGCCGTTTTTACTGCCTTTTCGTCAGCCTTTTTGGGGCATTCTTTTGCTTTTTTGTCGCATTTTTTATCAGCCTTTTCGGGGCATTCTTTTGCTTTTTTGTCGCATTTCTGCTGACATTTTTTCTCATCTTTCTTTGCCGGTGCCGCGGGGTCGGAGGTCAGACAGCCGCCGAGAAGTACACAGCACAAGCCTGCGCTTAAAAACTTTTTTACCATAATAAAATCCCTTCTTTTTTGTTGTTATTGTCCTGAATTTTGTGAAAAACATTTATAATTACCAATGTTGATGACAACATTGCCTACACAATTCATTTTGTTTTGCCAATAGTTCTCCCACGCTTTGGCATTTGTAAACCGTTCTAATATTATTCTTGCGATCTTTGTCGCAGTTTTCAAAGGCATCTGCCAACTTTTTTACTAATTCGTCCAAAGAAAATCCATCAGACAGCGGGAAATCCATTGCAGAACGTACCGCTGTCTTTGGGCTGTATCGTTATTACCGCCGCGCCGAGAAATTTCTCAATTCAAACCAGCCTCCTTCTTCGGGAGCGTTGGTGGTCATATCCAAACGGATTTTGCTGATTTTTCCCTTCCACATTGCATGATTTTTCAAATTCAAGACTACTTTATGAAATTGACCATCGCTTGGAACCTTATAACGGACACTTGATTTTTCCTTGAAAAAGCCTTCTTCGCCAGCTGCCATAAAAAAGAACTGACCATACGGAAGACAACCGGGCGAGAGTTTCACTTCAAACTCAACCGTTTTGAGATGATCCGCCTCAAATGCAACCGGCAAAACCGCACTGATAAAGGGATCTTTTTTGCCGGCAGGAAGTTTGCCGGTCAACAATCCGGCAGATGCTTTCCGGTCCGTAATGGAGTTACCGCCTTTGAGCCAGGCATGAGCCGGAACCGGCACTTCACGTTTGGGATCAAGGAAACGTACATTTCCCAGAGAGAAACGGGCGGGACGTGCCACGGGGTCCAAACGGATTTGAGTGATCTGATTGATCCAGCCGGGGTGTTGAGAGAGATCAAGAAGATACATTTTTCTCTGTTTGTCCGGAAGCACTTTCAATCGGCTGCTTCTGTTTTCTCCCATCTTGCCGCCGCGACGTTCCCAGAAAATTTCAAAATGCGTTTCTTTGTTTGCATTGTGCTGCAGCTCAAAGATCAGCAACGGGTAATCTTTTGCGGCGAATATACGTTGACTCCGGGGACGCAAAATAACATCCGGACCGGTACTCACACAGGAAAAAACTCCATCTTTCACGATGGGATCTTTCCCTTGTTTTACAATAGTCCACTCTTCCGGCGCATACTCCGGAGCTCCGGGAACATTCCATTTTTGAGTTTGTTCCTTAAAGAACACTTCTGTTTTTTTCTGTTCTGTCTTAATTGTTTTCAAATGATTGCGGAATGAAACACTGTCGTTGCCGACATAGAAGAGTCCGATATTGGCTCCTTTGAGATTCAAGGTCAAACGTAAATCTTCGCCAACTGTTACAGTCTCTTCTTTTTGTTCAAAGAAATGGTAAATCCGGTATACTCCGGCTTTAGGCACGGGAATTACGGCACTGCATTGAGCGGCAGAATTTCCGTAGCGGTAAACATAAGCATCAGGATCAAAAAAACGGAATTTTGAACGCCATTTATTCTTTAGCCAGTTGGGTAATTGTTTCAATCCTTTTTCAGCAGAAAGTCTGTTCCACATGGTAATGACAGAGAAATCTTTTCCCTCATAACGGCAGATTTGTGCATTCCCGTTTTTCAAAGGATACTGCATCCTCTCCAACAACGCTCTGCGGGAACTCGCGGAAAAACGTCCCGCAACGCCGGAAGAGGCGCTCGAAATCAAAGGGATCGGACTCGGAAAAGTCACGACCGTTCTTCCCCCGTTCCTGAAACTGATCGCTTCGCACGGGAAGGAAAGGAACCTTTGATCATTCCCTGCCGGAGCCTTCCTCCGAGGTTTTCCTGTCCACCTCTTCCAGCTGGGCTTTATCGGCAAGGGACATATTGCCTTCCACTCTTCCGTCATCCAGCGGATTGGTTACCCGGTTTTTCAGATCACGAAACAGATTGCGCAGATCGAACGCTCCGCCAATGCTGAACCACACCGCGGTAACCGCAGCCATGATCGCCGGAACAATCACAAATGTGATGAGGCTGTAATATCCCCACCATGACATCGGCCATCGCGAAAACAGATTCCAAATGACCACCACAATGAAATTCAGAATGAAGCTGTATCCAAGAGAATAAATCAGATAACTCCACGCAATCACCTTGTCCCCGGTGGAATATTCCGGCGTGATGCCGACGAGTTTGTTGTAAAGGTTTTTCCACGTCCAGACGCTGGTGATGACGCGTTCTTCACCCAGCGAATATTTTCCGCGGTGCAGCATGCGGTCCAGATTGAACGGTCTGCGGCAGCTCAGCCAGGAAACGACACAGTAGAGCACCAGTGTTGTCATCATCGTGATGAAATACCACTCGAAACTGTTGATCGGACATTTGACCGCATCCATCCGCCAGTGAATGATCGGCTCGAACGGACCGGAGAGTGCAGCAAGGATGCGTCCGACGGTTTCGACCAGATCGTTCCGCTGAAGCCACGGATAGACAAAATCAGCCCAGTTGCGCTGAACGACCAGTCCCGCCACTGCCATGAACATGCCGGAAAGGATGCTGACCCATGCGCCCAGCGTTGTTCCGAACCGGCTGTACAATCCGAAAACCATGACTGGACCGCATCCGCCAAGCCACATCGTGCAGACCAGAGTCGTGTACATGTTGATATAATCCAACTGCGCCATGTAACTGGAACCGAAATAGAAGAATACGCCGATCCCGATGGCGACCAGACGGATCATCCGCAAATGCTCTTCCGGTGTCATCGGCTTCTTTTTCAAGGGCAGAATGATATCCTGACCGATGGTGACTGTGGCGCTGAAAATGCGGCTGTCGTCCGTGGAAAGCATCGCCAGAACCATCAGCAGACAGAACAATCCCAGCAATCCGCCGGGCAGAAGATTCCGGAGCGTGATCGGGAGCATCTGCTGATAATACAGGGTCCGGAACTGCTGAAAAAGTGAATTTCCCTCCGTTTCGCCCTGCGCTTGCAGAGATTTGTGGACATTATTGAGATAAGGGGTGTCCAGATTGTTTTTCTCCGAAAACGGCTTATCGGTTCCGACCCGGTGCACCTGTACCGGAAGCTGCCGAAGATTCGTATTCACCTGCTGACGGAAACGGTCATCCTTGACAACGTCTCTTGCAACCCGGTCGGAAAGCTCCACGCGCACACGGTGTGCCTGCGGCGCGAAATCCTGATGATTCAGGAACACCAGCGCGGCGATTGCAATCAGAATGAAGAAAATACCTCCGATGGCATTGCGCCACGTTCCGAGAAGAGTCGCCATTTTCTGTTCATGCGGCGATTTTGCCGCGGTGGAAGATCCTCCGCAGCCGATCCAGCTGGCGCGGTGAAGAAGCAGCGCGGTAAACGTGACGATCATGCTGAATATGTTGAAATCACGCAGATTGTAAGTGTCATACGGATTCAGAAAATTCTCTCCCGCGACCCGGTCGGTGAGGACCGGAAGGATCTCGTTTGACCAGGAGAATTTCCAGAGGATGAAGACCACCAGCGCGGCCATCAGCGGATAGCAGATAAATCCCTGAATGGTATCCGTGACAATGATCGACACCGCACCGCCCAGATATATAATGGAAATCGCCAGAGTCAAGATCACGATCATGAGCAGATTGAAGGTCGGGATGGTGAATCCGAACAGATCCAGATTTTCCGGAAGATCCAGCAGATAGATGAAAAATCTTGCCGCCAGAGCCGGCATGATCATATTGGCGAGCATCTCCGTGAGACTGCGCAGTGTGGCGGCAAAAATTCGGAACGGGCGGCTGTAACGCATTTCCAGAAACTGGCCGATGCTCTGGGCTTTCGTCTCCCGGAACCTGTAATAACAGTAGCCGTACAGACTGAGAACCATGGCAACCGGAACAGTGATCCGACTCCAGAATCCAAGTGCGAATCCGGTCTTGTAATGTACTTCCACATAAGCCAGAACTCCAATGATGGAAAGTCCGTTGGCGATATCTCCCACCGCGATCACATAACGTCCGCAGACTCGCCCCGCAGAAAGAAAGACGGTCACGTCCTTGATATACCGTCTGGAATAAATTCCCATTCCCATTACAAAAATCAGCGGAATAATAACGATCAGCCAGTTGTACCAGACCATAACAGTTTCTCCTTTTATTTATCCGCCGCGATCCTGAAATAAGGACTCGTTTTCGCTCTTTCCCTGCGAAGTTCCGCAACCTTTTTCCGGAATTCCGGAGTATCGGGAGCCGCATAGACGACTTCCGTCAACGCCTCGCTCAGCGTAAGCGGAAGCAGATGATCCGATCCAACTTCGACTGCGTTTTCCCGATCAGCAAGAAAACTGTAAAGACGATATGTTCCGGGCTTTTTCACGCGAACCTTCGCGGAACATTCCGTTCCGGGCTGATACCAGTAATAGAGAAGATTGCCGTATTTGAATTTTGCCTGATGATGGGTCGGCCGCCAGCACTTCTTGTACCATTCAGGATTCTTCGAATAGGCTTTTTTCACAAGCGGACGATTCCAGAGGACATAAACGGAATTTTCTTTCTCCTCGAACGGAAGTACCAAGGCATCTCCTTCCGGCATCTGACGCAGCGGAAGCTCAAGTTTCTCCGTCAGATACGCCATTACTTTCTTCAAATCGGCTTTCCCGCATTTTTCGGGAGCGGAATGCAGATACAGAATCTTCCCGCCTTTTGAAACTTTATATTCCGAAAGAAGCGGCGAACCATCCGTTTTTTTCAGCAGAACTGTTCCGTTTTGGATCGTTCCGTTCGCAAAACCGGGGAAGAGTGACGGGGTATCGGCAGGAATTTCTTCCTTCACAATGTGTTCGGCATCCGCATATCCCTTTTCCCGACGGAACGGTACAACGGAATGGAGAACGAGAGTACGGTTTTTCCCTTGTTTCAGCCATTGGGTCAGCTGATCGGCGGAATCTTTCCGTGTCGCATGAGGTGCGTAAAAGACAACTCCGGCTTTCGGAAGCATCAGCGGCAGTTCTTCCGGATCCGTCTCTTCGTAGTCAACGGCAGATTTTATCAGAACCGGTCTCCATTCACCATACAGAATCCAGCGTGCCGAGAATGAGGGCAGCCTGATCCCGACCGAACGACTCCGGACATTCAGTATGGTCGATTTCCGGACAGGTTTTCCGACCCGGTCCCGGAGAGCTTGCTGGAGGGCGCGTCCCTGCGACATCATCAGCGCGGTGCCTGCAAACGCATGTCCGCTTTCCGGATCGAACCATTTTTGGAATTTCTTATTATGATGGTCGTGGTGCAGATGCCGATAACCCAGCGCGGCCAGCATATAGCTGACGGAATACGCAACCTTTGCATCCCAGTACGGCTGGGATCCTCCTCCTCCGTTGGAGACTTCGCAGCAATATCCCATCTCATGACCGACCCGTTTTGCCTGGCGCAGATAGATACCGTTTCCGCTGTAGATGGATCCCAGCCCGAAGGAATTCACGGTGTGATCGAAAAATTCTTTGGAGACGACACCGCTGCCGGCAAGGCGGATCAGGTTGATATAATCCACAGCGGTGTTCCATCCTTCATCATTCAGCAGATATTCATACGTTCCGCCATAGTTTTTTGCCCATGTGTTCCATCTCTGCGCCTGCCGCAGCCATTCATAACTGCACAGTGCAAGAAAAACGGAATAGTTCAGACGGATCGCGTGAGTTCCCTTTTCCAGATCTTTCGACTTCACTGGAACATATTCGTTCCATCTCTTCAAGCCCAAATCCTGTGGACCGGGCATCATGCCGTGAATGGAACGGAAATATTCGGGAAAATGGATCGTTTGCGTTTTGTTTTTGTCTCGCAGAATCTTCAGTCCTTCATCCTTTTCCGCAAGATCTTCGCGGAATGCCGCGATCGTCGCCGGATCATATCCCCAGCGGCCGCCGACATACGGCCAGACATAGTCATAGACCTTGAAGCTGTTGACTCCATGTTTTCCGACATAATCAAGCTGATCTTTCAGACTCTCTATGATCATCGGATGGGTCGCCAAAATGGAATTGAACCGGAACCCCTGCATTTTACCGTGTTCGTTTACGGGAAGCGCTCCGAAAAGTGACGGATATTTGAGTCCGTGCTGCGAAGTCTGGAACTGATAAAAAATATTTTCCGGCAGCTCCTTCAATGCGGCAAAAGAATCCGGTTCCGGAGTCCGTGACGGAGAAAGAACGATATCAAGATCCGGCAGAGTCTCTTTCATGATCCTGCTCAGTTCCGGAAGATCCACCCATGCTTTCCACCACGGTCCGCCGAACCCGATGGAGAGAGTACTCCGCTTCGGCAATCCTTTCACGGCAGGCGTTTTGGGAATGGAAGCATTTCTCAGAAAACGCGGAACTTCCGTATTCAGCATTTCGTACTTCTCTCCGTCACGAGTCACGATCACAGGAGAGGTTACCATCAGTTCGCAGGAACTCTTGTCGTCGGGACGCTGCAGAACAAGCACAACATTGGAGAGCCGCGGGGGATGCCCTTTTGGCGGTTCGAACGGAATCACGAATTCCTGCCATTTCTCACCGTCTTTTTTCTCCAGCTGGATCTTCTTTTCAATTGAAAACCCCTGCATGAAATATTTCAGAGAAACATTGATTTTGCCCTCGATTTTTTTCGGAAGAAGGGAGAAACGGATCTCTTTTGCCGACATCCCGATAAAAGGCGGGATCCAGTTATCAAGCGGAGTATGAAGAGTCTGATTTGCAAAATT
Organism: Lentisphaeria bacterium; assembly: GCA_017466125.1. Classification (GTDB taxonomy): domain Bacteria; phylum Verrucomicrobiota; class Lentisphaeria; order Victivallales; family Victivallaceae; genus Victivallis. The sequence goes on along the minus strand of JAFTUS010000145.1, from coordinate 5,245 downwards.
CAGTTCGCCCTTTTTTGCGCTTTTTGCCGGAGGCGCATCAAGCCGTATCGATGGTCCCTTATCTCGCAAAAGAATTTTACCACCCGGCACCACCGGAAAATTGACCTTGACTGGAAATTTTTTCCCGGCATATTCCGGAAGCATTTCCGCGTTCAGATTTTTTGTCGTCATTCTCCATTCCCGAAGCTGAAGTTCGGTCGGCTCCGCCGCTCCCAGAAAAAGACTCAGTCCGATCAGGAGCAGTGCGATAGTTTTTTTCATTTTTTCCCTTTCAAAAAAAATTGGTTTCAACATTCAGATTTCTGTTCAATTTTTCCTTCCCGTGCATCATCAGAATCAGACGGGATATTTTCATCCAAGACCGCCGAAATTTCCGGTTCCGCCGGAAACATTCGATTTCCCCAGAACTTTTCCGTTCCATTCCACGAGAAGAACGGAATGAGGTGGGAGAATCATGTCTTTTTCGAATCGGATCTTTTCAAAGGTCCGTGTTTCATCGGTGATCCACGCTCTGGCTCTTCCCGGTGCATGCGTGATCGAACAATCGAGTCGGACCTCTCTTGTTCCGGGATTCGCCGCCATCATTGCGGCGGAATTCTCATCGGCAGCAGCAAGAACGGCTGCGGCCCTGCCGATGATTTTGACTGGAACTTCGTTCTTTCTCTGATAAAGCGAATTGAACGCTTTGAACGAGTAATAAGTGGGAGTCACCCGTTCACTCGGGAAAAAATACAATCCGCCGTAACAACGCGTCGGAGTCGCATCGTAATACATTGCCTTGTCGATCGAGGTCTGCTTCTGCATGGCGATCAGTATTTCCGCAATGCGGGAGGCTCCGATGTTGCTTTTCATGTGGTCCCACATATCCGGTGTGCCGTCACTGGAATTCCATTCGCCGTAAATGCTTTCTGTTTCCCGGAATCCGTGTGAATCAAGTTCTTTACGGACATATTCGGCCTCGACGATCATGACTTTCGAGTTTTTCAAATAGCGGTGCCATGAAAAGAAATCGAACGGCAGATTTTCCTTTTTGACCATTTTCAGGAATGCATGGAACCATGGGATCAGTGTTTTGAACCATGGGATCAGTTCGGAGGGTGGTTTAGAGATCTCGTAGAACCCGCAGCAGCCGTAACCGCCGATTTTGATATCCCGGAAACATTTCCGCAGATGAAGAGAAGTGATTCTGTAAAGGTCAAGAAACTGTTCCCGCGTACCGCTCCACATGCGCGGATTCTCCGGTTCGTTCCATATCTCCCAGTATTGGATATTGAAATGGAAACCTTTGTTCCACCCTTCATTGTAGTGGCGTATGACATGTTCGCAGATCCTTGCCCATTTGCTGAAATCGGGCGGCGGAGCTATATTGTACACGCGGATCTTATAATCGTTTTCAATCGTGACTCCAAGCCGGAAGAATATCTGTGTTCCGGAAGCAACCAGTGTTTTGAAGTATGCATCCGTGAATTCGAACCGGTACGACGCCGGATCATTCTCATCGGCATCGAAATCCGGGAAAAGATTCGGGATATCCACATAAACATGACCGCCGTACAGTCCGAATGTATCGTGAAGACGGACAAACGGAATTCCGGCATCCTTGTATTCCGGAAGAGATCCTTCCAGCCTTACCGGGCTGTTGTTGACGCCGTGCAGCGGACGGATGGTTTTTCCTGTGCGTCTGCTGAAATCGATATGGACTTTCATGATCGCCTCCTTATCTCAGCGGATGTTGACCCGGACCAATCCAGTGGACTTATAGATCCAGAGTGTAGATGTTGTCTCGGGATAGCTGAAAGAAAGCATGTGTTCCCGGAATGCCTCAGGTGTGACAGGTGCGGCATGTCCATCCATATAACCGGTAGTGGCACAGTTCGAGTGCCGGAAATGCGCCAAAGCGCTGCTGTCGGCATCGGATATCATGAGATTGTAATATTGAGAGTTCGTATCCTTTTTGAACGTATCGAATGCCTGCATATAACTGCTCGGATTTTTGATTTTCTGCGCAAAGAGCAACTTTACGGTCTTGCCATCGGAACCTTTATGGGTAAAGCATTCTTTCGGGGTGACCTGCCCGCTCATCCTCATGCCGAAAACGTTGTCAATCCCTCGAAATGTTCCTTTGGCAGGATTTGTATAATAAAGTCCAATGGATGGACAGCCCCAGTATCTAACAGCATGTTTGCTTGTCGCTTTCATATATGACAAATACCAATCCATCCAGCCACCTGCGGGGTGTGTTCCCAGCAAAACATCATTATAATCCTGCAGATACATAGTTGTGGTCTGCATCAGAGTCTTCATATTCCCCGTGCAGTTGATCGCTTTCGCTTTTTCTCTTGCCGCGTTCAAAGCGGGCAGAAGCATCCCCGCAAGAATCGCTATGATAGCTATCACCACAAGGAGTTCGATCAGGGTAAACGGTGACGGGCTGGAAAGGGAAAACTTTTTGGGAAAACGATTTCCCTCTATCCTTTCCAAAAACTTCCGGGTAATTGCTTTTGTTTCTTTACCTGCTTTCTTTGTCTGCTGAAAAGGAAGTACGGGTAAGGTTGATTTCTGTTTCATTTGTCAGTTCTCCTTTTTGGGGGTTAGATGAGTGATATTTTTACGGTTTTTCCTTGAAAAATAAGTTCCTGATCGGTATATTGTCCGGGATCAGCGTTGAAAACTTTTTTACCAGGCTGCGGATTGATGCCCATAAAGTGTTCAAACATTTCCTTTACCGGCAGTGTTCTGTCCGGCGTGCCGATCGTTGTGATTTCCGGCTCTATGAAACGGGCGAACTCTGCTCCGCCGAAACTTACGACCTGGATATCTTCCGGTACGCGGATGCCGTTGTCGTGCAGCGCACGGATCAACCCCCAGGCGATTTCCACATTGGAAGTGAAAATTACCTCGGTTTTTGCGAAACTTCCGGCATCGAGCAGTTTTTGTGCTTCTTCGCGTCCCTGAAAATAACACAGGATATCAAACTTTTCCTGAAAGGAATAAAAATTCCCTTTGAAACCGAATTCTTTGCAAGCCTGACGATAGTATTTTTCATTCTCTTTGCAGTTGCGTTTTTCCAGAGTACTGCTCAGAAAATCGATTTTTTTATAACCATTTTCCGCAAATTTCCGGAATAGGCGCATAAATGCAGAACGCTGCAGACCATCCAGCCGATAAAAATCGCAACCGACGATATCGTTGTAGAGACAGACCAGTTTATCCCGTTTTTTATTCATCTTTTCCAGCAGCAGTTTATCCGGCTCGTAAATGGAGGTGATGAAGAGATCAAAATCGCCATTCAACGCTTCGTAGATGATCGGATCATCTTGGATGTTGTACGGAATGTAGGTGAAACTGCATTTGTATTTCCGGGCGCACTCCTGAAGAGCCTGGAACCATTTGTCTGCCGGATTCATATAACCGTGTGTGAGCAGTGCCACCCGGAACTGACGGCTCGAGCCGACCAGATCGATCCTGCCGTTTTCTTTGCGGCAGAGGATGCCTTGTTCAACGAGTTCATTCAACGCGCGTCGAACCGTAATGTGATTTAAATCAAATTCAGCAGAGAGATAAGGCACTCCCGGAAATTCACGGCTGTAATAGAAGCCTTTTTCTATCCGGGCGCATAAAATCTTCTGCAGTTCAAGTCGTTTGGATTGGGACCTTTCCATGAAAAACTCCTGAAAAAATATTAAAATATATAGTTTTCTATATACTATATCGTTGTTTTATTTCAAATGCAAATGAAAAATGAAAAAAATAAAATATTTTTCGCAGAAAAGTTGTATTGGGGACGAAAAATGGAAACAGTGATTTTTTTGTAAAAAATTCACTTTTTTTTTCAATGCCGCTTGACAAAGTTTGTATTAGTACAGCATAGTATAGAAAGAATGTAAAATTAAGGCTGGGTTTTGACTATGAAACAAACAAAGAAATCTGAATTTCTTGAACAGGAGTTGAAGGAACTTCTGCAAACGATGACTCCGGGCGAAAAATTACCTTCTGTGAGAAAGTTGATGGGGCGTTACAAAGTCAGCCAGTTGATCGTAGATCAAACATTGGATTCACTGGAACTTGCCGGTTGGATCACCCGTAAAAACCGGAAAGGCGTTTTCCGGTACGGTATCAGCGAGAAAAGGAAATCCCGAATGGCTGTGTTTTGCTGGGATTGGGGCTCCGCTGTATATCGGGAAATTGAAGTGCGGCTTCGGAAACTTTGTACTGACAAGAATATTGTTATTGAAAAATTTGTTTTCCCGATGCAGGCGAGTACAATATTTCAATATTTGCCGATCAATGAATTTGATATTATTCTGATGATTTGTCCCCCGCCATTGAACCGGCATGATCTTTTGCGGATCTGCAACTTGCCGATACCGATTTTGTTTGTCGGAAGACGGTTTGAGAATACATGTTTGAACTATGTTTCTCTTATTCACATGGAAAACGGAATGCTTGCTGCTGATTATCTGCATAAAAACGGCTGCCGAAAAACAGCAATTCTATACGGGGAACCGCATAATACAGATCATGATGCTCTTTGTCTGGGATTCAAATCTTATTACAATTTGAATAACAAGGAGGTCATAATTCTTGATGCAGAAACGCCCTTTGATGAAAACTCCTGCCAATATACTTATAACTTTTTGAAAAAATATTTTGCAGAACATTCAGATATTGAATTCGACTCCTTCTACCTTCTGGGGGATGCGTTTTATCCTGTTGTCCTGAAAGTATTGGAGGAAAATCACTTCAACGTCCCGGAGGATATATGTGTTCTGGGATCGGACGGCAACGATGTCGGACTTTTCTGTTCAGTGCCTCTGGCGACAGTCGGAGTCACCTATCCGGAGTATGTAGGAGAAGTTTTCCGGGCCATTTGCCTTTTACTCGAAGACCGCAATGAGATCATTCAAATCGATTTGGGTTCCAAAGTGATACCACGTTCATCAGTCATACAAAGAAGGGCTTGATATAGAATATTTCAAAAGGATTTTTTCCGCAAATCAAATAAAGGAGATTGTAAAAAAATGTTTTCCCGTCATTTAACAGTAACTTCAACTAAAACAAAGGTGAAAAAATGAAAAGAAAGTTTACCCTCATCGAACTGTTGGTGGTCACATCACAACACTGCCGTGATTTTTTTAAACGCTTTGTTTGTACGGATAAGAACGGATGTGTACGGAAACATACGGAGAATGCCGCTCTCAAAAATACGCCGCATCATACTTGCAAAGCAAGTGCTTCATGTTTG
>JAFTUS010000144.1 GCA_017466125.1 Lentisphaeria bacterium | reverse complement strand
GCCTCTGGCTCTACCTTCCTTGAAATTTCCGGAAAAATGTTGGGGAACATTGATATAACTATCCCTATCTCGTCTGAACAACACATTATAGCAGATTTTTTCCGTAATCTTGATGACCTTATCACCCTTCATCAGCGTGAGTTGGATCGGCTGCAAAAAATCAAAAAATCTTGCCTTGAAAAGATGTTTGTTTAAGGAGAAGCACCATGTCATTTAATTGCGAAGCGGATTTTGAGGCAGCCGTTATAAAAATGCTCTCCGAAAAAGGCTGGGAAAAAGAAGTTCTGAAAAATTATACAGAAGAACAGCTTATTCAAAATTGGGCTAATATTCTGTATGAAAACAACCGGAGTATTGACCGGCTCAATAATTATCCCTTGACCAATGGTGAAATGCAGCAGATTATTGAGCAGATCAACGCACTGCGGACTCCGTTGAAACTCAACGGATTTATCAATGGTCGCAGTGTTACAATTATACGGGATAATCAGGATGATAAAGAACATTTCGGGAAAGAAGTTTCCTTAAAAATCTATGATCGCCGGGAGATCGCAGCAGGGCAAAGCAGATATCAGATCGTTCAACAGCCCAAGTTTCCCACAGCATCAAGAATCTTAAATGATCGCCGTGGCGACCTGATGTTGCTTATAAACGGAATGCCAGTATTCCATATTGAGCTTAAAAAAAGCGGTATTCCAGTCAGTCAAGCCTGCAATCAAATAGAAAAATATGCTCACGAAGGTATTTTTAGTGGTCTTTTTGCTTTGGTGCAGATTTTCGTTGCCATGAATCCGGAAGAGGCACTGTATTTTGCGAACCCCGGTCCGGACGGCAAATTTAATCCGAGTTACCAGTTCCATTGGGCTGATTTTAATAATGAGCCTATAAACGACTGGAAGCAAGTTACATCCACATTGCTTTCTATCCCCATGGCGCATCAAATGATTGGTTTTTACACTGTTGCCGATGATTCGGATGGAATTTTAAAGGTAATGCGGAGTTATCAATATTTCGCTGCGAATGCGATTTCCGACAAGGTTTCCAAAACGAAGTGGGAAGGTAATGAGCAGCGTGGCGGTTATATTTGGCATACCACAGGAAGCGGAAAAACAATGACATCGTTCAAATCCGCACAATTGATAGCCTCTTCCAAAGATGCGGATAAAGTTATTTTCTTAATGGACCGAATAGAACTTGGCACTCAAAGTTTGAAAGAGTACCGGGGATTTGCCGCAGAGAGCGAAGAAGTTCAGGCAACAGAAAATACCGGTGCATTGGTGAGTAAGCTGAAAAGTCCCGATCCAGCCAATACTTTGATTGTAACTTCCATTCAGAAAATGAGTAATATAAAAGATGAGGCTGACGGGGGCTTAAAGGCGGCTGACCTTGAAATAATGAACACAAAACGCATTGTGTTCATCGTTGACGAGTGTCACCGTTCAACATTTGGTGATATGCTTTTGACCATCAAGCAAACTTTCCCCAAAGCAGTCTTCTTCGGCTTTACCGGAACTCCGATCCATGATGAAAATCAAAAGAAAATGAGTACAACAACTACTGTTTTTGGAAATGAATTGCACCGGTACAGCATTGCCGATGGTATTCGTGACAAAAATGTGTTGGGGTTTGACCCTTATAAGGTTACAACGTTTGATGATCAGGATTTGCGGGAAGTCGTAGCGTTGGAAAAAGCAAAATCATCATCCGTAGAAGAAGCTATGAGTGACGACAGGAAAAAGGAAGTATTCCTGAAATATTACAACCTCCCGATGCCTGCAGATAATTTTGATTCCAACGGGAAACTTACACACGGTATTGAATATTATGTTCCGTTAGAGCAATACGAAAGTGAAGAACATCGCGGGGCTGTCGTTAAAGATATCTTAAAAAATTGGACTCTTCTCAGTCAGGGCGGCAAATTCCATGCTATTTTTGCCACATCCAGTATCGGCGAGGCAATTCTTTACTATCGTTTGTTCAAAGACGAAGCACCACAGCTGAAAATATCTGCGATTTTTGACCAGAGTATTGATAATAGCGGCGGTGCAGCTGTAAAAGAGGATGGTCTTGTCGAAATCATCAGCGACTATAATGCCCGGTATGGACACGACTTTTCTATTCCCACTTTCGCAAAAATGAAGAAAGATATCGCTGCCCGTCTTGCTCATAAAAAGCCTTATGAGCGGATTGAAAAGACACCGGCACTGCAGTTGGATTTACTTATTGTTGTTGACCAGATGCTTACTGGTTTTGACTCAAAATGGGTAAATACACTTTATATGGACAAGGTTCTGTACTATGAAAATATCATTCAGGCATTTTCCAGAACCAACCGTTTGTTTGGACCAGATAAGCCATTCGGAACGATAAAATATTATCGTTACCCGCACACAATGGAGAAAAATATTGAAGATGCGGTAAAACTTTATTCCGGGGAGAAGCCATTCGGTCTTTTTGCTGATCGCCTGTTCAAAAATATCGAGAGTCTGAACTACTATTATACACAGATTGCTGACTTGTTTGAGCAAGCCGGAGTTCAAAACTTTATTAAACTGCCGGAAGATACGGCACAAAAACAGATGTTTGCCGTATTGTTTGGCAAGTTTAATGATTATTTGGAAGCAGCCAAGGTTCAGGGTTTTTCGTGGAAAGAAAAGGATTATAACTACAAAGATCCGGAATCCGGAGAAGACCGCACCATTTCAGTTCTTTTTGACAAAACGACATACGATATTTTGCGTCAACGCTATAGAGAACTTTTTACTGGCGGTGGCGGCAATGGTGGTGGTGGAGATTTGCCATTTGAAATCGTCCCGCACCTCACGACATTTGAAACCGAGAAAATCGGGGTTGACTATATGAATACCCGATTTGACAAGTATTTAAAGTCGCTGGCTGGAGGAAATGAAGAGAGTGTAAAGCAAGCAGAAGATGAACTTCATAAAACCTTCGCCACACTGTCGCAGGAAGAACAGAAGTTTGCTAATATATTCCTGCATGACATCCAGAGTGGTGATGTTATACCGGAAGCAGGAAAAACATTGCGTGACTACATCACAGAATACATATCCAGAGCAAAAGACGACCAGATCCATCGCTTTGCAGAAACCTTTGGATTGTCGGAAGATCTTTTGCGCGGTATAATGGAGTTGCGCGTGACGGAAGCCAATATAAATGAATTCGGTCGTTTCGATGCATTGAAAGCAACTTTTGATCGAAACAAAACAAAAGAATATTTTGAATGGCTTGAAGGGGCAAAAATCATCCCGCCCAAAGTTCCAATGAAGCTGGATAAGGTTCTCCGGGACTTTATTTTGCAGGGTGGTTTTGACTTGGAGACACCCGATACTCACGCTTAACTGATGCGTAATTCATATTTTCCGCAATGGGAGCCAAGGAGCAATTCTTGGCTCTTTTCTTTTTCTTGGGAACAGCGTAAGCTGGAAATGCTGGCGAGTTTTTCCAAGGGATCTGGATATTCCAAAAATGACATATTGCCTGCCGGAACTCCCATCATTTTATATGGCCGCCTCTATACAAAATACGAAACAAACATCT
>JAFTUS010000143.1 GCA_017466125.1 Lentisphaeria bacterium | reverse complement strand
TGTTCATTTCCGCATATTCAGTAGATACGCGCCATCTCCCAGAGGTCGAATTTCAGCAATTCGGCACTGCCATTGCGGGAACAGATCGAGATGCCGGTGCTGTCGGCTCGATTCGGGTAGACCCGTTGTGTCAGACAAATTTTATCATTGGCAAAAACTTCGATGATGCTTTTGTCGATAAAAATATGCAATTTGAGTTTTTCATCCGGCGACAGGATAAATCCGGTCGTTTCGGGCGTCCGCAACAGGACATCCGGATTAACGGAGGAATAATTGCTGTCGATGGAGAGTACGCTGCTTGGCGGCGGCGAAAAATAGTCATGTTCCGGTCGGGGACGCTGCAAATCCCGGAAACCACGATCTTTGTAAAAGCGGATCGTTGTAAATTCCTCTTTGTCCGGAGAGCGGAGAACATTAAGTTCGATAAGTTGACTGTTTCCGACCTCGATCTCAGCAATCAGTTCCACACAATTTCCGGAGAAACCGTCCAACTGGACTTCTCGATTGGCTGCCAGTTTTACTCCTGCCGTTTCAATATGATTTTTCCGCAAAGATTTCACGGCGTCAACAGGAGTCATCCTTAACTCATCTTCTGCAAGCGTCAGGCGACGAGGCAGAGAGAATACCTGATTGTTCCACTCTTTTGAAGCCTTGGTGCCGAACGTGACATTGAACAGAACAATAAGCCCGCCATCGCCATCCGGAGTTGCCGACGGCGCAAGCAAACCGCCCGGGACAGTTGGACCGAATCCGAAACTTCCTCCGGAACGGACGATGAATTTATTCCGGGCGGTATCATAATCTCCAAGCATATAATGCGATCCGCCTTTGTGGCTGAAATGAATCAATATATGCCGGTTGCCGATAGGCCAGAAATAGGGACAGGCACAATCATCCCCCGGACGTCCGAAAATATCATTTTCCAGAAAATCATGCATAAATTCCCACTCTTTCAAATCGGATGAACGATAGAGAAAGGGGGTGCGTTGAGGACGATTTGCCGGATTATTCAGCATTGAGCCTCCGGTGAGAGCGTAGTAAAAATCCCCCTGCTTCCAAATGCAGGGATCAAAGACCGGATTGACAGCATCCGGGGGAAGTTTTTTCCCGTTGACGGACTCTTTGCCGGTAGTAGGTGTAAAAATGAAAGTCGGTTCCGGAATGACAGCAGTACCGGTAAGTTTCTCCCAGTTCATAAGATCCCGGTCATTTGCGACAGCAACCATACAGCCGAGATCAAGCCCGTAATACATAGCAATCACTTTACCATCATCGACCAAAGTCGTTCCGGACCAGCACCCTTTTTCCGGTCCTGGTATAATGGCGTCCGGCAGATCTTTCCAATGAATGAGGTCTTCGCTTACGGTATGTCCCCAGTGTACGGCGGCAGGCTTTTCTGGATAACTGTGCTGATAGAAGAGATGCCATTTCCCCTGCCAGCAACAAAGACCGTTGGGATCATTTGAAGCGGCATTCGGTGAAATAAAATGATAAGCGGGACAGTACCGTTCCGTTGCTTGCTGTTTGCGCTGTTCTGCATAAAAAGTCTGTTTTTTCATAGGTCCCCCCCCGGAATTTCAGATTTCATTAAAAATACTTGTAACTTCCAATATCAATGATACGTTATTTTACAGTTACAGGTATTGCCGTTTTTATAAAATATCAATAGTCAACGGACTGCATTAATGGAACAAAAGTGTTTTTTACAAAAATTCCTTTCTTATTTCATCCAGCAGAACAAGCCCCTCTTTCAGAGAAAAGGGAAACCTTGCAGAACGGACCCGATGAAGTTCTCTTAAAGATGGTTCAAGACGAGGATACAGTTCTTTCAGATGTTGAATTTCGTCAACGCATTTTTGCGGACAAGCCGATATACGGCTTGCTGAACTGAGCAAATGCTGCCCCAGACGGTCATCTTTGACTGGAGCAAAACATCCGGCAACAGTATTTTGAATACGGGCGATGCGTTCAATTCTGCGGATAATTCCCGGCATCCCGGCGACCACCCCTGTAAAATCTGAGGAAGAGTAGTTGACAAGGATCGTGTAAGTTTTTTCTGTGTCGATCGTCCCAAGATCAATAAGTGTCGTAAAATGATATCCATCGTAACGCCAATGGAACTCCTGACCGTTAACGGAAACTGATTCCGGAGGAATACAGCCGAACAACTTCAGAGAAACGTGCCGTTCTTTTTGCCAGTTCGAACATCTTCCGCTGGCCGGAGAAATAATGATTGTCCGGGTTTTACCTTGAACAAACTGACATACCGGAGTAAGAACTTTTTCACCGGAGTCACAACGGAGAGAGTGACCGTCATCTTCGTATAGAGAATAGGCCCCTTGATCGCCGGGAAATACGGATAACTGCAAATGTTCGACAACGCCTTTCCCGGCACGGAGACTGCCGACGGCTTCCGGAATAATGGCTCCGGCTCTTACAAAAAGCGGGATTTCCTCCCGCATTCTGGGGATGGAGCGCAGAACAGGTCCCGTCAGAAGCCGTCCGGAAGCAATATCATACCAATCGCCAGCTGGCAACCAAACAGCAGAAGACGCCAGATGCGTCTGCGGGTCTTCCGGAACAGTTACCGGAGCTGCGATCATTTGCGAACCGAAGAAATATTCATCCGGATGCTGATAGGCTTCCGGAACTTCCGGGTATTCGTGATAAAGCGGCCGGCAGAGAGAAAGTCCGGATGCTGTTGCAGCCATATATTCTGAATATAAATACGGCATGATTTCGTAGCGTTTCAGAATGGTATCCCGCATCAGTTTGTTCCAAGGCGCAGGAAATTCCCAGAAACGGCGTTCAGCATATTCAAATTTGGCGGAATGAGAGCGCATGATTGGAGAAAAACACCCGAATTGCATCCAACGCAAATTCAACTCCGGTGTATTCGGCGTGGCTTCCATATGCCCGCCGAGGTCATGGCTCCAACAGCCGAAAAGGACATTGGCTGCGGTCGCAGTAAGTTGGACTTCCTTTTTCAACGTTGCCCATGTGGAACAGGTATCGGCAGAAAAACCGGCAGGGTAACGACATCCCCCCATTCCCCCGCGACAGGCGAGAAGCATGGGACGTTCCTCTGTTGAGCGCCGGACATGATCCAGATAATGCAAGTGATTCATCCAGTTGATCTTGCTGTATCCGTTTTTGCCGCCCTCGCGCATATCGATCCACCAGAAGGGAACACCGTCATCCTCTTTCGGGTGGATCAAAACATCAAAATAACGTTTCATAAATGTTGGAGATTCCAAATCAAAAATGATTTTACCGTCTTCATTGATTTTGAAAAAGCGGTCAGCATCTTCAAAGCCCGGTTCATCACGGCGCAGATCACCGGGGTGCAGATTGAATGTTGTCATGATCCCATCTGCTTTCTGCTCTGCGAGGAATTTAACCGGATCGGGCAGAAAATCATAGTCCCACGCAAAATTGGTCCAGCCGGGCTGATGCCAGTCCATATCGATCCCCAAAACATCCAAAGGTGTTTGGGTACGGTCAAAATATTCACGGATCTCTTCCAATTCACGTTGGTCATAAGCCCAATAGCGGCTGTACCAGTAACCGAAAGCAAAACGTGGCATTTTAGTAAGGGGGCCGAAAAGATCAGCTCCTCTGGCAAGAGCGGCTTTATAATCATGACCGAATCCAAAAAAATAGAAATCTTTCCGGTCATTATTTTGTTCCCGTAAATCTATCCATTCACCCCAGAAAGGCTCTTCTTTGAAAGTTGGTGTCTCTGTATCATCGAAGACACTCCAGCCGGAACGTGAAAGAAGCCCTTTGCCAAGATCTGTTTGCCGGTCTATCTTCCAGTCATTCGCCAACCAGGATTCCAGAGCAATGTGATTTTCGCCATCCAGCATATCAAATTCAGTACAGGTTCCACCGAGGTTTTCGGTTTCCGGATCTCCGTAATGCCATTGTTTCCCATCCGGAAATTCAATAGAAAGATTTTGGGCGGAGAAACCATCTTTACTGCTTTTGCCTATGAATATTTTTAATGCTCCGGTATCGATTTCCATACCGTTATCTTTTTCTTTTTGTAAAAAATGAACTGCTCCGAAATTGCGGCAGGTCACATTTTGAGTTTTTCGATCCTCAAAAAGCCCGTTTTTACTCCATTCAAAACGAATCAATCGCGGCTCGAGGATTGATATCCGCACATTATCTGAACAGATTTGATTTTCCGGGTGTGCCGGTTTCAAAATAGAATTTGTTTTCATAAATAAAGAACTCCTTTGTTTTGTTCATAAATATACTTCAAAAAGAAAAATTCGCAATAAATCAAAAGTACTATCAATAGAACAAAAGTATTATGGTACTTTTTTTTTTGGAAACTGGTGATATATTATTCCAAAAATGAGGGAAAGAAAAATCCGCAATAAATCAAAAGTACTATCAATAGAACAAAAGTATTATGGTACTTTTTTTTTTGGAAACTGGTGATATATTATTCCAAAAATGAGGGTTGGTATGCAGCAGATAAATACAGATTATTCAGAACAGCAGAGACTTTGGATTGATTTTCGCAAAGAGAATTTTCTTGGCGACACGTTTCCGGCAACTATTTCCACCGCAGGGAATTGGATAGTCCAGCAGGGAGAATGTTATCAGCAGGATCATAAAACACTTTTCGGGCTTTCAGATGGTAATTTCCGGATCCTTCAATATACCCGGGGCGGTCACTGCCGGGTCAAATACCGGAGCGCAGACAATGAAACGGAAACATACGACGTCGGACCGGAAAAATGTTTTTTCATTACGAATGAACAGCAGTTTGAATTTTTTAATCCGGATAACTGTTTTTACGATTATATTTACATCAGTTTCCGGGGAGAACTGGCGGAACATGTCTTTGACCGAATCCTGAAAAAATCTCCTGTGCATTTATTGCCGCATGATTCTGAAGTGGTAAAACTCTTCAACACTTTTTTTCAAAAAGCCCTGCATACGAATTTGGATTTCTGCGCCTTGCGGAAAATTGCGACCGATCTCCTGCTGGAATTGGAAACGCAAATTTGCGATCATGAAAAAAGACAGGAAAATGATTTTCGACGCGAAGCAGAAGTTTGGGCTACTGAAAATATACATATTGCGTCCGTACAAAGTCTTGCGAAACATTTTCAAATGAGCGAAAAGTATTTCCAGGTGATTTTTCGGAAAAAGTGCGGCATGACTCCCGGAAAGTTTCTCCGTGAATTGCGCTTGAGTCATATAATGAGGCTTTTAGCCTGTACCGAAATCAAACTTAATGAGATTGCAGAAATAACCGGCTTTGCGGATGCCAGCCATCTGTGCCGTTTTTTTCGGAAACATGCCGGCATTACTCCGAATACATTCCGCTTGAAAGAATCTGTTATTCTGTCAGACCAAACCAGAAATCAATAATTCCCCATAAATATAAATCAAGGAGATTGTAAAAAATGAAAAAAATGGTTGTTGCGTTGTTATTGACGGCAATGTTTCTCGTGAATGCCGGAGAGGTCCGGAACATTCTGAAAAATGGAGATTTCAGGGCCGGAATGGCTGAATGGGAAATTCTCGGTAAACCGATCCGGACTGAAACAAAAAATGGAAAAATCGCATTGGATATCCAAAGGAGTTCTGATGCGGGGGCCTTGAAACTTCAGCAAATACAATCCGCTCTGCAAGTAGGAAACACTTACCGGCTCTACTTCACCGTGGAGTGCGAAAAAGCTCAAACCCGTCCTATGGTGTTTTCATACAGAATGCGGACAAAATCCAAAAATCTCGGATTGTTCAAGCAATTACCCTTGCGCCAGGGGACACAGAAACTTTTTATAGAACTCATTCCCGGACAAAACAGCGATGATCCAAACGATCCGCCGATAATTTCATTTTATCTTGGCGAACTGGATGGAAAAATCACCTTTTCTGAAATGCTGTTGGTCGATATGAATAAAATCGAATACCGGAAACCGCCTTTTTCGGATAAATGGACAGTCTTCGGACTTATCGACCCAGCCGTACAGGTTTCAACTTCCATCCCCGATACATTGCCGGGAATGAACCCGCAGAAAAGAATAGAACCTTTTGTGGTTGAAGTACCTACCAATATAAAAAGCAACAGAATAAATCTCCGTCTTGAAGCCGGAGCAAGTCGTAAACGTTTCCGCGATGCGGCTGTCCTCTATAATGAATTTGAATCATCCGGAGAACAATTTATTCCGGTCGGTTTCGGTGCGGATTGGTGGATGGAAATCACATTGAACGGAAAAATGATCTATTCCACTCTGGCCGATGGAAATGCAAAAAAACCAGTTTCGCCTGCCAATCACCTTGTGTTTCTGCCGGTAAAAAAAGGTAAAAATCTTCTGGCTGTCAAAGTTATTGCCGGATCAGAAGGCTGGCGTCTTTTCTGGGGCGGGGTCCAGCCACCGCCCAAACCGCAAACCTTTACTGCGGCGGACGGATATTTTCCGATCAACACTCGGAATCTGGCAGTTAGAAAGGGCTCGGCTCTTGATCTTTCTGCTCTTGTCGATGCTCCGGCAGGCAAATATGGACGGGCAATTCTTTCTCCGGACGGGCACATTGTTTTTGAGAAAAAATCTGTACCACAGAGGTTCTTCGGTTTCAGTTCCGGATTAGATGATAATGTATGGAAAAATTCTTCAGATAAAGACTTCCCCAAACTCATCTCTGAATACGCCAGAGCAGTGCGCGCACAGGGCTACAACCTTATCCGGATGCACGGTTTCGATGCGTGGCTCATGGCTGGCTCCACAAAAGATATGAATCCGTTGCCGAAGTATATCGACCGCTGGGACCGGATAGTCTGGGAAATGAAGCAGCAGGGCATTTATTTACAGTTGAATTTATTTGCTTTCTGGTTGTACTCTTCTGAAAAGGACTGGTTTCAGGTTGCAGAAAAACGGATGGCTAATAAAGTCCTTTTCATCATTGGAGAACCAAATTTAAGAAAACGTTTTGCCCAAAGTGCCCGAATGGTGCTGAATCATAAAAATCCCTACACCAAACTCGCTTGGAAAGATGATCCCGTTTTTATTGCCGTGGAATACTACAACGAGTTGGGCTTGGGAATTGAGTATGCTTCCCGGATGCAGCAGTTTTATCCGGAAGATTACCGTTTTCTGAAAAATAAGTGGAAAGATTTTCTCAACCGGAAATATGCCGATATTCCGCAAGCCAAACGCCCATACAATGCAAAAATTCTTGCGGATCCGCCGTTGCCGGTCTTTTGGGATCGCAGTCAGCTCCGTGTCGATTACGATGAGTTCTGGTATACCAATTTGAAAGAAACTTACCGTTTCTGTGACCAGGTGATGAAAGATTGCGGATATAAAGGCTTGACCTTGCAGTGTCCTATGCCCGCTCTTCGCTGCGCAGCTGTTTCGTGGGAAGGGGTGCAGATCGTTGATGCTCACGGATACCATTGTCACCCTGATGGCGGAGAACAACCCGGCGCTATCGTCGATCAGGTAAGTTCAATTGCTAATGGAGCCAGCCTGTTCCGGTATCCGTTTGGCGGACGGATATACGGACGTCCCTTTTTCTTCAACGAACACAATTATGTATTCCGGAATCCGTATCAGTATGAAAAACCAGTTGCTCTGGATGCATATGCCGCATTAAATGATTGGGATTCTCTGGCTATTCATTCCGAAGCCGTGGCTCTCTCAAATAATCAGCGTGCCAGTTCATTTATGGCAGCCAACAATCCGGTACTCCGTTCCGGAGAGTTCCTTTCTGCTCTGTTTTTCCTGCGCCGGGATGTGACTCCTGCCAAACACAAAGTTGCAGTTGCATTAACCAGGGATTACGTATTCAAACCCGGTAACAGTGCGTATGCACTTTCCCCCACTCAGAGCCGGATCAGTTTGCTCACAAACACAGCATCTATATTTACGGATCTTCCACGTTACAGTCGTGTACCGCAACCGCAGAAGCCGGATATGGTTTTCTCGCCTGCCGGTTCTGCAGAAATCGTCTGGCACGGTTGGTTTGCCCAGGCAAAGGAGAATGCAGTGAACGACCCTTCGTTGGAATCACTGATCAATGCGATGCGTCGCCGCGGTATTCTGCCCATAGGGAATCGTACAGATCCGGGGCGGGGGATTTATCAAAGCGAAAGCGGCGAAATCACCCTTTATGCCAAAGAGAAAAAGGTCACCGTCATTACTCCGAAGAGCGAAGCAGTGGCCCTTATTGCCGGAAAACGGGAAAAACTCGGTACTCTGGAAATTCGCAAAAACAGTGTTAATACCCTGATTGGTCTGGGTTCTGTTGACAATAAACCGCTGAAAAATTCCAAACGCATGGTGCTTATTCTTTCCTCTCGTATCGCCAATACCAATATGCAGCATGATCCGACTGGTCAGTATCTCCGGGTAGTTGGGACATATCCGATCCTTTATCATTGCGGAAACTACGAATTACTGATTCGCAGAAAGGATAAGTTGCGTTGCTGGGCTCTCAGCCTTACCGGAGAACGCTGTCAGGAACTGCCGCTGATCCGGTCCGCTAATGGTTGGCTCCTCGCTTTGGATATGGCAAAACTGAAAAATGGTCCGACGCCGTTTTTTGAACTTGCAGAAAAATAAAATTTAAGACGTAAGAAGGATAATCACTCATGGCCATTTTTTCAGAAATAGGACAAAAAACGCTCACAAGACTCCTTGCCTATTCTCCGGAAACTGACGCCCGGATACATTGCGGTACTGAAACAAGCCGCAAAACGGCACTGAAACTTGTCATTAAAACTCCGGATGGAAAACCCGTGGAACGCTGTCAGATTCATTATAAACTCAAACGGCACGAATTCCGTTTCGGCGGCAATGCCTTTATGCTGGGACAATTCAAAGGGGAGGAGGCGTGGAAGAATGAAGTTTATGTGGAAAAGTTCACCAAGCTTTTCAATCAGGCGGTCGTACCTTTTTACTGGGATGCTTACGAACCGGAAAAAGGCGTTTTCCGTCAGACGCCGGGAAGTCCTTATATCTACCGCCGCCCTCCGGCTGATGAAGTAGTGGCTTTTTGCGAAAATAAAGGTCTTTATGCCAAAGGTCATCCTATGGTCTGGCATACGCTTCTGCCAGATTGGCTGCCGCGCAATCAATTCAGATTGCTGGATGAATACGAGCGTCACATCGCCGGAATTGCTGAACGGTATGCAGACAAGATCCGTTGGTTTGATGTCTATAACGAAGGATTGCAGTTGGATTCCATTTTTCCGGAAATCTACAATCAGGGTAATGTGCCGGAGCATCATATTGAAAAACTTTTCCAACTCGCGGGGAAATATTTTCCCGCCTCTACGGAATTGATTTACAACGAAGGTCCCTGGAAAAGTTGGAACGATTACCACAACTCCTATACACCGCTGTATTTGCATGTCCGTCGGCTACTGGATTTGGGCTTGCCCGTCCGGGGACTCGGCTTGCAGTATCACATTGCATTTTATGACAGGCTGGAAACGTTGGAACAGTGGTCCGGAGAGATGCTTGATCCGAACCATATCTACGCCCACATGGATCTTTACGGTTCTCTCGGTATTCCGCTCAATGTTTCAGAAATCACCATTCCGGCGGAAAGAGATCTGGGTGATGGCTTTGCCTATCAAGCTCTGGTGGCAGAAAAGATGTATCGTCTCTGGTTCAGTCATCCGGCCATGAGTGCGATCACCTGGTGGAATTTGGTGGATAATACAGCATTCCAGGCCGGTGCGATCAACAACAATCAGGGGGAAAACCGCTATCTCGGCGGCTTGCTCAACAACGATATGTCCGAAAAACCGGCATATAAGGTTTTGTATGATCTTATTCACCATGAATGGACTACCGAAGAAACGCTGGATTATGAATTTAACGGCAGAAATAAACTCTATGGTTTCTGCGGAGATTATGATGTCGTATTCCGTACCGATGCCGGAGTCTTTCAGAAAACATTGACTTTATCCAAATTCGAGCCGGGAACACAGGAAATACAACTCTGAAATAAGGAAATATGAAAATGAGAAAAATGCTTTTTGATAAATATGCGGATAATCCGGTGCTGACAGCGGCTCAATTCCCGTCGGACATCATGTATGTGATGAATCCGGGTGCAATCAAATTCAACGGCGAATATCTGTTGCTTGTCGATGCTGCAACAACTTCCACCCCAATCATCTTCTGGATCGCACGCAGCAAAGACGGCATCCATTTTACCCCAGATCCGGAACCTGTCGACTGGCCGGCGCACCGCTACCACGAAACCTGTGTTTTCGATATCCGGGTGACCGAACTGGAAGGCGTCTACTATCTCATGTATTGCAGTATGACTAAAGAACGCGGAGTCGCATTGGGTTTGGTAAAAACCACTGATTTTGTACATTATGAGCGAATTGAACAAGCAGACATGGGGTATGAATTCCGTAACGGTGTGCTTTTCCCGGAGAAAATCAACGGACGCTATGTACGCCTTGACCGTCCCATGCCGCAATCCATTGATGAACCGGCAGGGATGTGCATTTCTTATTCCGATGATCTGATGCATTGGGATTCGACCAAAGACCTGATGCAGCCGCGGCAGGGCTGCTGGGACTCTCTTAAAATCGGAGCAGGAGCTGTTCCGATCAAGACTCCGGAAGGCTGGCTGGAGATTTACCATGGCGTGGACAACAGTTCCACCAACGATTACATCTACCGGCTCGGAACTGTTCTGTTGGATTTGGAAGACCCGTCTAAAATTATAGCCCGTGCCGAACTGCCGGTTTTGTGGCCGGAAAAACTTTATGAACTCTGCGGACGCTGTTCCAATGTTGTATTTACCGCCAATGCCATTCCGGAACCGGATGGCACTGTGCGGATGTATTACGGCTGTGCCGACAGTTGTATCGGTCTTGCAACTGCCCCATTGGACGAACTGGTCGATTTTACGCTGCATGGCGAAAACCGGCGGATCCGTAAATTTTTCCGTACAGTCGGGGAATAATAGAGAAATCAATGTATTTGTTCTTCATCTTGTTGCAAAGCAAATGATTGCATTGGTTTTCTTTTTTATCGGGTTCTCAAGTTTTACGGAATAACAGTGAATGTTTTTGCAAAATAAAGGATTTTGAGCATGTCGGAATTTTCTGCCGGACCTTATCTTCCGGATAAACCGGATGTTATTACTGTTTACAGTGAAAATGGAAAATTGTCACAATTACAGGATGTCGTTTTTTCTTATGACAACGGGAAATTGGAAATTTCAGCAAAAGACACTCCGCTTTCTTTTTTGCGGGTCCGCTGGAATTTTCCCATCGCCCCCAAAACTCTTTTTTGCGGAGATGCCTGGGAACGCACCTATGGGGACAGCCAGTGGCGGACTTTTGATCCGGGCCGGATGATGCCATGGTATTTTTTTGCACATCTGCCGGATGGCAGAACCGGCTGCTGCGGCGTCCGGGTCCGCCCGGCATGTTTTGCGGCATGGTCCGCTGATCCTACCGGAGTTACTCTGTGGTGCGATATCCGCTGCGGCGGACGGGGCGTAATACTGAACGGACGGAGTTTAGTTGTTGCACAAATCGAAAGTTCCGTTTATGATGGTTGTACCGCATTTAAGGCGGCCGGAAAATTCTGCGCCCGGCTCTGTCCGGATCCGATCTTTCCGCCAACTCCGGTCTATGGCAGTAATAACTGGTATTATGCTTACGGAAACATAACCGAAGAAAGCGTTCTGGAAGATTGCCGTTATCTGGCGGATCTGACGGCTGGGCTTTCCTGCCGCCCCTTTATGGTAATGGATGACGGCTGGCAGGAATTGCGCTATGATAATTCGCCCAACTACGGTCCATGGGACAAAGGGAACAAACACTTTCCCGATATGCCGCACCTTGCGGAAAAAATGAAAAATTTCGGAGTGCGTCCCGGAATTTGGTACCGTCCGCTTTATCTCCATGACCCCGCGTTAAAAAGGGAACTTTTTCTGCGAAATATGCCGGATACACTGGATCCTTCGCATCCGGAGGTGGCAGAACTGGTTGCTCGGGATATTTCCCGCTTCCGGGAATGGGGGTTTGAGTTGATCAAACATGATTTTACGACCTTTGACACGGTGGGACGTTATGCTTTTGATATGCATCCGTGGCCTTGTGAAAACGGTTGGGCTTTTTTTGACAGAAGCCGTACCTCTGCGGAAATTCTGACCGGGCTCTTCCGGACGATCCGTAATGCAGCCGGGCCGGTCCTTATCATGGGCTGCAATACCATCGGTCATCTGGCAGCCGGCTTGCAGGAACTTTCAAGAACAGGGGATGATACTTCCGGGAAACGCTGGGAACGTACCTGTAAAATGGGAGTCAATACAGTGGCATTCCGTTCTTGCCAGCACCGGACTTTCTTTGATATGGATGCTGATTGTGTCGGTATCACCGGTTCCATTCCGTGGAAATACAACCGCCAATGGGCTGAACTTGTTGCCGCCAGCGGAAGTTCCCTTTTCATTTCGCCTCAACCGGGCATTCTGTCTGCGGCTGAAAACGACGAATTGAAACATCTGCTGGCAATTGCCTCCAAAGGAAAAATTGCAGCCGAGCCATTGGATTGGATGGATAATTTACGTCCGGAACATTGGGTCATTCACGGTAAAGAACACTATTTCCAATGGGAAGAAATAGATGGTGGTGAACCGGACTTTTTACCATAGGTTGTATACTAAACAATAACAGAGTCTTATCATAAAAAACAAGGTGCAAAATGAACATATACAATGCTTTTCATCCGGGCGAACTCTGGCTTGATACCGAAGGGAAACCCATACAGGCAAAGTTTCCGAGACTTTATTTCGAAAACGGTATCTATTACTGGTATGGCACTGATAAAAGCCGCAGTGTCTGCGATATGAAATACTGGCATTGGGGGGTACGCTGTTATCGCTCTGCGGATCTTTACAACTGGGAAGATATGGGGGCTCTGATCCCGCCGGATCTGACAGATAGTCAAGCTGTTATGTCTCCGGCGAACCGGTTGGACCGGCCGCATATTCTGCATTGTCCGGCAACCGGAAAATATGTTTGCTGGTTCGACGGCTGCAGCAGTCAGCAGGCCACGGTGCTGGAGGCTGACTGTTTTACCGGGCCATACCGTGTGGTAAATCCCGCTTTTTTCCCGCTGGGTATGCGTTTCGGAGATTTTGATCTTGTGCAAAATGAAGACGGGCGTGCCTTTTGTTATTTCAACCGTCCGCATAAAGAACTGATTTGTGCGGAACTTACGGAGGACTACACCAATTTCTCCGGCGTTTATTCGACCCATTTCCCCCGCATTTCCCCGCCGTATGTACGGGAAGCTCCGGCTTATTTTGAATATAACCAGAAACATTATCTGATTACTTCCGGAACAACGGCTTTTTATCCGAATCCTTCCGAAACAGCCGTTGCTGATTCATATCACGGTCCATTCCGGGAGCTGGGAAATCCGCATCCTGAAGATAAAAGTATGACCTCTTTTCATTCCCAGATTTCCCAGGTTTTCAAGGTCCCGGGAAAGAAAAAACTCTATATCGCTCTGGCTGACCGCTGGCTGCCCGATGAAATGGCGGAAACATACGAACATACAGAGATGTTATTCAACAGCTGGTTCAACCCGGACTATGAACCTCATGATCCGGATTTGGAAGGAGGGATCGAGCAATCGCTGGTTAAAAATATCAGCAACAGCCGATTTGTCTGGCTCCCATTGATTTTCAACGGTGATACGCCTTGCATTGCGTGGCATTCCGAATGGCGATGGGAAGACTTTGAATAAAAGTGAGTATGCAAGTAAAAGGTATTGCATTTATTTTTATTTCAGGTATATTATGGAGTGAGGTGTATTATGCAAGAAAAATCCCCGATAGAAGAACAATTTGATCTCATTGTCGGAGAATATGATTCCGGACGCAGAAAATTTATTCCCTGCAAGGAAATAATTCCACAAAAAAACAGATAAAAAACTCTCTTTTCGGTTGATGATGTTCGCGTCACGGATGACCGGCATCCTTTTCTGCTTCGCTCACTTTTGGGTAAAATCAACCGAAAGGAGATCAGGACAATGAATGGAATACAACTGGATTTATTCACCTTTGCCGCAATGCAAATACAGGAAAAGAGTGCCGAAGCAAAATCGGCTGTTTTGCTGAAAAACTTT
>JAFTUS010000142.1 GCA_017466125.1 Lentisphaeria bacterium | reverse complement strand
TTCCATTCTTGGGCGAATTTGGGAAAGTGCGTATCTGGTTGACGAGGACGCCTCTCCGAAAACATTAAAAAAACGGCAATATATGAAAACGGAACTTATTCCAAAATTGAAGAGCATGGGAGCAGAAAAACTGCCGGAAGAAAAACTTTTTGAACATATTGTTATGGGAGATCTTGTTGCTTTGCAGGAAATGCTGCGAAACAACCCTGATATGATAAAAATTAAATATCACGGTGAGCCGATTTTAGTTGCTGTTTGTGATGCGGTATGTCGTTTCGGGCTTACGCAATATGATGATATTATAGAACTTTTTATCCGTGCCGGTGCGGATGTTAATTCAATTTCCTCGAATGGGAAAAATGCCTTACATTGGGCGATGATGTTCGGTAACGAGGAATTGGAAAAGAAGTTTATCGCTCTCGGAACAAATATAAATGCCAAAGATAACAATGGAAATACCCCGCTGCATTGGGCCATGTCGAATTGCCTTTATTGGCCTGCGGCACTGCTTGAAGCAGGAGCAGACGTCAACGCCGTGAATAATGATGGTGAAACGCCGTTTGATTGGACGCAAGGCGGCTGGACTCCGGCACACACCCGTCAGTTCCGCAAAGCATTAAAGCAAATGGGAGCCCTATCCGGTAAAGAAATCAGACAAGGTGACAAATGAAAAAATCCATTAAATTGCTTTTGATGATCTTGCTCGGCATAGGTGGTATATGCAGTTGTCTTAAATGGTACTAAAAACAGATGAGGTGAAGTAATGAGATTATGGCGTGATAAAATAGTACATTTTCTGCCGTTTTGGCTATTCGGACTTGCACTCTTTATGAAAATCATGTTTCTGTTAACAGAATTTTCTTTGACTTTTGTCGAAAACAAAAAACTGCTTTATGATTTTCAGGATTCTTGGATGGGGAGAGATGAATTGCCCGAAATAATATTTTTCTCCGCTATCTATTCGTCCTTTATATGGATATTTCTGATTTTCTTTTTCCGGCGCAAGCATAAGTTGCTTTGTGCAATCGGCTTTTTGCTTGCTCCGGTCATAATGAGTATCATTATAAATCTGCTGCCACACCGTCCGTGTGTGTTGCGCCGCGAATTTAACCCTCGCGCTGCTTGTACTGCAAATATGAAACAATTAGGCTATGTTTTGGCAATGTATGCTCTCGATAACAATGATTTTTATCCGGATAATTTGAAAATGATTTTAAATTATTACGGAAAGAAGACATTATTCCGTTGCCCCGAAACAAAAACAAATGGTTATATTTATCACGGGAAAGGGAAAAAAATTTCAGATCCGATTTTTGTGCTTCTTGAAGATAAAATCGAAAATCATCGCGGCAATTTCAAAAATCTCCTCATGTCTGACAACGATGTAATACGGGTAAAAAAAATCAAGTAAGAGGAGTGCTGCAAAATGAAAAGTCCGGCAAAGAATTTTATCTGTGGACGCTTTCTCTTGACGATACTTACAACAAACGCCATTGGATAAAGCCGTATCATGGAGAAGAAGTGAGATAAAAAAGCGTGTTGTTTATATTTCCGTTGCTATCCTGATTTTGCAGACACTCACTCAATGATTTTGTTCAGGCGGCAAAAGCTGTCCGACCTGTCGGACAGGTCGGACAAAACGCCGTGAAACAGATGGCTCCGCCGATATGTCTGTATTGGCTGTGTACTAAACATAGACTGATTTTTACAGGGGCTTCGGGATGCGCCGTACGCTCAACGCCCCGATAAAATACGCTGCGCTTTTTTATCGGGGCATCGCTCCCGGCGAGAGGTATTGCCGCAAATGCGGCAATGTTGACGCTTCGCTTATACTTTCGCCGCCATTTTAAGGCGGCGACCAGCGTTCCGCCGCTGGACCACGTCCGGGTACGACCCGGTGCGGGGTGCGCGCTGCGCGCGGAATTTTTTTTTAAAGCTCCGGAGGCTCGAGAGCCCCGGAGGGGCGACAGCCGACCACTACCGAGGCCGACGTTCGGCCGCTGCGCGCGGAGTTTTTTATCAGTCTATGTTTAGTACACAGCCTCTGTATTTTTATTTCCCCAGTTCGGCGGCGGCTTTGTAGAACTCTGCACGCTTTTCAGCCGCAGGGATATTTTGTAAAATCCCGGCTTTTTTCCAGAGAGCCGGCAGATTTTTTTCGATTTCGTAGGCCTTTTCCGGTTTGCCGAGGCGGTAGAGCAGCAACGCTTTGGTGGTGTCATAAGAGGCCTGTTGAACCGCTGAAAGCCCCTCTTTTTCTGAAACGATCTTCTTTTGAAGCGCAACTGCGGTTTTCAGAACGTCCGCATCAAAGGTGTTTTGCAACAGCTGCCAGGTGATAATATTGACTTCATCATCACGCAGGTCGGCTTTGCGGAGCGCTTCGAGCAATTCATGGCGTTCGTGCGCCAGTTCTGCGTGGCGGACGGTCAGTTCCCACGCCAGCATGTAGAGACGGGCGCGTTTCGGAACTTTCTTGATTTCGTCCATCACGGTCCGGAACGCCTCTTTGAAACGGTAACGGCTCTCCAGTTCAAACAGCCGCAGGCGCAGAATACCGGCGTTGCCCGGATCAAGTTTCAGGGCATCGGCGGAAAGTCCGGCAATGAGGTCATGTTTGCCTTCGCGGAGGGCTGTCAGCATCCGGTCAAGATGTTCTGCAAGTTTCCGCTGTTCACCGGGTTTGATTTTCCCGGCGGCGGCATTTTCCATTGCTTCGGGAAGATCGGCGGCCTCGCCGCACCAGATGATCGTACCGTCAGGTGCAGTCAGAAACGCCATGGGAAAGACCGGAAACGACTCCATGAATTTCCCGGTAAGCGAAAAATCATTGTCCGTTCCGAAACTGACGGCGGATATTCCGCTTTGTTTCAGCAGCGCGGCGGCATCGGCGGGACTGTCCGGAGTGATGGCGGCGCATTGCAGCAGATCGGCATACCGGGCATTGAGTGCCTGAAGCATCTGCAGTGTTTCAGCGGCATTATCGGAACGGGTTCGCAGAAAGACGACCGCTTTCATCATTTTGCCATTCGCATCCTTTGTGGATACAGGACCGCCTTGCAGCCATGTGACGGCGGAAAGTTCTTCGGCGATATCGCCGGGACGCAGTGCCCACAGGGAAGAAACTCCCACGACACTGCCCAACAACAGGGACATTACTTGCTTTTTCATAAAAAAATATTCTCCTCTTTTTTGAGCGCAAAACCGCTCCTCCGGTATATATTATAAGGATTTCTTCAAAAAAATCAAGTCCGGAACAGTAAAAAAATCCGGATATTCCGTGAAAAACATTTTTTTCGCGAAACAACCGGAAGAAAAAACGTTTTCACTTGACAGAATTCCCAAAACGGTTTATCTTATTAATATATAATAGAAACGGAGGGCAAAATGAAAATCTTACAAGTCACATATACAGACTGCGGCAGCGAAGCCGCAGAATCTGCCCTCTGTCTGCACCGGGCGTTCCGGAAAATCGGCACCGGCTCTATTTTGCTGACCGCAAATAAACATACCCGCGAACCCGGAGTTGAACTTCTGCCCGGATATTGGAAACGGCTCTGGCGGCGGCTCTGCGGCAAAAATCCCGCTCTATACAACACGGGGCTGCCGGAAATCGTCCGTTCATACGGGGCAAACGCCGTTATTCTTCACGATATTTCCGGCGGGGTCGCCTCTGTTGAGGAAATCGGACAACTCCCCGGCAAACTCTTCCAACTCCTGTACAGCGAAGCCGTTTTTCCGGACGAAAAAGAACCGCTCTTCCAGAAAAAGTGTGAGGCGTGGAGCAAACTGCCGATGACCCTGGTCGCCCCGACCGCCGGAATCGCCCGGAAAGCCGCAGAAGCCCCCATCTTCTGCGGCATGGAGCGCATCAGAATTCCGCGCGGAGTCGATTTGAGCATCTATCACCCCGGCAAAAAAGAGGAGATCCGCAAAGAGTTGGGGTTCCGTCCCGGCGTGTTCACGGTGCTGACCAATCCGGCAGATGATCCGGTGGTCTATCAGACGATCCGTGAATTGAAAACGCTTTTCGGAACTCAAATCCATTTTGTCAACAGCACTCCCCGTTCCAGGGCGGCAACGGTCCGTTTGTATCAGGCTTGCGATCTTCTGCTGGACGGCAGCAAGTCAACCAATGCCCCCTACCATATTCTGCGCGCATCAGCCTGCGGACTGCCGGTCGCCGGATTCAACACCGGAGGCATGGCAGAAGCCGTCGCGGACGGCTGGAGCGGACGGCTTGCGGAGAAATCGGACTGTGACTCCCTCACCGCCGCAGTCTGTGATATTCTGGAAAACATCCCCTATTTCCGGGACGGAGCCTGTGAACACGCCGCAGCAACATTTGCCGATATGAGCATCGCACGCAAATACTGCGACCATATCTCCCGCTGACGGCAGCAGCGATCACTTTCAATTATCTCTTTTGAGCAGTTCCCGCAATACGACGGAGGCACAGGTACAGCCGAATACGGCGGGCATATAACTGATCGTGCCGACGCAAGTGTGGCGGTGTCCCTCCCCGTCAAGGACGCTATGCACCGCTTCTTTTGGGACTTCCTGCGGGGAAAATACGCATTTGACCCCTTTGGTGATGCCGTAATTTTTCAACTTGTTCCGTACCGCTTTTGCCAGAGCGCAGCCGTATGTTTTGCTGATGTCGGCGATTTGCAGCATCAGGGGATCGGTCTTTCCGCCGGAACCCATACAGGAGACGAGCGGCAGTTTCCGTCTGCGGCAGCCCATGATGAAGAAAACTTTCGGGGTCAACTGGTCGATGGCATCAACGGCAAAGTCAAACGCTTCTGAATCCAGCAGAGCATCCACGCTTTCTGCGGTAACGAACTCCCTGCGTGCTGTTACACTGCACTCCGGATCGATTTCCCGGATACGGTCGGCAACGACCTGAACTTTGTCTTTGCCGATGGTGGAGGTCAATGCGGGCAGTTGGCGGTTGCAGTTGGTGATGTCCACGGTATCGCCGTCAACGATGGTGATTTTGCCGACTCCGGCACGGGCGATCTGTTCGGCGGCGTATGCGCCGACGCCGCCGACACCGAGGATCAGCACATGGGCGGAGCGCAGACGTTCAAAGCCCGCCTCTCCGGTCAGCAGAATGGTTCTCTGGAAACGTTCAGACATAAAAATTCCTCAAAATTGCGGTCGGTGATATATTCGACTTCAGAAACGTGCAGTCCGAGTTTGGCGGCGGCAGTTTGCAGTATTTCTTCGATGGGGCGATCCTCTTCGTCGGTTTCAAAGCCGATGCGTTCAAGAGAGAAGCCCTTTTTCAGCAGTTTTTCGATGCCCGCCATGCCGAGCGACAGGAAAAATCCCTGTTTGCGGAGTTGTTCCGCCAGTTCCGGACTGCCCCGGAAACCGTGGATCAGCCAGTTTTGCGTCGGGAAGCGTTTGCGTATTTCCAGCAGTTCCGCCCATGCCCGGACACAGTGGATAACGACACTCTTATTCTCCCTTCGGGCAAGTTCAAGCATCTCCTCAAAACGGCGTATCTGGATGTCGGAGGCAGGTCCTTTTACTTTGTCCAGACCGGTTTCGCCGATCGCGGCAAACGCGGCAAGGTCTACTGTTGTCAGAGGTTCTGCGGCATCCCACGGGTGCGCCTGAAAGGAGGCAAGACCGTCCGGCTCCGTTCCGCTGACCAAGGTTCGGGCGGCGGATTTGCGGCGGTGACTGTGAAAATCACTTGCCATCAGAGCGGTTTCCCCATCATCTCCGCCAATTCGGGGCGGAGTGCGCGCTGGGCGTGACAGATGGCAAGAGCAAGTGCATCGGTCGCATCCAGCGGGATGCGTTCAATGCCGATCTTCAGTTCGGCGGCGACCAGCATCGCCACCTGTTCTTTGGTGGCTGAACCCGTCCCGACGGCGGAACGCTTGGCGGTTTTTGGGGAGTAGGAGAAAGCGGGGATCCCGTTTTCGGCGAGAGCGGCGAGAATGGCTCCCCGCGCCATGCCGAGAATGATCGCAGTTCCGGCGTTGCGTCCGACAAAAGGATCTTCCAAAGATGCAAAATCCGGCTTGAATGTCGCGATGAGTTCGCGTATTCCGCCGGACAACCGCCGCACGCACTCCGAGTGGGGGAGCCGTGCGGAGTTCTGGATCATTCCGCAATCCAGAATTTCAAAAGAGGCCGGGGAGTCGGCTTTTATCACGCCGTACCCGGTGGTACGGATCGCCGGATCTATGCCTAAAATGATCACGCCGGACCTCTTTCAAAAAGAAGTTTTATTCTTCGTTTTCCAGTTCCTCTGCGACAGCGTCGGAGAGTTCGTAGTTGGAAGTGACGTTCTGAACGTCGTCGAGTTCTTCGAGACGGTCGATCATGCGCATGACCTGACGGGCGATGCTGACATCGGTGATCTCAGTGACCATTTCGGGTTTGCGCACGACTTCTGCTTCGTCAGTGGGGATGCCTTTTTCTTCAAAGACTTTGAGAAGGTCTTCAAAGAATTCGGGGTCGGCCCAGACTTCGGCAACGCCGTCTTCGACTTCGAGATCGTTGGCACCGTTTTCGAGAACGACATCCATCAGTTTGTCTTCATCCGCCCATTCGCCGGAGATGACGAAATGCGCCTGACGTTTGAACATACGGGCAACCGCACCGGAACCGGCCATGTTGCCGTTGTTGCGTTCGATCGCCATACGGACTTCGCTGATGGAACGGTTGCGGTTATCGGTCAGGCAGTCCACGATAACGGCAACGCCGCCGGCACCGTAGCCTTCGTAAACGATTTCTTCATAAACCACATCGCCGAGTTCGCCCAGACCTTTTTTGATCGCGCGTTCAACGTTGGCGTTGGGCATGTTGGCGGCTTTGGCGGCGGCGAGGGCCGCACGCAGACGGGGGTTGGCATTGGGGTCTCCGCCGCCCATTTTGGCAGCGACCATGATTTCTTTGCCGAGACGGGAAAAGGCTTTGCCTTTGACTTTATCAGCAGCTTCTTTTTTGTGCTTGATATTCGCCCATTTACTGTGACCGGACATAATGTTTCTCCATTTTTCGGTTGATTAAAGACTTTTGTTATTATAATATAGCGCACTCTTCTCTAATTTGCAAGTGCAGAAACAGGAGAGTAATTGTTTTATCACTGCGAACCCGCTTTTTTTTATCAAACCAGACACTTCAAACGCTTGAAAATGTATAAAACAGTGCTATATTTTTCTGTAAACTTTACAGGAATATTTGTTTGAAAAAATGAGATACTTTTTGATACTTCTGCTGATTGCTCCTTTCTGCGCTGTCTTTGCCGCTTCCTCCGGCAGTCTGACGGCGGAAGATGCGGGGCAGATCATTTTCCGCAAACAGGATGCCGGGGTCTTTGTGTTCCGGAAGAACAGCGGCAAAAAGTGGCTCTGTGAACCGTTCCGGGAGAACGGCAGTGAAGTTTTATCGCCCGGGGAGTGCATTTTAACCGAATTTCACGAAGATACGCTTTCGCCGGAGGCAGTGGCTTTCTGTTTTGCCTATTTCTCCGGCAGGGCCCGTGACCGCGGCTTTTCCGCCGCTTACCGAACCATGGCGCAGCGGCTCAATGCCCCCGCAACGGCCCATATCCTTCAGTTTGAAACCGCCCTCCGCAAAGATGAGGAGAGCATCGCCGATGAGATCCGTACTTTCCGCAAAAAGCAGCCCAATCCGATACAGAATACGGCTCCTGTTCCGGAGTCCTCGCTTGTGGATGCCCTGCTCGTTCTGCTTGAGACCGGCAGTTCCGTTTCTGTTATCACAGAAATTCTTGATAAGGAACAGAATTTCTTTGTGGCTTTCTGTCTGTGGGACAGATATTTGCAGACGGTGAGCCGACGTTTTTCCGGCCTTACTGCCGATGAGCAGAGGGGACTGAATAAGGAGATCAGCAAAACCGGAAATGAAATTCTGGCAAAATATCAGCAGCATTGCGGCACTCTGCTGAAGCGGAACACCGATTTCAAAAAACTCTGTCCCCGCAAGTACGGCCCCTGGGGATACGCACCGCCGCGCGATTTCAGAGAGATGCGCAAACGCATCGACAGTTGTTTTCTGGCGTGGCGGAAGATGCAAAGTTGTTCCGCATTCAGCGAATTCCCCGATTGGGGCAGTGCCGCGCTCGAAGTTATGCAGATGATCCGTTCCCCCGAATTGGAGCAGAAATTCGATACCGCTTACAGAAATTATCAGAAACTTTTGAATGATTGAGGGAGTGCATGGAGGAATATTTCATTTTTGACAACGGCGTGCAGATAGGTCCTTATTCGATCGGACAGCTGGAGAAGATGTTCCGGGGAAAAATGATTTCTGACGATACTGTTGTCCGCATTTCAGGAGGTTCCGGCAATGGCCGCTGTGTAAGTATTTGCGAACTTGTCAAGCCGGAAAACGCCGCCGGTAACGGGGACAATACCGCCCGTTTGCTCAGTTGCGAAAACGGCGTCATGCGCATCGCCTGCCCCGTCTGCGGTCAACACTATAAACTGACACCCGAACTTCACCCCTCCGGCGAGTGCGAGTGCATCAAATGCAGAGCCTCTTTCCGTCTGCCCCGCCGTCAGACAGCCGCTTCTCTGCCGGATACCCCGTGGGATGATCCGGAAACAGAGATCCCCGACGGCGATCTGCTCTGCCCGCACTGCTGGAAAAGTTTTGACCGGGATTACGTCCTCTACATTTCTGTTCATCCCTCCCTTTTCGGCGACCCGGTGCTGGGCGACTATGTGCCGAAACGGTTTGTGCCGACCGTATTCAATCAGGCGGGACAACCGCTGGATGCCTGCGGACTGCCCGCAACTGAAATGGCGTGTCCCCGCTGTCACTTGCGTATTCCTGCCGGACTGCTGGATACGCCTGCGCTCTACTTCTCCATTGCGGGGGCGACTTCCAGCGGGAAATCCTATTTTCTGACCTGTCTCACACACCAACTGCGCAAGAGTCTGCCGGAACACTTCGGGGCGGCATTTTTCGACGCCGATCCCCGGCTGAATGAGACGCTGAACGCCTACGAAAAGCAGCTCTTCATGCCGCTGGAGCCGGATCATATCACCGCTCTGCCCGCTACGCAGATCTCCGGCGACGGCATATCCGACCGGGTACGGCTGGATCAGGTGGAGATCGAACTGCCAAAGCCTTTCGTATTTGAGTTCCGCAGCAGAGACAACGCCGATGACCTGAATATGATTTTTTACGATAATTCAGGTGAGATGTTCATTCCCGGCAGGGATGAGTGGGTCAATCAGGCAACGCATCACCTTTCCCATTCTGACGGGATCATGTTTCTCTTTGACCCCGCCAACGATGCTGCCATGCGTCTTTCGCTCTGCGATAAGCGTGATCCGCAGATCTCCCGCAACCCGCGCGTGACGGATCAGGCGGTTCTGCTCAATGAGATGATAAACCGCATCCGCCGTCACGCCAATATGCTCAGTTCCGACAGCTGCAAAATACCGCTGGTCATCGTGGTCGGCAAATACGACACCTGGCGCGAACATTTTCCGGAAGATCTCTCCCGTTTGCCGATCCTTCCGGATCAAAACAGCAGCGACGGACGGAACTGTCTGGATATGAATAAGATACTTTCTGTGTCATTCGCTCTGCGCGGGATGATGCTGCAATATGCTCCGGGGCTGGTCAATGCCGCTGAAAGTTTCTTCGATGAGGTCTACTTCGTGCCGGTCAGCAACTTCGGAACGCTGGCGGAACAGGATGAGGGCGGCGTGATCGGTGTCGTGCCGGGGAAACTCTCTCCGCTCTGGGCGGAAGTTCCGCTGCTGCTGTTGCTGGCACGAAACCAGCAGATCCCCGAATTCCGCGGCGGCAGTCAGGCTCCGCTTACGGGTAAATTCAGCGGAGAACACATCGTTTTTGCACACCCTGAAAGCGGAAAATATGTCCGTCTGCCGGGAAATTATGCCGGGGCGGTTCTGCAAATCAACGGCAGGGAGTTCCAACTGCCTGAAACGCCGGAGGATAACGCATGTTTGAACTGATTTACACCTCTGCCCCCCGCGGGCTGATCGCAGGGAGATCCGGTTTTTCCACCGTTGCCGTCACGGACGGATTTCCGCCCAATCTGATTTCTGCGATCGAAAATATGAGCGGCTATAAAACGCTTTTTCAGCCGGGTGATCCGAATGAGAAATCCAATCCGGTGAATTACTCCTGCCAACACTATTTTTCCGGTTCGACCCGTTACACGGTACTGAGTAAGATCGCTTTTGCGGGGTTGAGTTACACCGGGCGTACCAATATTCTGGCGCATCATCTGATTTTTACCAGAGAGGAGTTTGGCGTACTCCCCCATGGAGCCGCTCCCATTCTCTATGCCGCCTCAAATTTTCCGCCCTGGGAGGGCGAACCGCGTCTGCTGGCACAGAAACAACTGCATGATCTCCATTATGAAGATCCCGCCGGACGTTCCGGCGCATGGGCGCGGTGGAGCAACGGTCCACTCTGCGCAGAGTGGGCGGCGGCAAGATTTCGGAGAGCCCCCGGCAAATCCGTTATTCTGGCATTTGACCCGCTGAAACTTTCCGGAGAAGATATTCTGGAACTCGTCCGGGGGATCACCGCTTTGATGACCCCGGAAGAGTGCCGGGAATTTACGTTCAGTACATACTGCTGTACTCCGGCGATCGCCAACCCGCCCGCACTGTGTGCCTATCCGCTCGACTCTCCGCTCTTGAACCGCATCAGACTGCGGGAACCGGATGCCGTTATTGATTTGAGCAAAACTTCACCGCTCCCGCCGGGAGCAATGGAGTTCCTTGCCGCAGAGAAAAATACGCCTGTTCCCGCCCGTCCGTCAGCGGCGGCGGTGGCAGAACGTCCTGCCGCAGAGCGAAAAAACACAAAGCCGTCCGCGGCAGTTCCGCCGCCTGCGGCGCAAACGCCCCCGCCTCCGCAGAACTCCCCCAAAAGTTCCCTCAGCGGGAAAGAGTGGTTGCGGGTCGTTATCAGACTTTTGATTTTCGGAGTGATTTTGTTTCCCATTCTCTGGTGGATCGGGGAAGTCAAACAGAAAAATGAGACTGTCGTACTGATCCCCCTTGAGGATAGTGAGGCTGTTTCCGACACAGTGCCGTCTGAAACGGTCGAACCGTCCGGTACGGCGGAACAGAAAACGCAATTCGGCAACCTTTCTGCGGCTGATGAGATCTATCTGCACTGTGCTTTCCGTCAGAAGGAGCGTTTCCCGCTCCCCGAAGCACTGAAAGGAGCGACCTCGCTCGAAGTCATTCCCGACAGCATCGGGGAGTTCAAACCCGCTTCTTTGAAAGAGTACGTAACGGGCAACGGCACCAACCATGTCACCATTTTCCCGGTGAAAGAACTTGAGAAAGATTTCGGCAGTGAAATCGCTCCGGACAGAGAGTCCAAACAGCAAATGGTCATGCGTCTGCATTTTGACACGATCGATTTTCAGAAGCCGCGCCGTTCTCTCCGGGAACCACATTCAAGCCGCCTGCATCCGGATTTGAAAAACATCCGCTGTATCCGTTTCCATGGCCCGGAGGGGAAAGTGTACTCTTTTGAACCGCAGACGATCCGTGACTCCTACGTTGAATTCTTCAACCGGAAGCCCGGTTTTGCGATGGTCAGATTTGAAAAAAATATTTTTTATTTCACCTTCTCCGTATCAAATGAATTGTGGGCGATGCGGGAATATTTTGAACTTCAGCAGGACGGCCGTTCCCTCGGCGATATCAATGAGCGCAGAATCCTGCTGAAACAGGTGGATTGTATGAGTGCGGATATTCTGATGCGCAAACGCAATCGTGCCCTTGCTGCTCATCAAAAAGCGGAGAAGTCCAGAAGTATCTTTTTAAGCAGAGCGTTTGTCCCCAAGCCCGTAATAGATATGAAAACTGAAAAAAAATACGGTAAAAAACTGGAACGCCTGAAAAGGGCAATGGAAGACAGCCGTGCTGATTTGTCTTTCTATATCTCCGAACTGCCCGGAGGCAAAGAGGATAAAGAACTCCAGCGTGTAAAGTTCCAATGGAAAAACCGGCAGTATTTTCTGCGTAACTTGAAATCTTATGACCAGCATGTGGAACAGTGTTTACGGGAATACAGAACCCTCAATAACGAGTTGAGAAAACATTTGCAGGAGATATATCCCGCATTGTTTCACATTTTTGAACACGAGTTGAAAACTGGAAAGGAAATCTTTTTCAGCGAACACTCTCTCCAGCTGGATGTATTGGAAAAACAAATCGATCTTAAAGTAATCAAGAGGCGGCGCAATGAGACCCGTTGAAGAAATCGTAAATGAAATCAATGCTCTGATCCGGAGCGGTGATCTTTCCGACACTCCGCAGCTGCGGGCTCTGCACTGCGATTATCTGACCGTTCTTGAAGAATTGAAACGTTCACTGGCACAGTGCCGTGAACTGATCGATAACGGCTCTCTTGCGGAGGCAAGGCGGCTCAACTGTTCGTTTGAACCGTCCCTGACCCGTCAGGCGGAATTGCTGGATTTCCCCAAACGGCAGGAGTTCTTTGACATCTGTCAGGATTATGAACTGGAAATGCCCGTTCTGCCCGATGAAAAACTGCTCAATACATTGAGTGCGCCCCTCTCTTCCGGCGAAAAACATCTGCATATCCTGTTGCAGGATTACCGCAAGATCGCCCGCAGCGGCAGTTTGCAGGAACGCATCATCCTGCTGCGCAAGATCGTGGCAAAACAGTCCGCCTCCGCCCGGTGGCGCAACGATCTTCTTTCCGCAGAAAGAGGGCGGCTTCTGGAGATCGAACGGACTTTGGAGCAGCTGCCGCAAACCATGGAGTCTCAAAACCAGCTGGAACTGCTTTTGCGCGAAATCATGTCGCCGGAGTGGAGCGTTCCGGTAAAGCCGGAACTGCTTGAACAACTCCGGGAGCGTCTCCGCCCGCTTCAGCAGACTGCCCTGAAACAGGAAACCGAAAGGTATCTTCAGGTGTTGCAGGATCTCTGTATCGAACAGGACATCGTTCAGATGCGCAAAACATTCGACGAATGGCGGCTTTTTTCCGCCAATCCGCTGCTGCAGTTGACTCCGGAAGAGACCCGTGCCGCCGCCGATGCGGAAAAATTCCTGCTCAGCCGTGAAGCCGAACAGCAACAGGCAGAGGAACTCAAAGCGTTGATTTGCCGTATCGAAGAAAAACTCTCCGCCAACTGCTCCTACGCCGAAGTCGCCGGTGAACACAACCAACTCCAACTGCTTCAGGCGGAATACGCCGTACCCTCAAATCTGCTGGACCGGTTGGATACACTTGCCGCAGAAGCACAACAGCATGAACGGCTCAAGGGGATCCGCCGCACCATTTACGGGGTCTGTCTGATCCTGGCGGTCGCCGCCTCTCTCTGGGGGTTCAATTTTTACCGTCAGCGGCAGAAAAACATCGCTCAACTTTCCGGAGAAATGGAAAAGTCGATCGCCGACGGGAAATATCAGGAGACGCAGGAGTTGTTCCGCAGTGCGGAAAAAACCATGCCCTATGCGGGGCGGGATCTGAAAATCCTGACCCTCTACCGCTCCGCCATCCAGCTTCAGGCGCAGAAACAGGAAACTCTGACACGGCAGAAAGAGGAGTTTGCAGGCGTTCTGCGCCAACTCAAACGGCTCTCCCAAGCCGCAGATGTCTGGGATAACGCCGCCGCCGTTGACCGTCTGCTCGCGGAAGGGAAGAAACTTCTGTCCTCCCAATCCCCCAAAGCGGCAGAGGAGTTCCGGGATATGGAAATCAGCATCGCACGGAAACGCACCGCCCGGAAACAGGCACAGGAAAAAGATTTCCTCACCTTCTGCTGCAATACAGCAAAGCAGCTGGAACAGAGACGTTCCGCCATATCCAAAGCGGATTTGAAGGAACTGCCGCTTTTCTGCGAAAAAGTCCGTTTGGAATTCAATGAAAAGGCGCGCACCACCCCCGGACTTTCAACGGAACTGAAAAACCGGGAGTGGCAGAAACTGGAAAAACACCTCCGCGCCCTCGGCGATGCCGGAAAACAGGAAGAAATTCTCCGTCAGGTACAGCAACCCGCCGATTTTCTGAGTTACGCCGCCGGGTTGGAAAAGTGCCGCTATCAGGCTCCCGCTCTGGCACAGGAGTATCAGCAGGCGTTGGCTCAACTGGAATACTGGCGGAGCATTTTCGACAGTTATCAACACGGTTTTGTTCCTTCTTCATTCCGTCAACTCACCCCCGCTGAACTGGAAAACTGCCGCGGCATATTGAAACAGGATCTCGCCCGTCTGATGCCCGCCGCCGCCCGTTCCGCGGAGTTTGCCCGTTTCTTCGCCGATTTGCAGAACCTTGACGCCGTCAAAGAGTTCCGTCTTGTCACCCGCACCGGGGCAGAGTATTACTTTTACACCTCAAAAGAGATCATCTGGGAGCGTCTCATCAACCCCAAACGGATCAATCTGTCGTTCTACTCCATGGAAAAGGATGGATTTTTTACGTTCCGTTACGATTTCTCCGGCAAGGCCGAACCGATCCGCAGTTTGAATGTTCCACGGAAACTTCCCTATAAACTGCCGGAACGTTTTGCATTGCCGGACGGCAGAAAGTCGTTCACCAGAGAAAGTGCCGTTCAGCCGTGGGCGGGCCGTCTGCTGACGGAAAAATTTTCGGCTCTTGCCGCAGACGGTCCCGGGGTGTGTGCCAATCTGCAAGCCGCAATTCTCTGGCTGCTCGATGAAAAAAATATTCCGAACGCTTATCTGAAAGAACTGCTGCTCGTCCGTCTTATGGATGAATTCTGCCGGGTGTGGCCGCTGTGCAGAGAGGCCGCCGATGCCGCCGGAAAGTTGCGGAATTTCCACAGCAGCCGCAACCGCAACTGGCGTTCTCCGCAGGAGTGTGCCGAATACGCCAATGAGAAAAAACAACTGCAGACCCTCTGGAACAGTCTGGATTTGAAACGCTGTCTTGCCGCCGCTGAACTGCGTGCTGATTTTGTCTGCGCCTTCCATGCCCGCCGTCCGGTTCCGGCGGGGGTCGTGCGGAAACTTCCCGACGGCAGGTATCAAATCAGCAAGTTTCAGAAAGACCGCCCCGCCGAACTCTTGGTATTCAGCGGCGGGAACGCCGTCATCCTCTCCGGAGGGCTCTGGAACGATGCTCCGGCAAAACAGGATTTGAAACACCTCTTCAACGGTCAACTGCTCTGGCAGTTTGAAGATAACATCTCCAGCCGGGAATTTGTAAATCAATGGAGCAGAAAAGCAGAAAAGTTGAATATCCGTCTCAACATCAGACCGCTGATCTGTCCGGAAGGAGTGTCCATCTGAAATGAGTTCATTTTCCACCGACAGAATTTATTTTCTCCGCAACTCCGGGCGGATCACGGGCCCATTCTCCCAAGCCCGGCTCCATGAGATGCTTCAAGCCGGAAGGATAACGGAAACGGCCTCTTTTTCAACGGATAAACAAGAGTGGCAGGAAATTTCTGCACTGTTTTCTCCGCCGCCTCCGCCGCCGCGTGAAGAGGAAAAACAGGAGTTCCCTGAAATCGCTCCCGATGAGACCTGTGACACCTATTCGCTGAAAACGCCCCTGCCGGAAGAAAAAACGCCGCCGCCTCCGCCGCCACCGTCCCTGCCGCCCCTGCCGGAACTGCCGGAAAAAGAGATCGTACACACCTTTGCCGCCGATGTCGGGAGAGTGATCGCTCTTGTTTGGAATTTCTGCGGGATTTTCCCGGAAGTCCGCAGTTGTCCTCAACGGGTATTCGGTATTGCCGCAGGGCTGAACATGACCGTCTTTACCGTAACGGCTCTGCTGCCCGGTCTGGTGGTCAGCAACCGGGGAGTGCGGTTGTTCCCGCTGGTCACGGCGTGGCTGTTATTGGCAAGTCTGGTGCTGTTTTCGCTTGCCGCCGGAAAAATGTTCTCTGCCCGTAAGGAGAAGAACGGCGTCTGGATGATCCCGGCGGCGGCTCTGCTCATGGATTACGGGATGCCGGGCGGAACGGTGCTGGCATGGAGCAGCAGTTTACTGCAAATGCAGACTTTTCCGGTCATTCTGACTGGTTTTCTTGCCAGTGTAACCATTGCCTGTGCGGTCGTGCAGATAAAGGATTTTCTGGAGTTGGAGCGTGGAGTTCTTTCCCGCTGGATCTGGCTGACCGTGCCGCTGCTGAACGCTGCCGGTATTGCAATGATCTTTCTTTTTATCTCGGTTTTGAACAAATAACAATAAACTTCCACAGAGAGGAATTATGGAACAGAAAAAACTTTCAAGACGTTTGAGCGACATTGAGTGCATTTGCGGATTCAGAAGCAGAAAATTTACCGATGTGAATTTCTTCTTCTCGTTTCTGTGCAGTGTTGTACTCTTTCTGGCGATCTATCTGCCGCTGGGATTTTTCCGCGGGAAACACTGGATGGTGGATATGTTTTTCCACGGCGGAGACGCCAACCGCTCCTCAATTCCCTATTACACGGTCTTTTTCGGCTGCTGGGTGCTTGCCGCGCTGCTGATAAAACTTCAGAAACTCCACGTCCAGCGCAAAGCACTGGAACTGCAATTACTTCCGGATGACCCCGGCTTTGTCCTGACCTGTGCCACGGCGAAAACCATTCTGGAAAAGATGAATATTCAGGTTGCCAACCCCCGTGATTTCGTTCTGCTCGACCGCATCCAGCGGGCGTTGATGAATTTGAAAAATCTCGGCAATGTCAGTGCCGTTGCGGAGTGCCTGAATACTCAGGCGCAGAACGATGAAGATTATCTCTCCGGCTCCTACATCACCCTGAAAGGCTTTATCTGGGCGATCCCGGTATTGGGGTTCATCGGTACGGTGCTGGGGCTTTCCGAAGCCATCGGCGGTTTCGGCACGGTGGTCAAAAGCGGGGTCGATGACCCCAAAGAACTGATCGCCGCACTGGGAAATGTGACCGGCGGCTTATCCACCGCATTTGAAACGACATTGATCGCTCTGGTCATTGCTCTGGTCTGCCAGCTGCTTATGACCATGGTGCTGAGCCGGGAAGAACATTTTCTGGATGAATGTTCCGACTATTGTCACCGTTGTCTTATCAGCAAAATCAGGAGTATCGACCTGAGTGAAGGTCTTTAAGGTTTTATGAGCAAAGAAGATAACTCTCCGGCAATATCCTTTTTCAGTTTTCAGGATATCATCACTTCCATAACCGGGATCATGTTTCTGGTGGTGATGATGCTTGTGCTGATGATCCTGAGCCGTTCCAACAGTGCTTCGCCCGCCGAAAAGCAGGTGCAAAAGGATCTCAAACAGTTGAAGCAGGAAATCGGACTGCTCCGGGAGACGCTGGATGAACTCCGGCGGCAGAATGAACCTTTGCAGAAAAGAGTTGCCGAACTTCAGCAAGTCCGGCTCGACACCCTCCCGGAACTGAAACAAACTCTCATCGGCAAACTCCAATCCGCCGATGAGAGGATAAAACAGGCAAAAGAGGAGGAAAAAGAGATCCAACTGCTTTGCTCCTCCGAACGTGCCGCCGCAGAGAAGACCGCCGCCGGGAAACTCCGTCTGGCAGAAGAAAACCGCAACCTTGCCAAACAACTCCGCCAACTGGAAAAGAGTTTTGTTCAACAGGAGAAACAGAGCAGAGTTTATCAGAAAATCTTTCAACTGGCGTGGGATAAGAACCGTTCAAAACAGCCGCTTTTTCTGGAGTGTTCCGGTCAGGGCATCGTTGCGGGGACGCCCGTCGATCCTGCCGGAGTACGGAGTTTCCGCACGCTGGATGAATGTGTGGCATGGTGCCGCACTTTCCCGACGGAGAGCGTCTGCTTTATTCTGCTTGTGAAGCCTTCGGCATTCAGTTACGGCGAAAAACTTTCCCGTGAATTGCAGAAAGCCGGATTTGAGCGGGGATGGGAAGTCTTGCCCGATGAGACCGGATTGCTCCCGCAGGGGGTGGAAAAATGAGCCGTCGTCAAAGTGAAGAATCCAGCCTCGAACTGCTGCTCGATACCATGTGCAATACCTTTGGCGGAGTGATGTTCATTGCCATTTCACTTGCGGTGATGCTCTCGATGCGCGGAGCCGTTCCCGCAGTTTCCGCCGATGCCGGAGAGGAGATACGTCAGGCGGAACAGCAGCTCGCCGGACTTCAGGAGCAGTTTGAACGCATTTCTGCCGAACGGAAAAAGGCGGAAGAGTTTCTCCGCCGTACCGGAGCGGACCCCCGTCTGCATCTGATCGGAGAGATCGCCTTTCTGGAACAGACCCTTAAAAACAGAACACCGCAACTGAAGATCGCCGAACAGAAACGAACATTGGCGCAACTTCAGTTGCAAAATCTCCGCAACCGCAGTCAAAAGCACCTCTCCGCCCTTGCACAAGAGAAGAAAAAACAGCAGGATTTGAAAAATCAGCAGACCGCACTGCTGGAAAAACTGAAAAAACTTCAGGAAGAGTTCCGCCGCGCCGCCTCCGGCAGTGAGGCGTTCAGCACGTTGAGCAAAAAAGATGCGCCGCCCTACTTTATTCTGATGAATGACGGCAAAGTCTGGCCGATCGGTCCGGATATCAGCGGCAGTTCCTATACGCCCGCTCCGGCAGTCACTTTCACCGCACAGGGCGGCCGTTATGTCTGTTCTGCGAAACCGGGGCGTGGGACGGCGGTCTTTTCCGGCGGAACGCTGTCGGCGGAGTTTCTGGCTCTGCTGAAAAACATTCCCGACGACCGTGTGCCTGAATTTGCCGTCAGTCCGGGCGATGCGCCCGATTTCTCCCGTCTGCGGCAACTCTTGAAAGAGCGGAAAATCACCCACGGTTTCCGCTTGCAGCGCAAAGATCAGAATGAGTTCGATTATCAATTCTCCAACGATGAAAAGGGAAGTTATGAATATTGAGACCAAAACCATTTTGCGGCGTTTTGCTGTGTTTCTGCTGTTCTGGACAGTGGTTCTGCTGCTCGGCTTTTTCTTTTCCGGCGGCGGCGCAGGCGGCAGCGGCGGCGGGAACGGCAGCGGTTCTGCCGCAGAGGGCAGCGGCACGGGCAGAGGTTCGGGAACGGAAAACTCCGGAACCGGCAGGGACGGCGGAACGCAGAAAAAAAGAACCAAAGATGATAACAACGCCGCCGTTTCCGGCGCATGGGGAAACAGTGAAAACCCTGACGGGGAAAAGGTGAAACAAATCAAACCGGAGGAGTTGACTGCGCCCGGCTTGATGGTTCACCGCAAAGAGGATCTCTCTGAAGATACCGCAACGATCCACCTGCCGCAGCACGCCGCAGGCGACAGCACATCCGGCGGAACACAGGCGGGATTTTTCGGTATACGGATAAAGGGGAGCGACCGGATCTTGTTTCTGCTGGACACCTCCGGTTCTATGAGCAGCACCACGGCGGACGGTTCGGCAAGGCGGATCGACCTGATGAAACGCGAGATGAATAACGCCCTTGCCGCCGGTCACAACGATGCGGCAAAGAATTTCGGCAGAGGGGTGTTCCGCATCGTCAATTTCGACAGCAGCACCACGGCGTTTCCGTTGAACAGACGTTGTTCTTTTGCATCGTCAAAGGATATTTCCGAAGCCAATCACTTTGTAAGGAGCCTGCATCCGGACGGCGGAACCAATATGCTTGGTGCGTGGAACTGCATTATTCCGATGATCAGGCGCGACAGGATCACAACGGTCTGTTTTCTGTCGGACGGCGACCCCGGCGACTGTACGCCGGAACAACTTTTGGCACTGCTGCGGCAGTCGGTTCCTGATCTGCGCATCCACACGGTCGTCATGGGCAAAAGCTCCGACTTGCTCAAACAAGTGGCAAAACAACACCGCGGCATCTGCCGCGAGGTATTTTAACTGCAACATCATAGGAGGATATGATTATGGCAAATAAACCATGGTACAAAGAAAATCCGGCACGGCTGCTGGTCGATATGCACATTCCGGACTGGGATGAGGCTTTTCTGAAAGAGTTTTCCGCTGAAAAATATGCAGAGATGATGAAACTTGCCGGGATCAATGCCGCCGAAATCTACGGCAGCAGTTGCCTGGGCTTGAGTACATGGCCGACCAAAGTCGGCTATCCCCATCGCAACGTCGGCTCAAAAGACCTGCTGGGAAATACCATGAAAGAATGC
Organism: Lentisphaeria bacterium; assembly: GCA_017466125.1. Classification (GTDB taxonomy): domain Bacteria; phylum Verrucomicrobiota; class Lentisphaeria; order Victivallales; family Victivallaceae; genus Victivallis. Next base: position 1,923 of record JAFTUS010000142.1, on the reverse strand, counting down.
CGCAAAGCCGGTATGAACACCGTCCTCTACTTCAACGTCTGGTGCCGCAAGGTTTATGATGAACACCCCGAATGGCGGATGATCCTCGCCGGAAATGAAGAGGTCCTCTCCGACAGCGGACGCTTCGGCATCTGCTGCCCCAACACCGGCTACCGGGAGTATTTTCTGGATTTTGCCGAAGAGTGCAACGCCCATGCCCCCGATGCCGTTGCCAGTTGGATCGACATGATCGGACCTCTGGATTATATGTGTTACTGCCCCGCCTGTCAAAAGCGGTTCAAAGAAGAGACCGGCAGAGACCGTCTGCCGGAAATCGTCGATTGGAGCGACCCGGCATGGCGGGAGTTTCAGGAGTTCCGCGCCCGCACCCTTGCGGACTTTGCACAGGATGTCCGTGACCGCATCCAGCAGAAATTCCCCGGCAGGGGCGTAGTCTTCAACAGTGCCTCCATGGTGGTTTTTCAATGGGCGGGTGCTTATTCGGAAAAGTTCATCCGTGCCAACGATTTTCTGGCGGGGGACTTTCCCGGCGATGCCGAAAAAACCTCGACGACCAGCAAATTTCTCAACGCCATGTCGCCCGATCACCCCATTGAATTTATGAGCCCCCGCTGTGAAGTGCTGGAACTGCACACCTCATCGCTCTCCGAAGCCAATCTGCGTATGCACGCATACGCCGCCGTCGCCAACCATTGCAGTTTCACGCTGATCGACGCCATCGACCCCGCCGGAACACTCCGTGAAGAGTTCTATCACACCGCCGGAAGAGTCAACAAAGCCTTTCTTGCGTACAAAGAGTTTATCGCCCCGGACTCCCGTGAAATGGCGGATGCCGCCATTTACTGCAATTTCGCAACCTCAAGGGACTACCGCAGAGAACCGACTTACATCCGGGATTACCGCGACCCCGCCGGAGAGTACAACGAATGTATGCGCAACCTTGTGCGCATCATGCAGAAAGGCAAACTGCTCTCCGCTTTCGCCGCCGGAATGTATCCGGAACGTGTCCGCACCTTCCCCGCCCTCATCCTGCCGGATGCGGCTGTGTTGAGCGAAAAAGAGGCAGAAGAACTGCGCAGTTTCGTTTTCAACGGCGGCAAACTCATCGCCTTTGCCGACACTTCTCTCTTCGACGAAACGACCGGTAAAGAACGGGAGGATTTCCAACTGGCGGATGTTTTCGGTGTCCACTCACTTGGCAAACGCTCCATGCAGAGCTGCTATTACCACTTTGCGGACGGGACTGAACTGCTGCAGGAAAAACGCCCCATGACGCTGGTGCGTGCCGATGAGGACTGTGAGATCCTCGCAGTGCTTGCCGAACCCTGGTGTGAGCCGTCAGAGACCGTCCGTTTCGGCGCGGCATTGAGCGACCCCGTGCGCAATATCACTGACATTCCCGCCCTTGTCCGCCATAAATTCGGCGCGGGAGAGGTGCTGTATTTTGCCGGAAACCCCGCCGGAATGCGCCATGAATTCAGCGATACGGTGTTGTCAGGTGTACTGCGCAAATTCCTTGCCGGAGAAGATGACAGCAACGCTCTGGTGCAAAGCGAACTCGCTCCGGCTGTGGAAGTGACCATCCGCGAAGAGGAGAGCCGCTATCTGGTTTCTCTGCTCAATTTTACTTCAGAGATGCCCCCGCCGCCCCGTTACGATGTCGTTCTGTCGCTGAAACTCGCCGGAGTAAAGAGCGTCCGTCTCGCCCCCGGCAGAGAGGAACTGCCCTTTGAAGAAAAAGGCGGCCGCATTACCGTCAGACTGAAAAAACTCGATGAGTTCGCCCTGCTTGAAGTCATAAAGCAGTCGTAATCGCACATTTTTTGCGGATGCAAAAAATGTAATTACCCGAAAGTTTTTGGAAAGGATAGAGGGGGTTCGGGGGAGAAAGGGAGAACCTTTTTTCAAAAAGGTTTCCCTTTC
>JAFTUS010000141.1 GCA_017466125.1 Lentisphaeria bacterium | reverse complement strand
GAAGTTATTCAGAAGTCCGGATACCTGTGGAAACGCTAAACGCTCTCTGCTCGCTTCTGATCTTCCAGCCGGCTCATTGTATGGGTCGGCTTTTTCATGCCCTTATTGTGGCTTTATGGTGCATTTGTAACGTCGCATAATTACACGTTATGTCTTGGCGTGACATGGCATAACGTATATTATGCGACCGCAGGGGACGTTACAAATTGCACGGAGCAAAAAAGACGGCGGAGGGGTCCCCCCTGCCGGGGAGGAACCGCCATTTTTTTGCGTAGTGCTTTTGGTTTTTAGATATTATGCTCAAGAATACCGGGTTTATTTGTGTTTTTATGCGGTTTGTGCTGCCAAGAACCGTAGCGGGGTCAGCTGTAGGGGTGCAACCCCTTCAAGTCGCAGCGCGCTCCCGGAACGTTTCTCGCTGTTTTTCCTTGGAAATTGATTATGCAGCATGTTTTTTGCCTTGCTTACCCTCTTAAAGCCTGAAGCCAAGAGCCGTTTTGAGGGCGCGCGCGTTAATTGTCGCGCGGGCGCGCGCTTGGTAATATAGGAAGATTACATGCCACTTTTTATTTTTGATCTCTTATTTTGATTTTTCCGATCTGATCAAGGCTTACATAACTTTTCTTTTTTCCGTTTTCATCTATGTATTCATATTCTTTGATTGTTCCGGTGTTTATTCTGGTTTTAATTGTTTGTCTTTTTACTCCCAATAATCTTGCTGCATCACTTTGGGTTATTATCCCTTTGGTTTCTTCCCATGTATCTAAAAACCATTTTGCAAATTTATTTTCCATTTTTTTCTCCTTTTTTTTCTTTTTTTTAATATATCTTTCTTTTTTGATATTGACAAATGTAAGTTTCTGCTCTATATTGACAAATGTAAGTTTGCTTTGTTGACAAATGTAAGTTTGCTTTGTTGACAAATGTAAGTTATTTTTATTAAAAATAATTAAAAAGGAGCTTTTGAAAATGGTTTTAACATTGGATTGCGTTGTTTTAAGTCTGAAAAATCCAAATGAGAAAGGTGAAACTTGGGTTGACTTTTACTTTCTCGGCGGTTCTTTTTCTTTTTTTATTCCGAGTTCTGATCTTTCTCTCTTACGTCCCCATCTTGGAAAAAGTATCAAATGTGAATTTGCTGTACGCTCGGCTGCTTCAGTTAAAAATGATAAGGTTTTTTGTTCTTTTCAACCTTGTAAATTGCTTTCCGTAAAAATTTAAAAAATAAAAAAGTTCCCGGAATGATCGCCAAACCATTATCCGGGAACTTCGAGTTATGTTATGCGTAATATATCATCAGAAACTTATTCTGTCAAGTTGAATAGTTCGGAATTTTCTTATTTTTATAGATTTGGTATGCAGCGTTATATTCAGGATATGTTATTGTCTCGTCAAGTAATTAGACCGAAGGAAGAGTTTTATAACTGCCATCGGTGGTCAAGACAGTCTGTTTGTGCTGTTAATCGCAATGATGAAAGCGGCCGTGCTTACTTTGATAATATTGTTTCCTGTCATAACGCTAAATCATGTGCTGTTTGTGCACCTCGTATAATGGGAGTTCGTTCGGTTGAGATTCGCCAAGCTGTTCATCAGTGGTTGTGTGAGAGTCCTGATCATACATGTTATATGATTACTCTTACCTTTTCTCATCATGCTACTGATCGGCTTCAAGATCTTCTTGATCGGTTCCGGGATTCCGTTAAATTTTATTGGTCCCACAGAACTGTCGTTTCTTTCTTTCGTGATTGTGGTTATCTCGGTCGCATCACGTCCACAGAAATCCAATTTTCTCAGAAGAACGGCTTTCATCCTCATCAACATGTTCTTATTTTCTCCAATAAAATTTCTCTGGATGTTGAAAAACTTCGACAGCTCTGGATGGTGTCCTTGCACGCCTCCGGACTTACCGGGGCGGATGATATTGCTTTTAGTATTGTTGAAGCTCGTTCAGCAGAAAAGTATCTTACTAAAATTTCATCAGAAATGGCATTAGGCAACCTTAAAGAAGGTCGTGCTACTGGTCATTATTCTCCTTTCCAGTTGGCTTTCGAGGGGCTTACCTCTCAAGCTTCTTGGGCTGAAGACGCTTTCTCTGAATATTTTTCTGCTGTCCGTGGTAAGCATTTTCTCTTTTGGTCGAAAGGCCTAAAGAAATATTTTGGTATTGGCAATGTTTCCGATAGTGATATTTGTGAAGGTGCCTCTGATAATTTAACTCATTTTTTAGATTTTCTTTCTGAAAATTTTGTTAAGTTTTCTTGGGCTGAGAAAGCCGAACTTCTTAAAATTGGCTCTGCTAATGATTATGCTGCAGCAGATATTTTCTTTTCTTCTCGGGGGATTAAGTATTGGAGAAATTATAATGAATAACTGGAAACATATTGGGTTTCGTAATAAGTCATTGCGTAATGAACCACGTACTTCTTTCAATGGTTCTGATCTGAAAGTACAACGTGAAAAATTGTCACTTACACAACGTGAACTTGCTATTGCACTATGTGTAAGTGTCAGAACTGTTATTGCTTGGGAAACCGGCACAAGAAATATGCCGTTATGCTGCCAACGTTTATTTTGTATGCTTTACGGGCTTCCTTTTTCTGTTCCGACTTCTCCAGTAGATGAACTTCACCCTGATTTATTTTGAAGGAGGTTTTTATGTCTGCTCCCCTTCCTGAATTACCTATTGATTTTTTGGGACTTATTAAAAATATGATTTTAAATTTAAGCCCTGCAGTTCGTTTTTGTGTTGGCGGCTGTATTGCTTTTTTTGTTATTGAAAAGGCAATAGAATGGTTTAAAGGCGATCCGGCTTGGGTCTCTGAAGTTGGTGCTTCTGATGCTCCTTCATCTATCCAAAAATTAGATGAGCGCATAGAACATCTTGAAGAAAAAGCGCAATCCGCAAAATCTTCAAGGGCTCGGCGCAATTATCAGTATAGAGTTGATCGTCTTACTGCTTATCGTCATAGTAGGGCATCTATTATTTATACTCGTCGTAAAAATGGTAGTCGCAGACGTCGTAGACGTCGCAGGTTTTAGGAGAAAAGAAATGAGTCCTTTTTTGTATTTCGTTACTGCGCATTGGTCTTTTTTTATTTTCGCCCTGGTGATTTACATTACTGTTTTTTACCTTACACATTGGAAACATTTTTTTGATTACTGATCCCCATGGGGGGGATTATCCCATAAATTTAACGAAAGGAGTTAATATGGGTTTCTTGAGAAAAACGTTGGGTGCCCTGAAAAAGGGTGCGGCCGTCCTGAAGAGTAAGACACTTGCTGTTATGGCTCTCTGTCTTGCAGCTTTCAGTTCTTTTGCGGAAGGTACTGTTACTCTTCCCGAGACTGGTGTTGACATCGCCGGTTATGCGACTGCAGCCATTACCGCGATTGGTACTGTCTGCGGTGTTGTGGTCGCCGGTGTGATCGCGTTTATCGTGGTGCGCAAAGGTATTAAGTGGATTCGTTCCATTGGTTAATCCACGGTGATCCAGATGCAGCCTGACCAGATAGAACGTTTGTTCGAACTGCTTGAACAGATTATTTATCTGCTTCAGGCTGTTTTTCTTGCGTGTTCTTGCGTTGGTGGCTTTTCCATGATGCAGCTAATAATTCATACTAAGAATCAGAAACACATGTTTTAAGGGGGGAATTATGAAGATATTCATTTTGTTTTTAGCTCTTTTTTTATGTTTTTCTTCTTTTGCTCATCTCTGTAATGAGTGCTCTTATTCTGGCTGTACTGGTAACATGAATTCGTCTTCTCTTTCTCATCTTTATATTTGCCCCAATTATGCCAATGGTCAGGGGCATCATGTTTGGTCTGAAGAGACCGGTATTTATCCGGTTTCATGTTTAACTTGCGGTGGTCTTATGTGTCCAACCCATGGGGTTCATAGTGGTGGCGAGTCTTGTCCTGGAGCTTGTCCTAATCGTACGGATTGCAATAAGCAGACTTGTTCAGTTTGCTCTTCCGTTTATTGTAACGTTCATGGTTGGCATGGTTCGCAAGAAATTACATTTGCCTGTGGTGTTACGGTTAAGCAGTGTTTCTCTTCTGAATCATCTATGAATTCTTGGTTGTCTTCGCTTGTTCGTTCTTGTTCGGTTTCCGCTTGTGCTAAATGTATGACTCCGTGGTGTCGTAATCATGGGAGTCACAACTGTTCTGTT
>JAFTUS010000140.1 GCA_017466125.1 Lentisphaeria bacterium | reverse complement strand
TTGGCGGTGAACAAATTGACCACGCTGACCAGCAATGCGACGCCGAATTCACATCCCCGACGGCTTTTGACCATCAGCGAAATCTTTTTCAGCAGAAACTCAATTCCGCCGTTGGCACGAATCACGCCGAGCAAGCCCCCCGAAAGCAGCGCAACGATCAACGTTTCCGACATGCCGAGCGAACCGTCACCGGCAACTTGCAGTGCCTTCCACGGCTCCAGCACTCCGGAGACGATCCCAAGCACCGCCGCCAGAACCGTTCCGCCAAACAGCAGTGCCATCACGTTGAAACCGATCAACGCTCCAATCAGAATAACGATGTAAGGCACGATATTAACGATTTCACGCCATGTGACAGGAGCAAGAGCAGAAGCCCCCGCCCCCGCCCGTCCGGCAGCAATGTAAAAGATGACCGCTGCGACTGCCGCCGGCAAAACCATTTTTATATTCATCAGAAATTTATCCCGCATCTCAACATTCTGCGTGCGGGTCGCGGCAATGGTCGTGTCGGAAATCATGGACATGTTGTCGCCGAACATCGCTCCGCCGATAACTGCCCCGACCATCATCGCCGGAGAGAGGGCAGAACCGCTGACCAGCCCCAGCGCGATCGGCGTAAGTGCAGCAATCGTGCCGCAACTGGTCCCGATCGCAAGCGAGATGACGCAGGAGACGAGAAACACTCCCAGCAAAATCAGATTTTCCGGGATCAGATGCCGTGCGATCAGCACCGCCGCCTCCACCGAACCGGCAGCTTTGGCTGTTGCGGCAAACATTCCGGCAAGGATAAAGACCAGACACATGATCATGATGTTGCCGTCGCCCATGCTCCGGGCGAAAATATCCACTTTTTCCGACAGAGTTCTGCGGCCGTTCTGAAGCAGTGCGGCGGCAGAAGCAACGATGAACGCCACCGGCAGAGAAACTCCGTAAAAGTCGTGTTTGCAAATCGACAACCCCAGATAAAAGACAACAAATACCCCCAGCGGCATCAGCGAGGAAAGCCGCGGAGACTCTTCAACTCTATTTTTTTCCATAAAAATCATCCTGTTTGTTCATTGTGCAGAAAACGTTATATAAATTATCATTCCGGAGAGGTTTTGTCAACCGTCAGAAAAAAATTATCCGTTTTTATTGTCAAAGTATGGATTTCCGGAAAAAAACGGCTTCTTTTTTCCTCAAATGTTGACAGGATTTCCTCTGGTATCCGATGACATGGTGTTATCGGACGCAACAAAGGAGTCCTTATGGATCTTTCTATCATTCTTCAGAAAGCCGCCGGCGGAGAACCCCTCAATGATGAGGAACGTTCTTTCCTCCGGGAATACCGTCCCGGCGGCGAAACAGAAATCGGTGAGTTGAAAAATCAACTCCAGTCAGCCCTCAGCGAACGCGACAGCGTGCGAAACGAACTCGCCGCTCTCCACTTCCGCAACAGCGTCTTCCGCCTTGCCGGAGAGCATAAGTTCACAGACCCGGATTATCTCGAATATCTCTGTCAGAAAGAGGGGATCGACCCGGACTCTGCCGAATGTTCCGGAGAGTTCATGGAAAAATTGCGGGATACATCACCGCGTTTCTTCAAAATCGAACTCGCCCCCGGCCCGGATCACTCGGTCTCCGCCGCCGGAAACACGGATGCGCCGCGCTCGATCGCAAGTATGCTCGCTGAAGTGCCCTCGTATTCAGAATAATTTATTGAAAGGATTTATATTATGTTGTATTCTTACAGTTTCCAGAACAAAAAACGTGATCTCTCCGATGTCCTCTCCACTGTGATCAAAGATGAACCCCGGTTCATTTCCAACTTCCTCCCCGCCGAAGAAGCAACGGCGCAGAAACATGAATGGCTGGAGGATCAGATCACCGGCCGTTCCGTTACCGTGAGCGACTGTTCCGCCGGTATCGTTTCGGTCTCCACCGCCGATGCCGCCAAACTGAAAACCGGTACTCTGCTCGTTCCCCGGAATGACTCCGTCCTCTTTCAGGTCACTGCCGTCAACGGTACCGATGTGACCGTTGCCAAAGTTGCCGCCAACGGTTCCGCAACCGAAGAGCCTGCCGCCGGAATGGTACTTAATCTGGTCTCCACCCCGGTCGCAGAAGGCAGTGTTTCCGGAGAAGGCGACGAAACCGGCATCACGGGTGATGTTCAGTACAACACCACTCAGATCTTCCGCAAAGATATTATCCTCACCGGCAGTGCCCTTGCCATCAACGTTTTCGGCAATGTGGACAATCAGTTGAACCGTCAGACCGCTTTCGCCCTCGGCGAACTCGCCCGTGACCTCAACCGCGTTGCCCTTTTCGGCCGCCGCGTCGAAGCCGCCGCCGGGATCAAAGGCGAAGCAGGAGGTCTCTACTTCTTCGGAACCGGTTCCGGTGCGCTGGAAATCGATGCGGCCAAAACCGGCGTTGACAGCAGCGTTATCAATGATGCGGCACAGGCCGTTATGGGTGCGGGCGGTGATCCCATGCAGATCCTCTGTTCCCCCGGACAGGCCCGTGTGCTTGCCAATGAGTACAAGAAACAACTTCAGATCCTCCGCTCCGATGACCGCCGCGGTGCTTACGTCGCCGTCATTGTCAACGAAATCAACGGCCGCGGCATGACCATTATGGCTGACCCCGATGTGCCGGATACCGACATCTGGGTACTGGACCCCGCCGGACTGGGCATCTCCAACCTCAAAGGACGCGCCATCACCGATACCGATGCGACCCCCAAGGGCTTTGACGGCATCAAACGTATGGCTCTGGGCGAACTGACTTTCGTCTTCAAAAACGCTCATCAGCGTTTCTGCCGCATCAAAAACGTCCTTGCCAGCGCAGCCGCACTGACGGCTCTCCGTGCGGAGTAAAAAATGGATATCGATGTTCTTTATGAACTTGCCAATGAAACATTTCAGTGTCGTCTTGAAAAAGACCGCTGGTTTGCTCTCCCCGAGGAGGTGCGCAAGGGAGCATTGGCGGTGGGGGAACTGGATGTGGAAACCCGTCTCGGGATGCACAACAGCAGTGACCCGCGCTTTATCCAGGCAATTCTGGAACAGTCGGTTTTTCTGGCATTGCGTCCGGAAGAAAACTATAAAGAACTGGTTCAGGAGACCGTCACCGGCCTCGGCAGTCAAAAGTGGCAGTACAACGAAGAGATGAAAGCCGAATTTGCTCCCCGGGCATTACGCCTGATACGGGCAATCGAAAATGAACGGTACTGCAGCAGCATAAGCCGAGGGTAAAAAAAGATATTATGAGAGACCTCTTGTGTCTCTCATAATATCTTTTTTACAGTATTGTTCCGGATAATCAGAAGCGTACTCTTATGATTTCCGGGAATGCGGGCATGAGAGGCGTTTTCAGCACATTATCTTGATACTCAATTTTCTGCCAACTGCCATCGGGGAGCAGTTTTTCGACATTCTGCACATTGCCGGGGCAGACAAACGGAATTTCATCCATGGGGTCAAAAGCAAGATTGAAGAATGCAAAGAGCAAGTCGCCGTTTTCCAACCGTAATGCCTTGAGGTAGACCTCGTTATCGCCGGAAACGTGCGGGATGTCTTTTCCGGTGACATGCTTCAGAACGTTCAGTAATTGTTGTTTACGGTCAAGGTCGAGCCAGGTGAAATTGTTGAAATGCGGACGGTGTGCGGCTCCGGCATACACCGCGCATTTGCCGCCCAGTTTATTGGTGGTAAGGATCAAGCCCGGAGCGAGTTCATCCATCTCTTTATTCAATCCGGATAGCCGTGCGAAAAGTTTGGTGACGATACGGCTGTTTTCCGGCTCTTGCGGCGTGAGGCTGGCATATAAGCCATTGTTGCGGAAGAATGTGTCGCCATCCATTTCACAGGAGATTTGCCGTCCCTGCCACGGTTCTGCCTGAACTCCGGTGAGGTCGGACAAACCGCGGCGGGTCAACTCAATCGCCGCCATTCCGTCAACGATCATGCCAGCTGCGGCAAAATGTTCCAACTCTTCTTTGCTGAAAGATTTGGCTTCATCTTTGCCCAGCATCACGGGCAGATTGCCGGGGTTTTTGTCAAAGTTTGCAGGCAGTCCGAGAACTCCGATATTGTTTACAAAGTTGCCGCTGATGCAAAACTGCGGTGCAGGGGAGGTGATAAAGGGATTGATGAAAAGAGGTTTCTCCGGCAAAACCGCAGAGAGGAAAAATTCCGGTTTTGCATGGCGTACATTGCGGGCAAGTTCTTCGTAAAAACCATAATATTTTTGCAGATATTCCCGGTATTTTACACCGGTTTCCGGTTTGTGTTTCGACATGGAGGTGATCCAGTGTTTTGCCCCTTGACATCCCTCCAGAATGGATGCCGTATAATGGGAATGCAGCAAGGCTGCCGCCGTACTCCAGCGGTTCTGGGGACAGGTGTCTGTTTCTGCCAGGATCATTGTGTCAGGAGAAATGGATGCGATCTGGAATTTCCCCTGATACATGCGTTCCGGCAGTGTACGCAGTTCGGCTGTGAGATAGCGGGCATTGTTGATACGGATCATTTTTTTGCCGCCTTTTCCGGCGAGGATTTCTGCGACTTCGTCCGAATGGCGGGCATCGCCGAGACATGTGCAGTAACTGCATGGAGTACCGGGGGCGTGACGGTCGATCGCATTACGGATGATGCCTGCAAGTTCAAGCAGAGTATCCCGCAGATACCGGTCGTATTTTTTTGCGAAATCTTCATCCTCCACGACCCGTTTTGCAAGTTCTTCTCTGGTATAGTTTTTGCCTTCTCTTGCTGAAAATCCGGCAACGTGCAGAGGACAGAAGCAACCGGTATGACCAGTATAGAAACGGAAGTCATCATCCACCATGAAAAAATCCGGTTTCAGCTTGGCAAGCGTGGAGACCTGTTCATCGATATACTTTCTGAAATCATTATCCAGAGGACACATACGGTACTGCTCCTTGCCTTCAATGAGAATGATTTTCTGGAAAGGAGCCTGTGAGGCGGGTGTCCAGCCGTGACCGATCGTCGCTTGCAGCAAAATGCCGATATCGGACGGATCGCCTTTGTAGGCTGCCTTGAATTTCCGGTAACGTTCCGCCAGAATAGCGGCTTTATCCACTGCCGGAGTTCCTTCCGGAACCAATGTCATGGAACAGGCGATTTTGGCACAGATGCCGTTGTCGATCATCATTTTGGCATCTTCGGCAAGTTCTTTTTCATATCCTTCCAAAAGCGGCATGACATGAAGTGAATAAAGACGGTCCATTGTTTTTTTCTCCAGTGTTGAACTGCAGCCGGTCAAAGCAATGCAAAGTATCGAAACAAGTGTTGAATAAAGTTTCATTTCTTTTTTCTCTTCTCTAATATACATGTTGTACATGGGTCGCTTTGCCGTTGACCATACAGGTTTGTTCGCCATTGATACCTGTATTTTTCTGTGTTTCAAAAAATACAGGGGTTTAGCAAAAGTCTGAAATGCCGCAGATTTTGCGGCATTTCTTTTTTTGTGATTTACTTGAGCAAATCAGCCTTGGTTTCATCAGAAACCTGACCGTTGTCATCGGGATCTTCCACCCGGTTTTCAAGGTCGATGAAGAGCTGACGGGAGTCCTTGATACCGCCCCAGAGGAACCATACCGTGGAAATGACACCGATGATCGCCGGGACGATCAGCGAAGTGATGTAGAACTTCACCGTCCACCAGCTGTTGGGCCACGGCCAGATGGCGTTCCAGACGACGATCCCCACGAAAACCAGGATCACGCCGTACACAAAGGAGTAGCCGAAGACCGAATAGGCAATGATACGGTCGCCTTTGGTGTATTCAGGCGTAATACCGATCAGCTTGCTGAAGATGTTCCGCAGCGTCCAGGGTTCGCTGATGTTCTTGGGGCCATCGGCATATTCGCCGCGATGGAGCAACTTATCCAGATTGTAGGGTTTGTAGGTCAGATAAGAGCCGCCCACATAACCGACGACGGAAAGCACCATGGAGATGAAGTAGATCTCATAAGAGTTGATCGGGAACTTCACCGGATCCATTGCCCAGACGATCCAGGGGTTGAAAGGTCCGGAAACCGTACGCAAGACATGATCCCAAGTATCGACCCACTGCATCTTTTCAAGGAAGGGGTAGATGTGATCCGCCCAGTTGCGCTGGCAGATCAAACCCGCCAGAGAAGTACCGGAACCGAGAATGATCGCCGACCACGCACCGGTCAGGTTGCCGAAACGGGAGTAAAGACCGCCGAGCATCACAGGCCCCGCACCGCCCATCCAGACGGCACACATGATGGTCGTGAACATATTGATATAGTCCAACTGAGCAAAGAAGAGGGAGACGACCAGGAAGAAGAGAGCCACCCAAACCGTCATAAGACGGAGCAGCAGCAAGTGCATCTTCTGATCAAGATGCCCCTTGAAAAGCGGCAGAACCAGGTCCTGCATCAAAGTTGAGGAGGCATTGAAGATACGGCTGTCGTCAGTGGAGATCAGCAGCATGACCATCAGCAGACAGAAGACACCGATCATACCGACCGGGAAGATTTTGCCCAGCAGCGTCGGCATCATCATCTGATTGTAGAGAGAACGGAACTTCTGGAACTGCATACGGCCCTCCGGAGTATCGCCCATGGCTTCACGCATGGCATCGAGATAAGGAGTATCCATATTCTTCTGCTGCGACATCTTGTGCGTATAATCCGCCTCCGTCAATTTACCGGGAACGGCTTTGATCTTATCGACCAGCGGCTGACGCTCCTTGGCATCGGGAATGATTTCATCCAGAACTTTAGAGGAAAGTTCGATACGGACTTCCGTACTGTTGGTCTTGAAATCGCTCTTCTTGACAAAGTGCGGACTGGTCATAAAGGTAATGGTAATAACCGCGATCAGCAAAATGAACACGGTGGACATACCGTTACGCCATGTACCAAGCACACCCGCTATTTTCTGCTCGTGGGCACTCTTGGCGGAGTTGGTGGTATCGTTGCCGAACCAGTTTGCACGGCAGAGCAGCGTGGCAGTCAGGTTGGTCACCAGAGCGAACAAGTTGAAGTCGCGCAACTGGGAAATGTCGTAAGGGTTCATGAAACTCTGCCCCGGAACACGGTTCAGCATCACAGGGGCAATATCCTCCGTCCAGGAGAAGTGCAGAATGATGTAACCGATGATGACCACGAAGATCGGGTAGCAGAGCAACCCTTGGAAGCAGTCCGTAATAATAAGGGAAATACGTCCGGCAGGCCAGATGAAAAGCACAGCCAGCGTCAGGCAGAGTACCACAACGATACCGTAACAGGGAAGGTTCACTCCGCCGATCATGACACGGTGAGGCAAACCGAGGAAGTAGATAAAGAAGTTCGTTGCAATGGCAGGTCCGATGGCGTTGGTAACCATTTCCGCAACAGTACGCAGAGAAGCGCAGAAGATACGGAAGAACTTACTGCCGTAACGCAATTCGAGGAATTGCCCCATGGAGAGGCAGCGGGTTTCGCGCCAGCGGTACACACAGAAACCGGTCAGAGAGATAAACATGCCGACCGGGGTGATGATCGCATTCCAGAAACTGACCGCATAACCGGTCTGATAGTTTGCTTCGGTACCCGCAACAAGCGTGATCACCGACAGAGCCGCCGTCATGTCACCTACACTGATGAGGTAACGTCCGGCAATACGTCCGGCTGCCAGATAATCGGCAACCCCGCGAGCATACCGCTTTGAATAAAAAGCGATCCCCATGATCAATGCGATCGGCACGACCACAATGACCCAATCGATCCAACTCATCTTTCTTTTTTCCCTCCTTTTGGTTTAGAAGTTAGAGTTAATGCAATGACATAAGATAACACCGCTTCTGCATTTTTTCAACCAAACAACCGTATTTTTTACAAAAAAACTTCGGATTTCCGTAAACATTACCAAAGATGACCTTTTGGTTATTTTGCGATAACAAATTCATTTCAAACAACTTAACAACACAATGCGGCGGAACGGATCAAAAACGTCCATTCCGCCGCAAAATACTATTTATTATCGTTGTTACAATTATCTCTTTTTCGTCAAACACCTAAAATTCTGCGGTAAAACCGTCATAACCGGCTTGCAGTTCCGTATTTTTATAATACGCCTCCAACTCGGCATGACGGGTGTTGGAACAGTGTGAAACATGGGTGGTCACACACAATGCATCCGGTTTCAACGCATTGATTTCTTTCAGGCGGGCAATCATCTTCAAGGCAGCTTTTGCGCCGAGATGATATTCCTCCTCATGACACCACGGTTCATGGATGCCGAAACTCATTTCAATAACGAGGGCATCGGCATGTTGGTTTTTCAGTGTTTCCCAAGTGGCTTCCGGAGGATTTCCCGTGTCTGAAAAAATCAGGACACGTCTCTTTTCCGGCGTCTCCACCAGATAAAGGAACGCACATTCATCCGGCAGACAGTGGGCGGCCTGTACCGGCAGGATATTCCAATCACCGTCAGAAACGGATTTGCCGGGAATATTCCTGTGCCAGTTGATTTTCGTATCCGTTCCGGGAGGGGAAATGTGTTTTATACAATCGTCAAAACGTTCCCGGACTTCCTTCCCCGAAAAAAACGTCAGACTGCCGCAAGCGGAATAAGCGTTGCGCCAGACCAGATCCAGCGGTTCAAAGTGATCCACATGGGAATGGGTCACGAGGATACGGCGGATTTTTGTTTCATCCGCACCGACGGCACGCAGAGACTCCACCGCATCCGGCCCGAAGTCGATCATGGTCTCATCATCGATCAATACTCCGAAACGGCGGCGCAAGTCTTTTCCGCCGTGCAGACGGGTGTGACAGCAGAGTTCACATTCGCAGAACGGAGCGGGGATCCCCTCACATGCCCCGGTACCAAGCAAGGTTATTTTACTCATCTGTTCCTCCCTTTCACCCGCAGGAGAGTCGTACGCAGCGGAGCGATTTCGATTTCAGCAAAAGAATATTCGCCGTCTTTGCGCGGAACGACGTTTTTTCCTGTCACATGATCGTACACATTTCCGGATGCCAGTTTGCTTTTGTAGAAAATCTTTACCGGCGTTTTGACACTGCGGATATTGACGATATGCAGCAGCAGATCACCGTCTTTATCCCGGTACGGCGTGGCAAAAACATTGACCTTATCCGTTTTGACGTTGGGTGTGAATTTGCCCGCACCGGTCAGGAGTTTGCGGATATGTTCGCGCCGTTTTTCCGGCAGGCCGGGGTCCCACCCCGCACCGGTCCACGGTTCGTTGCAGTAAATAATCATCCCCTTCCCCGCTTTTTTCCGGACGATTTCTCCCTTGGAAAGTTTTTCCGGAGCAATTCCGAAACGACGCAGAAACGCGTAGTTGTTAAGCATATCCGTTTCCGCAGAAGCAAGGAACACGCCGCCGTTACGGATGAACTTCTCCAAACGCTCCCCGAATGCGGGACGCACGGAACGGCTGATGTCGTCGATCAACAGGCGGCTTGTGATATTCTTATCCACATCCGGAAACGAGTCGATCATGTAGCGGTCGGCGTTGAAGTTGAGTTCCCGCAGCGTATTTGCCAGCGCATAGTGACTGCCGGCGCGCTTGTGGAGGGTGCTTTGCATGGTAAGCGGAGCTTCATCAAATCCGGTATCCAGCGACAGAGCCAGCGCGAAGTTATCCGGCAGATATTCTGCATCGTAGATCATCGCATGGATGGATTTGAGCGAACCGACTTCCAGCATACCCGGTTTCCCGGCGTACCACTGGCAGGTCAGCACATCGTGGCACTGCATCATGGCCATCCAGTAGAAAGCCATGCGGTTGGGCATATCCGGCGGCGGAGTCAGACAGCCCTCGTCTCCGTAAGGGAGGTCGAGCGTGCGTTTTGCCGCGAGCCATTTGACGAAACTCAGACAGTAACGGTCACTGGTTTCGTGAAAGAGGGATCCCGGCGGAAATTCACGGGAAAGCTGCAGATAGATCCCGGTATTGGAGCCGATGAGTTTGTGTTCAAACGGATGGAAACTCACATTGTATGTCAAGTGTCCGGTATAGCCCTCCTGACGGATCGCTTCTGTTACTGCCCGCTGTGCTTTTGCGAGATTTTCATGGTGCAGCGGCAGATACTCTTTGAGCAGAAATCCGCTTTTGTCGAAGTAGAGGTCAAGGGGCTTGAAATCTTCAAAAGAGGTATATTTCATGCCGGTTTTGGCATTGACTTGTTCCGGCGTGAATTTTTCAGCGAGATGCTTGCGGAACATCGCAAGCGAAGCGGTGCCCATATCGACTCTTCCGAGTCCGGTTTCCGGGCGCAGGCCGTAGTTTGCATTGATGCTTACAGCACCATTTTTTTGTGCAAACCGGGCTGTTTCCCGGTAGAGGTTGACGATCCGTGAGACTGTCCACGGGTCAGCAGGGTCGATCTGATTGCGGCATTCGGTGCGTCCGTCCGGCCAGTAGCGGGTCTGAAAAACGCCTTTTTCCCGGAAATATTCCGGTCCTTTCACCATACGGATATGATTCCGGGTGGAAAAATGCAAGCCGTTCTCTTTGGCATAGCGGGTGTAATTTTCGCTGAAAGAAAAGGTGACTTTTCCCTCCTCCTTTTCTTCCCACGGCGTGACCAGTTTGACAGCATCGTACCCGATGCGGCGGATACGGTCGTAATCAACTCTGGGGTAGCGGCTTCCGGAAATCATGGAGTAGTAGAAATTCCCCCGTTTTTCCGGCATCAGTCCGAGCGTGGGAGAAACAAATCCATTTACCGAGAGTTTGACCGGTCCAGCCGGATATTCACGGTTTTCCGGCACGGTAAAAACGGTTCTTGCAACCGAGAAATCGCCGGACTTTTTGAAGTTCACACTGCCCAGTTTATGCGAACTTGCAGAACGGATCAACTTCAACTCTTTTTCCCCTTCCGGCAGAGCGGCTCCGCCCGGTGTCCATGCGAAAATACGAACCGGTACTTTTTTTCCGGGGACGAGTGCGGAGTCTTCCGGTTCAACTGCGTAAGTAATTGCTTGAGGAGCGTCGCAGAATTTCACCCCGGCAGTAAGAAATTCACTGCTGACTCCGGGCATCCGGTAGAGGGTCAGTGATTTGATTTTCTTTTCCGGATAAGGATTGACGAAACCGGTACGGTAAATGCCGGAATAAAGTTCCTGATATTTTCCGCCCGGAAACTTCACCAGACTGCACCGGGGAAAATCCACCGGTCCCCACCAGGAGAAATCCGCTCTGCCCCGCTCCATGAAATCCATGTGATACACGCCGGTATTCCAGCGGAGAGTAACAAATTCCGTAACGGTTGAACCGTCTTCAAATCCCAGTTGATAAGCGGCAACAGCAGCGGGTTCACCTTTGACTTGTTTTCCGGCAGCGTGGAGCAACTGTACGGAATAAGCCTTGCGGTTGACCCCGATGGTGTAAACGGCATTGTCCTTATCCAGTCTGATACCGACAGCAGAAAAACCGTCCGGAAGTTCATCGCCTGTTTTGAACGGGAGTTTCTTGCCGGACAAAGTGATTTCATTGCCTTTTGAAGAACTTTTCAGCACCCCTTTTGCATCAAAAGAAACGGCAGGAAGTTTTCCTTTCAGGAGTTCACCGGGGCGCATTCCGGCAGCATGGAGAGCGATTTTCCCCACCCGCACCGGCTGATTTCCTGCGGGGGCAAATTCCAGCAGAAATGTGGGAGCCAGCGAGTAAAGCCGATAGTCCCAGAGACGGTCGCGGCAGTGCCGGGAGAGAAAACTGCCCAGAAACAGTTGACGGAAAGCATAACCTTTTTTCGGGGCATTTTCATCCCAGAGCAACCTTTCGCCCGTGACGGCAGGTTCCTGATTTCCCGCCTGAAAAGCGGTAACTTTCAATGCCCCTTCAGAAAAAAAACGCAGGTTCGCACTCCGCATATTCGGTACACCGCGCACGGCACAGACCAGAACGCCGCCGGGAGCGACCGTGCAGGAGCCGTCGGAATTCCGGGTAAGTTTTTCGCCGCCAAAAAAAACCGCATCGGCGATTTTCTTTTCAGGCAGAAAAACCGGATAGAGAGCGGAAGAAAACTTTTTACTGCTCTCCACTGAAAAATCCCGGATTTCGATATTTCCCTGCGTATGGGCGGCTGAAGTGAATTTCACAGAAACTCCGGCATTACCCGCCGGGAAACCGGAAACTTCAAGAACGGGGACAAGTTTCCCTTTGGAATCTTCTGCAAAAAGGGAGAGTTTATCACCGGTTCTTTTCAGCACCACCGCCCCCAGATAAGCCCCGAAAGGGATCTCCTTTTTTACCGTGGATTTGCCTTTGACGGCAACAGCGGCAGAGACCAGCTGTTTACCCTGCTGTTTCTGTTCACGGCGGAGAGTGACAAAGAAAGCATCCTTTTCGGCACTGCGGAATTCCAGTTCCACGCCGTTGTAATGGTGGATGTAATTGATTTTGTAGGCGAAGCGTACAATAATATCCCCGCCAACCTGTTCGGGGTACGTAAGGCGCGCCCAGCGGAACTTGCTCTTATCGGTCTTGACGGAATCGTACCGCAGTTTGCCGTTTTCAAAGACAAAGCCGCCCGTGAACCCCGCTTTGGTGAATTTCTCATTGACAGCGGCACTGTCAAAGGTCGCCGCCTCAAGGGTGCTGACGATAACGCAAACGATCAAAGATAAATATTTTTTCATAAAAATCACCACCAGAGCATAGATTGATCGTTGGAATTGATTGTGGTTCTGCCGGAGTTGAATTTGGGCGGAGCAGTCATTCTGGCAACATTGCCGCCCACCATCAGACAGTTGGGGCCGCCGTGACGGTTCCAGACGAGATAAGCGTCCTGACTGGCGGCATCCACGCCGAGACTGGCGGCGTTCCAGGATGAAAAATTGGGCCATTGTGCATCAATAGCGACGACATGATTTTCAAAAGAAGTACCTTCGCCGGAAACGGGATTACGCATTACGCCATCACGACCGCATTTGATCTTTTTGCCCATGATCCGGCTCTGATAGAAGTTTTCATGCAAACCATAACTCTTTAATTTCGCAGTCGGACAAGTCCAGACATTTCCTTTTCCGGCTCCCGGGATATAGGATTGCAGTTGATAATCCCAGGACCGGTTGGAACCTGAAATCTTTTCCCCCATGTAGTAATCCTGATTATCATCTTTATACATGGCAATACCGAGCCCCGTCTGCTTCAAAAGGTTCATACATTGAGTCGCCATGGCACTCTGCCGCGCCTTATTCAAAGCGGGCAGGAGCATAGCGGCAAGGATGGCAATAATTGCAATTACGACCAAAAGTTCGATAAGGGTAAAATTTTTTCTGTTTTTCATTCTTCATTTTCCTTTTTTGGGTTTTCCGGCAGAAAAACAGAATAACTGTTGACTTTTACTTTCAACAGTGCTATATTTCTTTTCTGCCGATTGCGTTGCTTGACAATACGTTTATCGGTACGGGAATGAGACCATGGCCGTGGTTTCATTCCTTTTTTACAAAATATTCCGTCCTCCTTCCCTGTTTATTTTTATCAATTTTCCTTCTACAATATTGGTTTGCGGCGGCAGTTCCGGGTGCAGAAACCTCTGCTCCAGAAGCGCGACCGCTTCTTTTGTCATTTCGGCACAGGAGACATCAAGATTATAACCGGAAAATCCTTCCGGCAGAGAAAAAGCCCCGTCCACGATCAGAGAACAGCGTTCGGGAGCGATCCCTTTTTCCGCCATGATGCGCATTGCCGTTTCGGGGGCGCGCCACCCGAGGAGGAGCATTCCCGGCAGCGTCTCTTCCGGACGGGAGAATATTTCAGTAAGAACAGCCTCATAAATCGAGGGGTCCAACCCCTCAATAAGTTCAATTTCCACACTGCTTTTACCGTATTTTTCAACGGCTTGAACACTGGACTGCAAATAATTGCCGGGAGCTTCCGAAACCAGTACCGTTATTTTTTTCCGCTTTTCTTCTTCCGCAATGGAAACCAATTTCAGAAGGGCTTCAGTGGTTTGCGGCTGAACAAAATCAGCACCTTCCACCGCATAGCGGATGGTCACACAAGGTTTATTGGCGGCGCGCAGAAAGTTGACTGCGGAAAAATCGGGATTGGGGTTGCAGAAAACAGCACCATCCAATCCGGCATACTCTATTTCAGCGGTTATGAGTTCCGGTTCTGTGGACGTATGCACCAGAGGGTAGACATTGAAATCGGCATCCAGCAGTTGGCTCATGACTTCGGCAAAGAGTTTTCCGGTATAGGCATCGTAATAGAAAAAAGAGCCGTCCCCGAAACAGAGACCGATCAGAGGTTTCTGTTGAACGCCGCTGAGTTTGAAGCCGCGCTTGGGGTTGGTGAAAGTACCGATACCGCTTTTACTGGTGAGAAAATCTTCGGCGATCAGCCCTTCCAGAGCCATTCGCGCCGTGCGGCGGGTCACGCCGAACTTCCGAGCCAGTTCCATGCTGGAAGGAACCCGGACAGAAGAAAAGCTGTTCCGGTAGATAAGCCCCATGATATAGGTACGGATATTTTTGATATTGGAACCGCGAATGTTCTTTGTCATATACTTTCACCTTTCAAGTGGCCATGTTGTGGCCAACCTGTTTATATTATACCACAAAACGCATCAAATGTCAAGGGCCGATATGATTTTTCTTAATTTTTTTTAATGTCCCAAATTTTGTGAAACACATTTACAATTTCCAATGTTGATGACAACATTGCCTATACAATATCATCTTTTCTTGCCAATAGCCCTCCCTTGCTTTGGCATTTGTAAACCGTTTTAATACTATTCTTGCGATCTTTGTCGCGCCTTTATTACTCCAATGGTAGGCGGTTTTCTTTAACTGTCTGCCGAGTTCTCGCATAACCCGTTCAACCATTGAAGATGCCCGAGGCGAAATCAATCCCCACTTGAGCCATCTTCTGATATAGCCGAACATTCCAAATTTTGCCCGTCTAATATAGGTTGCAGCAGTAGCATAGCCGCAACCGTCAAAGTATCCAATCAATTTATCTATGGCAAGTTCAGCTTTTTCCATTCGCTCCTCAATATCGCTCTTTTCCTGCTCGGAAACTTTTTAAAAATCATCCTTTGGCAATTCTATAGCCATCGCAGATTAAAATACTGCCATCCTTGAATTTGATTTTGTTTCTATCCCATTCATCGGTAATGTCTTTCCAAGTTGCCTCGCCTTTTGAAGCCAAAGGAAAAATGTTTCCCTGCTGCGAAATGCCGATAACAACTTTCAAATCACCTTTCCGAGCCAGACCGTCAACACCAGAACCCTTAAAACCGGTTCCGTCAGGCATTATTTGGATCGGAGCAGAGCCAACAGTTTTTTTGATTTGATAGCATTCCAAACCTATGAACTTTCCCAAAGGAGCAAAAGTCTTACCACACTTTGAACAACGAACCCGCCAGAAATTCATCTTGAACTCGCCCAAACTGGTTCTGATGCGGCGTTCAAAACTGCCATTCAGCATCAAATGACCATCCGAACAACACTGCTGATTGTCATGGCCGTAAAAGATGCGGTATATCAAAACCTCTTGAGTCAGTTACAAATTCATCTTCAAAATATCGGCAAAAGCCTTGTTTTCAAAGGCATCTGCCAACTTTTTCACCAATTCGTCCAAAGAAAATCCATTTTCCGCTTGACAAATCGACATTTCCATAGTAGTTTTATTATGCATCTGGTTCTTCCTTTTATTTTTTTGTTTGGTTACTAAAAAATAAAGGTCAGATGCACTTTTGTCAAACAACCCGTCTCATCACAAAATTTGGGACATTAACTATTCAGTGTATAATATAATTCATAAGGAGGAAATAACATGCTGAAATCAAAAAACTTCTGGATTGCTGTCATTCTCCTGATTGTAACCAATATCGGAACTGCTGTCGGATGTATGTGGGTGGCTAAAAAAATAACTGCGATGCATATGTTTTCCATTTACAGCAGTATGAATTTCAAAATGATTGAAAATACAAAATTATTGCTGACAGCAATCTCTGATGAGATTAAAAAAGATCCGGAACAGGCAATCATAAAAATAGAAAAACTGCAGCAGCAAATCCCGAATTCATACGAAGGATTCAGAACTGCTGAAGAACTGAAAAAAGCCGGCTTTAAATAAATGTTGGTGGTGCGACTGGTTTTCGGGGCGGCTTTTATTTCATCGGAATTTACAGACATTTCCTTTGAGGTGAAAGCCGTTCTCTGTTTGGATTTTTATGCGTCAAGAGATGTTTTCCGAAGAAACGGCATAGTTCAGCAAAATTGCATTGTCAACAACCGTTTTGAGCTTGAGAGAACTATTCCAGAGAATTAAAACACCCTCCACCTTTTCTTTGCCTACTTTCTTTTCCCGCTGAAAAGAAAGTAGGTTACCATTTGCCGGAGGAGCCGCCTCCGCCGAAGCCTCCGCCTCCGCAGAA
>JAFTUS010000139.1 GCA_017466125.1 Lentisphaeria bacterium | reverse complement strand
AGATATTTTTTATAGTATTCTTTTTCTTTGATCTGTTCCAGAGCCGTCGGGTCGTTGTCAAGTTTGAATTCAAAGATGAATATGGCGTCAGCGGTCTGCACAACGGCATCGATCCGACCGTCATTGGTGGCGGATTCCGCCTCAATATACAACCCCAGCAAGCGGAATATGGAGAAAAAGATCGTCTGGAACGTCGATTCCTGTTTTTTGTGCGAAGTGTAAGGTATTCCGGCAAAAAATACTTCCATTATTTTGCGGAGTTTCTTCAAATCCCGGTTCAAGAGCGCGGTGGCAATTTCGGCAGTAAATTGCACGGATGCCGTTTGAGTCTTTCCGGCATAACTGTTCAGGATATACGCACTGAACGCTCCCGCAACCTCACGGTTGGGGAAGTCCAGAAAATACCAGGTCTGCCCGAAACGCTCTTCTGTTCCTTTTATTGTAATGTATCCCGTCTGCAACAGTAACGTCAACGGGTCGATATTATCGATTTCAAAGGCATTGAATGCAACCTGCGGCACAGGTTCTTTCAATGCTGCCTCAAAATTAAAATCTTTTTGCTTGGTCAGTTCCAACAGAAATGACGGAGTCCCTGTAGCAAACCAGTAATTATTGAATTCTCCGCCATTTTCAAAGAAGTACGCCAAAGATACGGGATTATAAACCGTCTTTGCTCTTTTATGGAATCGATAGCCGTTGTACCAATTTTTGATTTCGGTCTTGTATACTTCTATATCGGTCTCTCCAGCAAGAATAGCAATGCGGTCTCCAAAGTTTGTTTCCAACTCGTCCTGAGTATAACCAAACATCGTTGCATAGCGGGCATCCATGGTAATATCTGTCAGATTATTCAATTTGGAAAACAAAGACACATGACAGAATTTAGATACTCCAGTTATAAAAACAAAACGTTCACAATCAGCTTCCTTTTTTATGGAAGAGTAGAAATCAGCAAGAACATTTCTGATAATATTGATGTTGGGGTTTGAAAGATTTTCCAAGATAGGCTTATCGTATTCGTCAAGTAAAATTACAACATCGCCCTGCTTGGCAATTTCCTCTATCAAATCAGCAAAAGATGATGCCAGCAGATTACGTTGGATTTTTACGTTCACATTGTGATGCAGTGCCAATCGCTCCATCAAACGCACCAGATAATCCCGCAAATCGTCCTCTGAATGAACATCGCAGTTTGCCATATCCAAGTGAATCACTGGATATTTTTTCCAGTCATAAGGTTTGTCATAGATGGCAAGCCCTTTGAAAGCATCTCTGTTTCCTTCAAAGACTGCTTTAAGAGTGGAAAGAGTCAAAGATTTACCAAAACGGCGCGGACGCGACAAAAAATACATTCCTTTGGCAGGTCGGATCAACTGCCAGATGTATTCAGTCTTATCTACATACAGAAAATTTCCCTGTATCAGATCTTCAAAGTTATAAACGCTGCTGGTAATATCTTTCATTATCATACTCTCCTGTTGCTGTAATATACACTGTACTGACAGCATTTTCAATTGTTTTATTTCATAAAAAGCAAAAAATCGTGGTATATGACGATTTTTTTAATCAGAAACACTATCCTTACCCGCTATTTGTCCTCCGCCGTCTGCTCCGTTTTGCGGGATTGATAACGGTTTCCCTCGAAGATATCTGGTTGCGTCTTCTGCGGATCGCCCCGGACTGGGACTTCGGCAAAGCCGAAGCCACCCTGCGCCGCTTCAGCAACAATTAGCCATTACATTCCAACGTTGAAAATCACGTTATCTTAGTTTGTTTTTTTGTTCATTACGGACATTGCTGCGTTAGTTAAATCAGGTTTAATAGAATGGGCGGGAATAAGGCTTTTATAGCTTGAATTCGTCTCCGTCTTCGGCGATGATGTTGTCGTAGGGCAGATCGAAGACCGTGCCTGATTTCCATTGATTGCCGATGTGGGAGAAGATCATTCTTGTGAGTTTGATATTCTTGAGTACCGGTTCGGCGCAACTCCAGGGATAGTGGGTCAATTCGCATACGCAGACGGTATCCGGCGTACAGTATTCCCCCGGAAAGTCGGAGAAATCGTGTTTCAGATCGCCGGTGTGAAGATAATGTTTTCCGCTTTTTGAATGGATGGAAAATCCGAAAGAGGGGAAGTTTCTGCCTTCATTTTCGGCATGGCGTGTGGGGATGGCTTCGATGGTCAGATTTCCGTCTTCGTAAACAAGACCTTTTTTCAGCAATTTGAATGTTGCCGCCTCATCGGATAACGGACGGTGGGAAACGGCAAGCAGACTTTTGAATGCTTCTCCCGCATCTTCCGGCAGATAGACCGGAACCGGGCTTGACGGCGGATATTTGGTCAGGTGTTTGAGCAGACCGGAAAGACCGCCGAAGTGGTCTTCGTGCATGTGTGTCAGAAAAATTCCCCGCAGAGAACTGATGTCGATCCCGCGGCGGATCAATGATGCCGCAACCGGAGCCCCGGCATCCAATAAATAATATGCTCCATTGCATTCCAGCAACGTGGAACTGTTATAACGGCTTGCCGTGGGATCGCCGTGACTTGTTCCCAATGTAATAATTTTCATATATATCCTCATTTTTTATTTTCTTTAAGATACACCCGCTTTGAAACATTTCAAACGGCAGAAAAAATTTTTCCAAAAAAATTATTATAACACCTTGATTTCTATTTTATTAATGATATATTAAAAGTCAATGAGTCACAGGATGAAGAATTATGGAAAAAATTTTTCCAAAAAAATTATTATAACACCTTGATTTCTATTTTATTAATGATATATTAAAAGTCAATGAGTCACAGGATGAAGAATTATGATTGCTAAAAAAACATTGATGGAACAGACCCGGGAGTATATCCTGAATTACATCCGGGAACAGCGTTTGGAACCGGGGGATAAACTTCCGGCACAGCGGGAAATTTCCCGCATTTTGAATGTCAGCCCCAAAATCCCGGAAATCGTTCTTAATGAACTGGAATCCGAGCATATCGTTATCCGGAAAAGCGGTCGTGGAACTTTTCTGGCTGTCCCTGATATAAATTGTATGGAAAACGTTGCCGTTTCCAGAAATGTCTTTCTGCTGCTGCCCACTTTGCGTAACTCCTATTTTGCCGATTGTGCCGCCGGTGCGGAAGTCGCTTTACTTGCCCGCAAGAAGAATTTGCAAATCATCACGCGGGAGGCTTATCCCGATGTCCGGGATATTACGCAGCGGATCGTTGAAGCCGGTACAGTCGGCATCATCGCCCACTTTTGTCCGGCAGAGTTGCGTAACTTTGCCAACCGTCACAAAGTGCCGCTGGTGGAGTTCCGTGACCGCAAAATGCAAGGCAGAGTTCCGAAGGTCTGCAAATATGTTATTTCCGATATCCGTGCCGCCGCCCTTATGCAAGGCAGACATTTACTGGATTTGGGGCATCGGGATATCTATCTTGCCGGGGATCCTTCCGGCGATACCTGTGAATACCGTTTCAGAATTTTGAAAGAGTTTTTGGAAGAAAATGGCTGCAAAGTCCGGCACATGCCGCAGTTGCACCCTATCCCGCACTACCCCAGTTATGAGGCTATCGGCGTGGAGTTGGCACAGCGGATGCTTCAGGAAGGCTTGCCCGCAACTGCCGGAATTTTCTTCAACACAAGCCGTGCCGTCGGAGCCATGCGTTATCTGCGTCAGAATGGCGTCCGTGTGCCGGAAGATTTCTCCATTACCGGTTTTGACCGCCCGCTTCAGACGGGATTTCCGGAACCGGTCATTACTGCCTCTTGTCACAACCGGGAAACGGAACTTGCCGTTTCTCTGCTCTTCTCCGGCAGGGAGGGTGCCCAAATCGTCACCATTGATCCGGTGCTGGAACCGGGAAGTTCCACCGCACCGGCAAGGAAATAAAGCGGAGTGTGAAAAATGAGTATTTTTGATTTTGATCTCCACACCCATACGCAGTATTCGGACGGCCGTAATAACGTTGCGGAAATGCTCAATGCTGCCGAGGCAAACGGGGTTGCCGGATTCGTCCTCGCTGATCATGTATTCACCAATCAGCAGGCGGAAAAACTGTTGGAGGAGTACGGCTCTTTAGAGCGGGATACCGCTCCGGTACCCTATCTTTTCGGCTGTGAAACTGCCGTGGGTACTCTTGACGGGAAAGCGTGTGTTTCGCAGGAGATGCTGGAAAAATTTGAACTGGTTCTCATGGACTGCAACAACATTCTCTTTTCGCAGTTGAAAGATTTCTCCGGCAACCCGGAAACTCTCTGTGATCGCCTCTGCGATACTCTCATTGCCGCCGCCGGGAACAACCCCGCTGTCACTATTATGGCGCATCCGTTCAATTTCGGCAGAAATCCGTTGAATCTTTCTTTGAAATACTTTACCGATGAACGGGTCGGAAAAGTGGCGGAGGCTTTCCGCAAAAACGGAAAAGTCTTTGAAATCATGAACCAGATGTACTATTGGCACGATGGCACTGCATTTGCAGAATTTCATCGTGAATATTTGCGTATCGTAAAGGTTTTTGACCGTGCCGGTGTCACTTTTTCGGTCGGCTCTGATGCTCACTCCTGCTGCGGCATCGGAAATCTGCCCTGGTGCCGGAGAGTGGTTGACGAATTGAAGTTATCCGGCAGATTCTTTCTGCCCGAAGTGTTCCGTTCCCAAAACAAGGCCGTTGCAGAATCAACCGCCGCAAATAAATAAAGGAGAACTCAAATGAAACAAAAATTCACCCTGATCGAACTGTTGGTCGTAATCGCACAGTTTTTGTGTGATTTTGCTGAAAAAGCAATTACAGTTTTTGCGGATGCAAAAAATGTAATTACCCGAAAGTTTTTGGAAAGGATAGAGGGGGTTCGGGGGAGAAAGGGAGAACCTTTTTCCAAAAAGGTT
>JAFTUS010000016.1 GCA_017466125.1 Lentisphaeria bacterium | reverse complement strand
CCGGATGGCGGCGTGCGGTTGCTTGGTGTACCGGCAATGATAGACCGGATGATACAACAGGCAATATCGCAGGTAATAATGCCGATATTCGAGAAGGAATTTTCAGAAAACAGTTATGGTTTCCGCGGCAGTGTAACGAATTTTCTGTAAAATTGCGTATGCCGGAAGCGTAGAGTTATGCATAGGGCGCGCTCCAACTCGTCGGAGTCGGAGCGCGAACTGTGTGTAACTCGGTTGAAATTCTGAAAAAACGTGATAAATTCTCTAAAAGACTCTTGGATAAAGTCAAAAGCAAAAGGAGTTGAAAAAACGAACAAGATGTATTAAATTATTTCCCAACAAGGAATCTTTGCTCAGAATCGCAACTGCGCTTCTGATCGAATTGGGTGAAACATGGCTCGCTGAGAGCAAGCGTTACATCTAAGGTAATGCGAGGATTTTAGAGAATTTACAGAAAAAGTGTTACGTAGCCAGAAAATCCATTTTCCGCTTGACAAATCGACATTTCCATAGTATTTTTACTATACATCTGATTTTTCATTTATTTTGTTGTAGTTATTAAAAAATAAAGGTCAGATGCACTTTTGTCAAACAACCCGTCCCATCACAAAATTTGGGACATTAACAAGAAATTCGGAGACGAACCCGTGTTGTTGGAAGTTTCCCGGATGGATATTCGGCTATGATGCTCGTTGGAGCCAGATTACGACATATTTCTACGACAAAATGGGGGACTCGTCAATATCTCGCTTGTAAATATAAAGAAGTGGGTGTATTGTAATGAAGAAGATGGGCTGCGCCTTCACAAAACGACCTGCTCCTCCGAAGCTTTCCGGTCGGTCGTTTTGTTCCGGCTACGCCTGATGCACAGTTTTATAATCAATCATAAATGTGCGCAAAATACCGGACACTACCAAAGCTACTTTAGCAACTCCTGCCAATTTATTTGTGGTTTAACGTAAGCCGGGCAGCAATTGACTTTTACGGTACCGGAATTACGCTTGCCATTGTCAAAAGATATTGCCGTCAGTTCCTCTTCTGCGGCATTTCTGTCTCTATAAATAACTTTTACATTGTAGGTTTGTGCAATAAGCAATGCAGCGAATCCCATCAGACGATTTCCCCCGGTAATATTGATAACACAGTATTCAGAGCAAAGGGAACTTTGAAAGTAACGATCCAAATCACTATAACAATTCTGCAATTTCCCCGAATCCATTTTTTTAAGTTCGAATTCAATGTTCAATGAGGGATAACGTTGCAAATAGGCTTTGATTTTTTGGGCTGTTTCAAAACTTTCTTCAGAATGCCATAGAAAAACTTTTTCAGGATTCAGCAGCAATATTGTATAAATTGCCGGATTTGCTGAACCGCCAACTAAAATATGAAATTCTGATATCGGGTTGGGAAGTATGATGTCTGAATCAGTAAAACCAACCTTACTGATAAGCCGCCATGCTTGTTCGACCTCTCCGACTGTGTGATATGTCAAATTATCAAGATTTTCAGGAATATCAGCTTTGTTATTTTCCGGAAGCACCAGAGAAAACTGCCAGGGGCGGCGTAGCAATTCGATTTTTTTACCAATTTTTTCAACAGCAGTTACCGCGTTATTGTCTTCTACCGCTCCCGTCAATAAAAAACCAGTCAGAAGTTTACTGTCGTAAATTTCTTCATTCAGAAAATGTAAAGCCAGATGATATGCTAATTGCCAAGAATTTCCGTCAATGCAATCTGCTAACGGAGAAAAATCTTTGGTTATATATATACGAACATCATTGGAAATAATGCTGTTACCCACGAGCAAGCCGCGATGATCTTTGAAATTCTCAAGGCCCTGTTTTTTAAATAAGTACATAAAGCATACATGAGATACCGTATCAGAGCAAATGGGAAAAAGAGCAATCAATCCCCGTTGACCATATAAGCTGGCAAAGGGGGGATATCCATCTTCTGCCGATCCGAATGGCATAAAAGATGCCATTCGCGCAGAAAGTTTTGTTTTTCTTCCATAATGAAAATAGTTCCACAGTAAAGCTTCTGCATAAGCTTGAGTCTGACACTCCATCCAAAACGCATTTTCCTTTTGTGGCATCTCCTGGGGCGGACACCCCTTGCTGAAAAAACAACGGAATGCCCGTTGAGCAGATTCCGTTGTTGGGAAATTACGGCAAAAGGCATGAGCTGTCATAATTATTTTCCAATGAAAATCAATTGAATGTCAGCTGGGGAATTGATTGCCGGGACATTTTCTGAATCCACAGCATTGGCAAGAACAATTTCCCAGCCGTAATTTTGTTTGATCAAACAACCGCTGCCGATGGTATCGCCACTTTCTCGATAGCGAAAAATAACAACCATATTTTCGGTACAGCTGTCAGGTAAATTTTCAGCAACCCAGCAGAAGTCAGGCATCGGACTTTGTGCTTTGACCGGTTCAAAATCTGTTAATTCCACTCCTTGCAGAAAATTCAACTCATCACCAATCATAATATATGCTTCAGACAGATTATTATTTCCGGACGCAGCAAGCAGTTTTTCTGCAACTTTAGTTTTCTGGAGTACATTGAATTGCCTGTTAATGGGTACATCTTCAATGCTTTCAAAAGAGAGATCCAGTGAGGCATCTTCTGCATCTAATGCAGCAAAGTTATCCAACTCTTCCTGCAGAAATTTCCGTCGGATATCGTACCCTTCAAGCAAAGGGACACCTGTCATATTCCGGATATCCTCCGGCAATTCGCCATCCAGCCAATTATGCTGAAGCATTTTATTGAGTCTTTCCAAATCAGCCTGTGAAACTTCGCCCATAACCCAACTTCTGGCAAGGATAGCTCTATTGATCGTACGTGCATTCCAAACCTGAAAGACCTGCTGAAAAAGCCCGCGCTCTTCTCCATCGGAATATAATTCGCCATCCGTAGCCGGATTGGCACAGTGTGAGAAGGGGACAATCAGAGAATGACTCCAGCTCCATGGCAGAACAACAGCATAGGTCAGTTTATCTGTCTGCGAAAGCAAGCGGATTTGACCCGTTTGGATATTCAAATTGAAAGGAGATACTAACTGACTGGCTTTTTCTCTGAAAGCGGCATCGGTCTCAATGGAAATGTCTTCCGTGAGGACTGCAGCATTATCATCGGAATCATTGGCGGAAAGGGCTTCAAGCATTTTGAACTCTCTGACAAAAGCCCAGGTGTTTTTTTCTGGTAAATATTCTTTCATAATTTATTCCTCCTTTTTATTTAAAGATGTTTTTGTCCAAGTTATATAAGAAGGAATAGAATCTTTTTTCCGCAGCTAAATCAAAAATAATTGATTTTATCAGTTCTGTTATAAAAATGATTTGCTCTTTCTCCAAACCTTCGCTGATTTGCTCTTTCTCCAAACCTTCGCAGATCTGCCCTGGTGCCAAATTTTCGCCAAAACCGGCAGTTTCAATTTTAGCATACAACGAATCTGGACAACTTCTCGCATTTACTGGCGGGAAGAGTTTATTGTGAAGATCACATGTTTTGGTCTTTTTGCATTCCAATGCTTTCAAAAGTCCGGGGTTGCTCATCGGTACTCCATACATTTTTGCTACGATGATAAGCTTTTCATCTTGTGTAAGATTTTTAAGCAACGGAGAAAAATCGTACTTTTCTTCCAGGAACGGCATTGTATGTTTATCAGCCAACACATCAAACAGGCTATGTTCATTTTCGAGGTCTATTGTCTGATTCATAGAGGGCAGCAGTCTAATACCTTGGTGATATTTACCATCTTCTGCATCCCAATAACTTACACCGCCCTTTGGACCGTGTTCAAGTGAGAAATTATCCTCTACATATTTTACAACGATGCTTCGGATATATCCTGCTTTTTTTCCAAAGATTTTTCCATTAATAATGCGACTGAAATTTTCGCCGGAAGCTATCAGGTGAAAAATATAATCTTTGTATGACACCCCTGTAAAGCCATCTTTTTTCCTCTTTTTGGAGCCATTCATATAATCATCAAAGGCACTGATGGTTTCATTGAGCAGGTTCAGTTCAGCACCATCGAACTTGTCGGATGTATAATAGGGAACACCAAAGACCTCTATTTTTTTTCTGATGGCTTTGTCTATTTTCCGACTGAGGTACAAAAAATACTTTTGACGTACTTCCGGTGGAATATCATCAGTTTTCCCTGCTTCAATTTCTGCGGAAGAGGGGGCGGGCTGCCGGACTCGCCAAATACTGCACCATTTTCGCCATTCACACCATGCGTCTTTTTCTTCGTCACTCAAAGGGGTCGTTTTTTTTACTTTATTTTCCATGCAAGTTTCCTTTTGATAAAATCATGTAATTTCTTTTGTTCAACATCAGATAATTTTTTTTCTTTAGCGATAGTGATATCTCCATTCAAAAAAGAGACAAAGGAGAAGTTTATCGGCCGCAAAGAGCCAAAATACCCGAATTTATCTTCATCATCGTTCATTTTCAAGGAAACGGCACTCTTTGAGAATGGTTTTTTCGAAGTGCCAAGCAGCATAGGAACGATTCCGTTATTGGGGGGTGGGGACTTTTGAATTGAAACTCCGGGATGATAACCATTTTCCTTGCCTTGTGGAATTACAAAAGATTTATCTTGAGCCCACAAATAATTTTTGCACCACCAAAGCGTGCCGAAAGAAGTATCATACAAGTATAAAAAAGCATTCAGTTTTCGTTGATGATCGTTCATTATTCAACTCCGGTAAATACGTACTGTTAATATAACGTCTCAATAGTTTTTGTCAAGTTTTTTTGTATTTTTTTTGTTGTTTATTCTTCATTCGAGTTCCGGATTTAATCGTCACAATCCCCTTGATGCGGGGCATGTGTGATATAATTAAAACAGAAAGTAAAATTAAAAATGAATGAAGTCACAATCCCCTTGATGCGGGGCATGTGTGATATAGGTCTCGGATTTCCTCCCGGTGTGGGGAACGTAGTCACAATCCCCCTGAAGCGGGGCATGTGTGATATCTGGTTTCTGAATGGAATAAAGTGCAAGTTCAATGGTCACAATCCCCTTGATGCGGGGCATGTGTGATATGGTACAGGGGAAGAGCTTATCGAGAAAGCATATAAGTCACAATCCCCTTGCTGCGGGGCATGTGTGATATTTTTCAGTTGATTGAACTCAGAAACAAAGCCGGGTCACAATCCCCTTGCTGCGGGGCATGTGTGATATACGCTGTGTTTTGTCAACAAGGAGCAACTCGAGGAGTCACAATCCCCTTGATGCGGGGCATGTGT
>JAFTUS010000138.1 GCA_017466125.1 Lentisphaeria bacterium | reverse complement strand
TTGGCGGCATTCCATGCGCACAGACCGAAAAATCCGACGACTCTTGAAGCGTTGAAAAAACTTGCTCCGTCAGAAGCCAATTATGCCGCTTTGCGCGAAGTGCAGACTGCGACGCTCAATGTTCCCTTGACAGGCATGGG
This sequence comes from Lentisphaeria bacterium, assembly GCA_017466125.1. Classification (GTDB taxonomy): domain Bacteria; phylum Verrucomicrobiota; class Lentisphaeria; order Victivallales; family Victivallaceae; genus Victivallis. The sequence goes on along the minus strand of JAFTUS010000138.1, from coordinate 2,098 downwards.
CGTTGCCATCGACATCGGCGATCACTCTGACATCCACCCCGCCAACAAACAGGATCTTGCCTACCGCATGGCACAGGAAGCAAAACGTCTGGTCTATGGTTACAAAGGCGTGACCTCCGGACCGATGTTCAAGTCGATGAAAGTTGAAAACGGCAAAGCCCGTATCGAATTTACCAATATCGGCAAGGGCTTGAAAGTCAAAGGCGGCAAACTCAACTGTTTCGCCATTGCCGGAAAAGACGGCAAATTCGTCTGGGCAAATGCCAAACTGGATGGAAACAGTGTCGTGGTCTGGTCGGAAAAAGTCAAAGACCCGGCTCATGTCCGCTACGCCTGGGCGGGCTTCCCGATCGATCCGAATTTGTATAATCAGGAAGAGTTCCCTGCATGTCCATTCCGTACGGATATGCCGGATTACCTTCTGAAAATAAAAACAAATGAGGAGAAAAAATGAAAAGATCACTTTTCGCAATCGCCGCATTGGGATTGGTGCTGCTGACGGGGGCTTGTGCCTCTTTCTGCTGTACCAAACCGACAGCGGAGAAGTTCACCGTGAATAACGTTTACGGTGATTACATGGTTCTGCAACGGCAGAAACCCATTCAAATCGTGGGTACTGCTCCAGCAGGAAAATCCGTTAAAGTCACGATCGGCAAAAACAGTGTCGTAGCGACCGCTTGCAAAGGCGGTATCTGGAAAGCCGTCCTTCCGGCAATGGAAGCGGGCGGTCCTTACACGGTCACGGTCAGCGGTGCTGACGGTGTTGCCCCGAAAGTCTTCAACGATGTGCTTATTGGTGAAGTCTGGTTCTGCTCCGGTCAATCCAACATGCAGATGCCGGTTGTCGGCGGACGTTTCTGGTGCAGTAAAAACGGCCGTGCGGAAGCCGCCGCCGCCAATTTCCCGAATATCCGTCTCTTTCAGGTGAAACGTGCCGTTTCTCCCGGAAAAGAGCGTGATTACATTACCAGTACCTTTGGTTGGGAGGTTTGTTCTCCCAAGACTGTCGGCAAATTCTCTGCTTGCGGTTTCTACTTCGGACGTGAACTTCACAAGGATTTGAACGTTCCCATCGGACTTATCGCCTCCAGTTGGAGCGGAACCCGCATTGAGCCGTGGATCAGCGAAAGCAGTTACAAAGTTGCCGCACGCAATAACGAACTGGCACAAATCGCTAATGCCCGGAATTCCGATTATGATGCAAAGGTGAAGCAGATTGCGGAAAAAGAGAAAATTTCCGTCAGCAAATGGGTTGCCCGCTTTTATGAAGTCCATGCACAGCAGACCGAAGCCGCCAAAAATTGGAAATGTCCCAAGTTTGATGCAACTTCATGGCGTCAGGTCACTTTGCCGAAATATACTTTCCCTGAAGTCGGTGTGATATGGTTCCGCCGTGATGTGGATATTCCGGCAACATGGGCAGGAAAAGACCTCAAACTTTCTCTCGGTGCTATCGATGACCTTGATGAAACTTTCTTCAACGGTGAAAAAATCGGTGAAACTACCATCAACGACAAGGAATATTGGTGCAAAGCGCGTGTGTACACCATTCCCGGCAAATTGGTTAAAGCCGGTAAAGCAACCATTGCCATTCGTGTGAGCAATATTTATGTTACCGGCATGGTCGCTTCTGAAAACATCAAACTTTCCTGCGGTCAGAATGAGGCCATTTCTCTCAATGGTAAATGGCTTACCAAAAATGAATTTATCGCAGATTTAAGAAAAATCGGTACCCGTCCGGGCGGCGAAAAACTCACACTCAGTTCGCCACAGTTCCCTGCTACGCTTTTCAATGCCATGGTCAAGCCGTTTACGGTTTATCCCATGCGCGGATTTATCTGGTATCAGGGATGTTCCAATACCGGCAACGCCCGGGATTATATGAATTTGCATCCGCTGCTTATCAAAGACTGGCGCAACCGCTGGAACGATCAGACCATGCCCTTTATCTTTGCGCAGTTGGCGGCATTCCATGCGCACAGACCGAAAAATCCGACGACTCTTGAAGCGTTGAAAAAACTTGCTCCGTCAGAAGCCAATTATGCCGCTTTGCGCGAAGTGCAGACTGCGACGCTCAACGTTCCTCTGACAGGCATGG
>JAFTUS010000015.1 GCA_017466125.1 Lentisphaeria bacterium | reverse complement strand
TCGGTTACTTCCGACAAAATTTTCATCTGAGAAATCGCAACCTTGTTTAATTTGAGGAGCCGTTCTGACTGCGGCAAGCCATCGTTGATAAAAACCGAATTCAGGCTTTCAAGGTTGGAAAGACAGATCAGCTCATTGATCGTGGCATAATCGCGGATATTGCCTTTTTTATCCGGATTGGCATCTCTCCACTCCTGAGCAGTCATTCCGAACATTGCCACATTCAGGACATCTGCTTCGTTGGCGTAAACAATAGAAACTTTTTTGCGGTCCAATTCCGGCGGAATGAGATTTTGCTTGATTGCATCGGTATGAATCCGGTAATTCAATTTTGCCAGTTCCCGTTTCGCAGACCAGCCGAGCAGTTTTTGCTCATCCTCTTTCAAACGCTGAAACTCACGGATAAGATATACTTTGAATTCCGGGCTGATCCACATAGCAAATTCAAAAGCAATATCTTTATGGGCGTATGTTCCACCGTAACGTCCGGCTTTTGAAATGATCCCGATAGACTGAGTCTTTTCCATCCATTCTTTTGCACTTAAACGATAGCTGTTGAGACCAGCCTGACTTTTAATTATGTCGAATTCGACACAATTAAAATTGGGGTTGTAAACTTTTTCCCATATTCCCAGAAATTCAATGGTATTGCGGTTACGCAGCCAGTTGGAGAAAAAATACTCTCCATCCTTCGCTTTAAGCATATCCGTGAGGGAAATGTAATCCTCTTCATTGATTTTCAAGGTGCGAATTTCAATCGCATTTACCAGTATTTTTGCCATAGATTCTTCTCCTGATCGTAATTTACACCAAAATTTCCTGAAGTCCAAGTTACCTGATAGCAACTGCGGTCATTTTCAGTTGACTACAATTTGTAGTCAACTCAGGATGAGACTTTTTCAGGCGAGTTTTCAGCACGCTCCAATATTTTCTCGGATTTACGCTTTCGGTCAGCACGCCGACAATATCGGCGATCGAAAACAACCATTGGTTGGCGGAATCGTCCCATGCCGCCCGAACTTCCCGGTTATTAAAAAATCGGATCGAAACTTTCCGGTTCACACTTCCACCTCCGATGCGTTGATTTCTCCAGACAGCAACTTCGGCAACAGAACACCACGCAGATGTGCCGGTTTTTGATTTTGAAATAAATTATTTGGAATGGCAGTTCGCAAATAATTTCCTTGCTGTAAAACGACAGCGGCAGTGTTTTCTGTCATCTTTTATCTCCTATTGCAGATACATGCTGGGGAACGTCGCTCCTCTTGCCTCTCCGGTCGGAACGTCCACGGGGGGCTGGCGGTCCACCCAACCCCAGCGGCGGCTGATCGGCCAGAAGACCAGCCACGCTCTGCCGATGAGATTGCGGCGGGGTACCGCCCCGAAAAAGCGGCTGTCCAGACTGAACTGCGAGTTGTCCCCCATCATAAAATAATGATCGGCAGGAATGTGGAACTCTTTGCCCGGTTCGTTGAGGTGTTCCCCCATGAAACTCAAGTGTCCCTGATAACCGCCTTTGCCGCTGTAAATCTTGTCGAATACCGGAGAAAGTTCTGCTGCCGGAACGAACTTTTCTCCTCCCGCCGGGCGGATGTGAAGGACATTGTTGACGATTTTCAGCGTATCTCCCGGCAGACCGACAAGGCGTTTTACATAGTAGAAACCGCTCTGGTCAGAGAGATTTCTGTCGTATGCCCGCAAACCTTCGGTCGTGAAAACCATCACATCCCCCCGCTTCGGCGGAGCCAGATAGAGGCTGAAACGTTCCACAAACAGATGATCCCCGAGGGAACGGAAACCATCGGCAAGCACTTCGCCCTCCTTGTAGGTACGGGGAGAGAGACGTGCGTAATCAACGACTTTTTGAGGATCTCCCGGCAGACTGTAACGGCAGCTGCCGATGGAAAAAGAGGTCGTCTCTTTGAAAAGACCGTTCCGGTGTTCCAGCGATTCCGGATCAAGTTCGCCCTCTTCCTGCACGACGGCGCGGGCTTTCTGGGCCGAAAAGAGAGCGTAGTTCAACGGCGCGGGCAGTTTGCCCAACAGCGGATTGGTTGCGTTTTCTCTGCTCATATAATGGATGCCGTACAAGGTCGGCTGCATACTGCTGGTCGGAATACGGAACGGCTGAAAATACAACGCCCTGATCCCGAAAGCAACTGCCCCCACTACAACAAGCAGATCCAGCAGTTCCCGTATCCCGGCGTGACGGTAACGGGGGAGGAGCTTTTCAAAACGTTCCTGAAACTTTTTCAGTTCTGCAGGAGTGCCGTTGGCGGCTTCTGACAGAACTTCATCCAGTCCGGCACGCTGTTTTTCCGTCAGCAGATCGTCTTCGCTGTGACGGCGGAGACGGGCTGCGGACAGCCACTTCTTGAATTCTTTTTTGTTGTTGGTGAAGAATTTCATTGGTTTTACTTTCCGTCATCCGTTGCTTTCAGCACCGCCACGAATGCCTCCTGCGGGATATTGACCTGTCCGATGAGTTTCATGCGCTTTTTGCCCTCTTTCTGCTTTTCCAGCAGTTTGCGTTTACGGGTGATGTCGCCGCCGTAGCACTTGGCAAGCACGTTTTTGCGCAATGCCCGGATGCTTTCACGGGCAATGACTTTTCCGCCGATCGCCGCCTGGACTGCGATTTGGAACATCTGCGGCGGGATCGCCTCTTTGAGCCGTTCTGCGATCTGCCGTCCCCGTTCATACGCCATATCCACATGGACGATCGAACTGAAGGCATCCACCGGTTCGCCGTTGACCAGAATATCCAGTTTGACCAGTTTGCCTGCCCGGTATCCTGCCGGTTCATAGTCCATACTGCCGTAACCGCGGGTGATGGATTTGAGTTTGTCGTGGAAGTCGATCAGGATTTCGTGCATGGGGATCTCGGCTGTGATGATGACGTGCTGTGCATCCACCGATGCGGTGTCGGTGCAGAGGCCGCGTTTGCTCATGATCAAATTCATCACATCTCCGATATAGGTCGTCGGCGTCATGATGTGACAGTTGATGATCGGCTCTTCGATGCGGTCGATGCCGGAGGGGTCAGGCAGATAGACGGGGTTATCCACGTCGATTTTTTCGCCGCCTTTCATATAGACATGGTAGATCACCGACGGATAGGTGGCGATGATATCCATATTGTATTCCCGGCGGAGGCGTTCCTGAATGATCTCCATGTGGAGCAGACCGAGGAAGCCGCAGCGGAAACCGAAGCCCAGTGCGGCAGAGGATTCCGCCTGATAGGCAAAGGCGGCATCGTTGAGTTGAAGTTTCGCCATGCTGTATTTGAGCTGTTCGTAATCCGCCGTGTCGATGGGATAGATGCCGCTGAACACCATGGGGCGGATCTCCTTGAAGCCGGGCAGGGGCTTTTCTGCCGGACGTTTGGTGTCGGTGACCGTATCGCCCATTTTGGCATCGGAGGGGCTTTTCAAGTTGGGGATGATATACCCTACTTCACCGGCTTTGAGTTCGTCATCGGCGCGCATTTCGGGGCTGAAGTGACCGACTTCTTTGATTTCGCTTTCCAGACCGGTACTCATCAGACGGATGCGGGTCCCCCGTTTGAACGAGCCGTCCACCACCCGGACGTAGTTGACCACGCCCCGGAACGCATCGTAAACAGAGTCAAAAACCAGTGCGCTGGAACCGTTTGTCTCTTCGGTCTGCGGCGGTGGAATTCGTTTGACGATGGCTTCAAGCAGTTCCTTGACGCCTTCGCCGGTTTTGCCGGAGACGCAGAGTGCCTCTTCGCGGGGAAGGGCGAGGATCTCTTCCATCTGTTCATAACAGAGTTCCAGATTGGCGGCGGGCAGGTCGATTTTGTTGATGACGGGTATGATCGTCAGATTTTCTTTGAATGCCAGTGTCACGTTTGCGACCGTTTGTGCCTGTACGCCCTGAGTGGCATCGATGAGCAGCAGTGCGCCCTCACAGGCTCCGAGGGAGCGGCTGACTTCGTAGGTGAAGTCCACGTGTCCGGGAGTGTCGATCAGATGAAGTTCATACTCTTTGCCGTCATCGGAGGAGTAACCCATGCGGACGGGGTGGGATTTGATCGTGATGCCCCGTTCCCGTTCGAGATCCATTCCGTCCAGCAGTTGTTCCTGCAAGTCGCGCTGGGCAACGGTCTTGGTCAGTTCCAGCAGACGGTCGGCAAGGGTGGATTTCCCGTGGTCGATATGGGCGATGATACAGAAGTTGCGGATATGTTCAAGTCTGGTCATTGTTATTGTTGTCTCCGTTATTTTTCCAATTTCCGCATGATCGCGGGGGGATTGGTCGATTCCAGTTCATTGATGTCGGCTTTGGCGGAATCGAACTCCACACGGGTTCGCCAGCCGGGGCCGCTGAGTTTGATGGTTTTGGTATAGTAAAGGTTGTTTTTCTTTTCAAAACTGGAGGTTTCAAGTGTCCGGTCAGGCATACCGTCCAGCGGTTTTCCTTTGGCGAAAAATTCTGCTTTCAGCGGGAAACAGTGTTTGCGGGCGATGTAGACTTTGACCTGTTCGCTTTTGTCGGGAGACTCCAGCAGAACCACCCGGCAGGGGACGATGCTCACGTTTGCGCCCGGAAGTTCTCTGATCACAGGGTAGAAGAGAAAGCCCATGGCAAGATCGTCGGCACGCAGCCCCATGTGGCCGAGACGGTTTTCTTTGCCGCTGCCCGGCATGGGCAGAACGGTGGTCGTGTAGTTGCCGACCTTGCGGCTCTGGCCGATGGCGTACCCCTCTTTGCCGCCGATGATGACCTGTCCGGTCAGGCGGTCGGGCGTGATGAGCATGGCAAAGTAGATGGTTTCGTTCTTTAACGCACTGCCCCGCCGCTGATGCTGAACAGTACCTTCCAGTGCCGCATAGGTGGATATGGCGTTGGGGTTGCGGGCGAACTTCATGAACTCATCCAGCGGCAGTTCGGCAAAACTGCTCAATGCCGCCAGAAACAGGGCGAAAAATGTGTATTTTTTCATCGGGTTTGGACCTTTCCGTTAAAGGCAACGAGTGCCGCTTCGTGAAAATCTCTGACGAAGTGGAGTTCCAGTTTGGAACGGACTTCATCGGGGAGTTCTTCGGCATCCTTGCGGTTTTCTTCCGGCATCATGATCGTGGTGACTCCGGCGCGGAGGGCGGCGATGACCTTTTCACGGATGCCGCCGACTGCGGTGACATTGCCCCGGAGCGTGATCTCTCCCGTCATGGAGAAACGGGACCGCAGCGGCGTTTTGGTCAGCAGTGAGATCAAAGCCATGGTCATCGTGACACCGGCGGACGGACCGTCCTTGGGGGTCGCCCCGTCCGGAACGTGGATGTGGAAGTCGTTTTCGTTGAAGTACGCCGGGTCGATGCCCCAGACTGCCGCATGAGCGCGGACAAGACTGAATGCCGTCTCTGCGGACTCCTGCATCACCTTGCCCAGTGAACCGGTCAGTTTGAGGTTGCCTTTGCCGCCGGGGATGGCGATGATCTCCACCGGCAGAATGACGCCGCCGCAGCCGGTCCACGCCATGCCGGTCGCAGAACCGATGCCGCCGCCGTTGCGTTCCACTTCATCCAGCAGATATTTCCGCGCGCCGAGGAGTTCCCGCACAAGTTTGCCGTTGACGGTGATCGTTGCGCCGTCGGGGATCTCTCCGGTGACGATACGGCGGGCGATGCGGCGGAGTACCTGTGCAACGGTACGTTCCAGTTGGCGCACACCGGCTTCCCGGGTGTAATAGTCGATGATTTCGTCAATGGCACTCATCTGGAAACGTACCTTGCGGTCGGCAAGACCGTTTTCGGTGATCTGACGGGGGACGAGATAGCGTTTGGCGATCTCCCGTTTTTCCAGCGAGGTGTAACCGGGCAGACGGATGATCTCCATACGGTCACGCAGAGGACCGGGGATGGTATCTTCCATATTGGCGGTGGCGATGAAGAAGACCTTGCTCAAATCGCAGTCCAGTTCGATGTAGTGGTCGTTGAACTCACTGTTCTGGGCGGGGTCGAGGACTTCCAGCAGTGCGGAGGCGGGGTCGCCTTTGACGTCGCTGGCGAGTTTGTCGATCTCATCGAGCATGAAAACGGGGTTGGCACTTCCGGCTTTTTTCAGGTTCTGGATGATACGTCCGGGCAGTGCACCGACGTAGGTGCGGCGGTGGCCGCGGATCTCCGCTTCATCGCGCACGCCGCCGAGGGAGACGCGGATGAATTTGCGGTTCATGGAGCGGGCAATGGATTTGCCCAGAGATGTTTTTCCCACGCCGGGAGGACCGATCAGACAGAGAATGGGCGAACGGTGATTTTCGTTCTGCCGCAGTTGAAGGACGGCGAGAAATTCCAGAATACGTTTTTTTACATCTTCCAGACCGTAGTGATCTTCATCCAGCACCTTCTGTGCTTCGGCGGCATCGAGGCGGTCTTCGGTCAGAACGTACCACGGAATATCCAGCAGCCAGTTCAAATAGGTGTAGGCGATGTGGTACTCCGGAGCATTGGGCGGAGTCATTTCCAGCCGTTTCATCTCTTTCTGGATCACTTCGAGGACGGCTTCGGGCAATTCGGTTTCGCTGATGCGTTTTTCCAGTTCCACGATGTCGGGCGTGCGGCTGTCCTGCCCCAGTTCCTCCTGAATGACCCGGAGTTGTTCCCGCAGAAAGAAATCCCGCTGGTTCTGGCTCATCGCCTGGTGGACATCATTCTGGATCTTCATGGAGAGCGAAAGGATCTCCACTTCACGGTTCATCAGCACGGCAAGAAAATCATACCGCTGGTGCAGATCGGGCAGATTGAGCAAAATCAGTTTCTCAAGATAGGAGAAATTCAGCGAGTCTGCGAAGAGATCCGCCAGCCGTCCGGGGGAGGGGGTGTTGTTGGCAGCCGCCTGAAGTTCATCGGGCAGATTGGGCATCAGCGAGGCGAGCTGCTGGAATTTGATCAGTGCGTTTTTCTTTTGCGCCAGTATCTCTTCATCCTGACCGGCGGCTTCGGGAACGGGGTGGAAGTTCGCCATTTGCAGCGCAGACCGCCCCTGTTCCACCGATACGGCGGTGATGCGTTTCAGACCCCGTACAAGGAGCTGCTGACTGCCGTCGGGGAAGGTGAGATTTTTCAGGATACGCACCAGTACGCCCGTTGCGGCGTACTCCACATCTTTGTAGCCGAATGTTTCGATCTGCATCGGGACGGGAAGTTCGTTCAACTCATTCTGCCCCGGAAGCATAGGGAAGATCGCCAGCTGACGGTTTTTGGTCAGTGCGAACTGCACGGCGGCGATGTTCTCTTCGCCCTCAATGAGCAGTTGCCCCAGACAGTAGGGGAAGATGATCGGTTCGCGCATCTTTACGAGCGGAGCCTGCTGAAGATTATTTACCGGCATATCCGGTGAAGAGATCGTTATGTTGTGGTTGTTCATAGAAAAAATCCTTATTGTGATTATGCCAGATCAAGAATATCCCGGGGGGCAGAGAAGGTATCGAGTACCTCTCCGGCAAGAAAGAGCGAACCGGCGACTAAAACTTTTTGTCTGCTGTTGCAGATCACGGTACTGACAGCGGTGGAACCGTTATCCATACCCCGGCAGGGAATGTCGATCGCCAACTCTTTGAGCATACCGGCAAACTCTTCTGCGCTCCAGCAGGGACGCCCCGTCTCACGGATGGGTACGAAAATGAATTCCGATGCCAGCGGCGCAAGCAGAGAAAGACTCTCACGAACCTCCTTGTCTTTGAATGCGGCGAATACGACGGAGAATTTTTCTCCCGGCAGAACCTCTTTGAGAGCCTCCTGCAAGGCGGTGAGCCCGTCGGGATTGTGTCCGCCGTCGATGATGAGCCGTTCATTGAGCCATTGGCAGCGGCCGGGCCAGCGGACAAATTCAAGCGCATCCAGCGCACGGTCGAAATCAAATCCCCAGCGGGGGGCAAAGTGCGCCAATACCTGACTGACCAGACGGAAATTCCGCCGCTGCATGGCACCGGGGAGCGCGAGGGTCACTTGCCGTCCGTTGAACTGAAACTGCTGACAGAGCCGGTTGCCGGAAAAAACGTACCGCACTTTTCCGGTGATTTCCGGGGCGGGGCCGGTGACGGGCGAACCGGTATTTCTTGCCCGTTCCAGCAGCACGTTCCGTGCGGCATCGGACATGACGCCGCAGAAGAGCGGCGCACCGTCTTTGATGATGCCCGCTTTTTCTGCGGCGATCTCCTCAACGGTATTGCCCAGATACGCCTGATGATCCAGTGCGATATTGGTAATGACAACGGCTTGCGGCGTAACGGTGTTGGTGGCATCGAGTCTGCCGCCCATACCGGTCTCCCAGATGACCGCATCCACTCCCGCACGGGAGAAGATCATTGCCGCCAGAACCGTAAGAAACTCAAAATAGGTGAAATTTTCGCAGTGATCCGTGCCGTAGGAGGCGGCTTTGAGCAGTTCTTCCACGCAGTTGCAGAAAAGTTCCATGGGTACGGCACGGCCGTTCACACGGAAACGTTCCCGTATGTCCGTCAGATGCGGCGAGGTGTAGAACCCGGTATTCAGACCGCTGCGGCGCAGCGCACATTCCAGCATTGCCCCTGTGGAACCTTTGCCGTTGGTTCCGGCGATGTGGATGAAACGCAGGTCTTTTTCCGGATTTCCCGCGAGGCGGAGCAGATTGCGGGTGTTGTCCAGCCCCATTTTTATTCCGAACATGGGGAGACGTTCAAAAAAATCGTGAACTTCGGCCGGTGTCATTTTATTTCTCATGGTTGATGGCACAGGGGGACCATGCCGGAGTGAAAAGGTTGTAGTCGGTGGAGAGCAGTTTGCGGATGCGTCCCGTCCATGTGTCGATCACATAGAGGGCGGAAGTTCCGCCTGTCGTGCGCTTGCAGACCACCTGTCTGCCGTCCGCCGCCCATGCGGGGGACTCCCAGTTGCCCCCGGCGGTGACGACCCGTTTGTTTTCGCCGGTGGCGGGGTCGAAGACAGCGACGGTGTACTGACCGTCCACCTTGGCGGCGTAGACGATCTTGCCGTTGTAGGACCAGTCGGGCGTTACGGCATCACGTCCCACGGAGGGCAGGCGGGTGCGGTTTCCTCCGCGGCGGCCGCAGATGAACAGACGGGGGTTGCCGGTTTCGTCACTGACATAGACCAGTTTCTGCCCGTCCGGACTCCAGCAGGGAGAGGCTTCCACGGCGATTCCGCGGGTCAGTCGGGTACGGCGGCCGGTGGCAAGTTCGATGGTGTAGAGATCCACCTTGTGGTCGGGGCTGAGAATGGCGGCAAGGTGTTTCCCGTCCGGACTGATGGCGGCACCCGCATTGATGCCTTTCAGACCGATCAGACGGCGGGTCGCCAGCGGTGAAAGACGGGTTTCAAGCACATCCATTCCGCTGGCGTTGTATTTGGTGTAGACGACCGATTTGCCGGTGGGGAACCACGCCGGTTCCACGCAGAGATTGCGGAACGAGGTCAGCTGCCGCACGTTCCCGCCGTCGATGTCGCAGAGGAAGACATTGCGGATTCCGGGTCGGGTTTCGGCGCAGAAGGCGATCCTTGAATTGCAGAAACGGCGGATCTTCAGAGCCGCAAACGTTTTTTCGATAATGGCATCCACCGCCTGTTTTGCCAGTGCGCGGGGGGCGGCGGCAAGCGGCAGTTTCCATGTTCCGGCGGGCGCACCGCCCAGCGTGAGTTCCAGACGGACGGCATTGCCGGCGGGCGTTGCCTTCAATTCGTACTGTCCTTTTGCCGGAACGATGTCGAACCAGCCGCAGGCGGCGAGGATCGAACGCAGTTCCCGGTCAAGTTCCTTTTGTGCCGGGATGCCGGAAAAAGAGAGCGTTGGGTTGTCGGATACCGATTTGGTGATCACAAAACTCTGCGGTTCTGCCCCGGAGAGGACTCCGCAAAGCAGAAACAGCAGCAGAACAGGCAAAAAAAAGTGTTTCATCGTATTTTCTCCAAATTCATCAAAAAATCATGTCATTTGGATAACATACAACACATTCAATAATTTTTCAACACGCGCGTAAGGACTTCTTTCAGTTTTTTTGCTTCTTCGATGGTATTTTGCGGTCCGAAACTGATTCTGAGACCCGAAAAAGCATCTTGCCGGGAAAAACCGACCGCACGCATGGCGGCAGACGGTTCGTCGGTTTCAGAGGCACAGGCACTTCCCGCCGAGACCATGAAACCTTCGTCGGAGAGCATCCGCACCAGCACACCGGATTGAAACCCCGGAAAATTCAAATGGAGGATGTAAGGCGACGCCGAATTTTCCGGGATCGTTGCGTTGAATTCACTGCGCAGCAATGTGTTGAGTTCGCTGATGCGGCGAAGCCGCTCCTCCCGTTCGGCGGCGCACAGTTTTGCCGCTTCCGTCATAGCGAGAAGCTGCGGCACTTCCGGACGGCCGCAGCGGTAGAGCGTATGGCGGTAGGAGTGAGCGAATTTCAGCAGTTTTTTCGCCTCTTTCCAATCGGGGCGGAGCAGCAGAGCAGCACCGCCGACAGCTCCGAATTTGTGTCCGGAAACAGCGATGATCTCCGGCGTGTGCGGCAGCGGGAGCTTTCCTGCGGACTGAATGGCGTCGCAAAATGTAACTCCTTTGCGTTCAGGGAAATCCTGAATTGTGCCAAGTTCGCTTTGCACATGGTGCAATGCCAGAAATCCGGCATCCGGGATTTGGACTTTCCCGGTGTCGGAACAGGGCAGGAGGGAAACGCTTTTTGCCGTGCGGTTCAGATTTGCCGCAAGAGCGGGGTGTTCCAGCGGGGAGGTGATGACGTCGTTTCCGGCAACTGCCGGGGAGTCCGCCAGCAGATTGAAGAGTTCGCTGCCGGAATTTCCCCAGATCACCAGACGTTTTTCGCCGCAGAGGGCGACGGAGAGTTCTTCTGCGGCTTTTTCAAGGCGTTTGCGCAAGGCGTAGCCGCCGCTGTGCGCCGCCTCCTGATTGGCGAATTCCGCAGCGGAAAATTCCCGGTAACGTTCCAGAACGCGCACGTCCGGCATGGAACTTGCGGCGTTGTCAAAATAGTAAAATTTTCTGTCCATGATTAAATCTATCACGCTTTTTGGTATTTATCAACTCTCCGGGATTGACTTTTTGAAAAAAAGTGGTTTATTATATAAAATACAAAATTTTTTTCAGAAAGACTGCTATTGCTATGGAACAGGTAATTTATTTGGACAACAACGCCACGACACGGGTCGCACCCGAAGTCTTTGAGGCGATGAGACCCTTTTTCTGTGAACGCTACGGAAACCCCTCCAGCATCCACAGTTTCGGCGGCAGTGTGGCGGCGGATGTGGAAAAAGCACGCTGTCAGATCGCCGAGCTGCTCGGCGTGGGCTTCCGCGACCGGGACGGGGTCGCTACTGAGATCATCTTTACCAGCTGCGGTACCGAGGGAGACAACTCCGCCATCAACGCGGCTTTGAATATGCGTCCCGACCGGAAGAGGATCGTGACGACCGCCGTGGAACACCCCGGCGTACTGAGTTACTGCAAATATCTGGAACGGCAGGGGTATGAGATCGTACAGCTCCCCGTTCAGAGCAACGGCAGTCTGGATATGGACGATGTGAAAGTCGCCATCGACGAAAATACCGCTGTGGTCTCTGTAATGTGGGCGAACAACGAAACCGGAACGATCTTTCCCGTTGCTGAAATCGCCAAACTGGCGCATGCACAGGGTGCGCTTTTTCATACCGACGCTGTCCAGGCGGCGGGGAAAGTTCCGATCGAACTGGATGAAACAGAGATCGACTTTCTGAGTATTTCAGGACACAAACTCCACGCCCCGAAAGGTGTCGGCGTGCTTTACGTCCGCCGCGGACTGCGTTTCCGCCCGCTCATCTGGGGCGGTCATCAGGAACGGCAGCGCAGAGCAGGGACGGAAAATGTGACCTCCATCATCGGGCTGGGAAAGGCCGCAGAAATGGCAAAGGAACATCTCGACCGTGAGATCGTGGAACTCTCCGCCTTGCGGGACCGTCTGGAAAAAGGTCTGCTTGAACGCATCGACTGCATCCGCATCAACGGTGATCTGGAACACCGTCTGCCCAATACCAGTTCCATCAGTTTTGAATACATCGAGGGCGAATCCATTCTTATGCTGCTGAATCAGTTCGGCATTTGCGCCTCCAGCGGTTCCGCCTGTACGACCGGCAGTCTGGAGCCTTCACATGTCCTCCGTGCCATGGGGCTGCCGTATACGGCGGCGCACGGCACGATCCGCTTCAGTCTCTCCCGCTACAATACGCAGGCGGATATCGACCGGGTGCTGGAAGTCCTGCCGCCGATCATCGAGCGTCTGCGGGAAATTTCCCCCTTCTGGCAGGAGCGGCAGAAAAATGGCTGATGAAGAGTTGAAATACCCGTTGGAGTGGACGTTCCGCATCGTGGCGGAAAAGGATTTCGCCGAAGATGTGCGCCGCGATATTGCAGAAATCGCCGCAAAATACGATGTGCCGTGTGTTCTTTCGGACGGTCTGGTTTCGAAGGGCGGCAATTATGTGACGATCAAGTTTACCGTTACCGTCCGTGACCGTGATATGTTTGCGGGGATCGGTGATGCGCTTGGAACGATAAAAAGGGTGAAATTCGTACTTTGACAAAAAAAATCAAAAGTTTTTCATTTTTTATGGCATCTGTGATTTGACATTATGCCGGAATGGTGCTAAAGTTTATGAAGGACAAATATTTTGTACAGTATTTTGGTATGTTTACGATAAATTAACATTGTGAATACAGATTGGAGATGCAATGAAGATCGTTAATATTATTTTGAGTGTGTTCGTTTTTCTGCTTGCCGGTGCGAGCGCGTACTTCTCTTTTGAACTCTGGAACAAACGCTCCACATTTTTGAACGGCTGGAACAGTTTTGCCGTGACCATCAACAAGGTCGCAAGCACGGTCGATGCCGACAGCGGTTCTTCCTATGCCTCTTCGCTGAAAACGGATGAACTGGGGCATCTCAAGTATGCCAATCTGGAGTCAAAACTCAAAGAGTTTGAAGCGATGAACGAAAAACTCGTCAAGGAACGCAACGATCTTGCTGATGCTCTGCACCGTATCGGTTCTGCTGTCGGTGCCCGCAATCTCCCCCCGAAAGCCAATTTCCGTAAATTCGATACTTACAGTGATGCCATGGGCCGCTCCGTCAGCGGCGTCGGCGATTTGAACAACCGCCACCGTGCCGGTATGAATCAGGTCAGCCGTCATCTCCGTCAACTCGGCATTAACACCAATCCCACTGCTCTGCTCAATAATGATGCCGGTGCGCTGAACCGTCTCGGCAATGAACTGGGGCAGAAAGGCCGCCGTCTGAATGAACTCGAAAGAGCGATCCGCACGATCACCGGTCAGGCGGGACGTTCCTCCAACAAGACTGCCGATGCGATCAACAGTATCAAGGTGCTGGGTGACAGAAGCAGAAAACTTGCCACGGATCTCAATTCTGCAAACCGTGAGATCAACCGGCTCAAAGGCGTAGTCGCCGCCCGTGAAAAGACGATCAAAGAGCAATCCAATACGATCCAGGTGAAAAACAAGCAGCTCGGCGAACTCAAAGTCGTCATGAAGATCGACAGCAAGGATGATATTCCCACGCTGTGGAAAAAAGGCTCCACCGAAGCCCGTATGGCGATCTACGGCAAGGTCATCGAAGTCAATACCGAATACGGCTATGTCGGTTTGAGTGTCGGCAAAGAGACCCGTGTTTATCAGCAGTTGGGCCCCGCCCGCAGTGTTGAGATCGACCCCGTCATCGTTCCCGGTATGGAACTCAAGGTTTACCGCGGTCTGCTTGAAGGCGGCAAAGTCCAGTCTGTTGCCACTGTCAAGTTGAATAAGGTCAATGATGATTGCTCCATTGCCAATCTTCCTCCCGGAGCCGATATTCAGGTCGGAGACAGCATCTGCTTTGAACTTACTGATGCAAACGCCGCCCTCAAGAAATAAGGAGATGGTGTAATGTTTCAGTCCAAATTTTTTCTGATCATGTCCATTCTCATCCTTGCCGCAGTCGGTACGACTGTTGCGTTTCAGGCGATGGAGATGCAGGAATATCAGTTGTTTGAAACGATCTTTGCCAAAAAATGATCCGTTTTACACTTATCCTGACCGCAGTGGTGATTTGCATTGCCGCAGTCGGCTGTACTGACGCTGAAAGGCGCGGTTACTCCTCGATACCCCACTCCACGCCCGCCTCGTGGGAGATCGCTCCCTACGGCGATATGCGGAATTGAAGATCCGCCCGTAACGGCTGAACGTCAACCCCGGCAGGGGGCAGAAAAAAGGGATGTTGCAAAACCTCGTAAAAGGTTGCAATATCCCTTTTTTGTTGTCTTATATAAAACAAATTGGAATTACTTTTTATTACGGGCAATAACCCTTTTGCTGCGTTTTACTGCTCTGTAACGACCGCGTTGTATGCGGGGACTGTGACCGTTTTTCCGGAAACGGTACAGGTTTCATCTTCGGCATTGTAGTTGACCAGCAGAGTGACCTTTTTGCCGTCGATGCCCTGCCATGCGGCGGAGATGATCCGGGGGAGTTCCGTCGGGGCAAGTTGGACACGGTAGACCGTGTTCGTGCCGCAAATGACTTCGGGGGCTTTCAACATTCTTCCGGCGGCAAGATAGTTTTCGCTCAATTCGCGCCGCAGGGCGGTCAGGTTGGTCATCAGTTTGCAAATCGGTTCCTGAGCCGGTTCCGGTTTGCTCCAGGGCAAAGCCCAGTTCCAGTGGATCTTGCCGCCGTTTTTCAGTACGACGGAGAGGAAGTTGCCGTATGCGAAGTTCCATGCCAGCTGCCAGCACAGGAAAAAGGGTGTTTTCGCCGTATCGATCCAATCCGAGAGGCAAACGCCGTTGCCCGAAAATCCGGAGGTGTATTCGTGGAACAAATAAGGATAGAGCGGAACCGGCATCCCGCCCGCACCCCACGCCAGATGATAACGCAAGTCATTCAGTTTGCAATATGCCGCATAGGGCTGGGCCGCCGCATTTTCACAGCCGATGACCATGCCTTTGCCGCTGTCAACGGCTTTATGGAGAAGTTCCCGCATATCTGCGGTCGCCCATGCTCCGGGAATATCGGGGTGTCCGTGTTTTTTCGAGTAACACAAAGGCGATGCACAGCCCTGATTTTGGTCGAAATACTGCAGATAATCCACGCCGACCGCGGCGGCTTTGGAAATTTCCTGTTGAACAATGTTGCGGGTGAACTCTCTCGTTGCACAGAGGTCATACCCGATGCGCTGTCCTTTGATGGTATTGCAGACCCTTGAAAACTTCTCCTGACGGGGGCCGGTACAGATTTCCGCTTCGACATTTTCTTTCTCAAAACGTTCCGTCAAATCGAAACTTTTGTCGGTCATGCTGTACTGGGTCCATGCGATGCCGGAGGCATACAAGCCGACACGGTCGCCGTTTTGGTGCATTCTTTCAACAAAATTTTTCAACTCCGCTTCGCCGCCGAAAGGAGGCCAGACGTAGGGGGGAGCCCACGGTGCAGTGCCCTCCCAGTGCATCAATACGGTGGTGAAATTTCCGCCCCAGAGTTTGCGGTAACGCTCCACGACCGGGAGGATGTTGTTATAGGGATAATATTCATTCGGAGTCAAATCGCCCAGATCGCGCCCCTGACCCTTGACCGCATAGAGAAGAAATGTCGGGGACTCTTTCATCCATTGCGGCATGGTGTTGTATTGTTTGGCGGGCAGACAGGGGTCGTTTGCCTCCATCCAGTTGCGGTAGAGTTCGGCGGCACTCTGCCAGTCGCCCTGAAATCCGCAAACGACCACATCGTAAGCGAGGGTGTTTGCTCCGCCGGTGAAGTGCTGAAGCAGCAGACGTGCGCTTTTTTCTTCCTCCGGCATGACATCGATGCTCTTTGGGGCGTGGGTCGGGTCGGCGCAGAGGAACATCAGTCCGTTCTCCCTGCCATAGCACGCCTCAAACTGCATGGCGGCGGGACCGGGGTAGAAACTGCTGATGCCGGTCATGGGGTATTCGGCATATTCGCACTTGAAGTTACAATATTTTTCGCGGCTTCTCAAATCGGAGATGAGCGTTCCTTCGGCGTAGGGCAGCAGCCAGTTTTCAACGGCACTGTCTGCGATGCAGAGCCGGGGGAAGTCGATCCATTCCGTCCGGAGGGAAAGCGAAAGTTCTTCCACTGAAATATTCCAGTGCAGACCGTCCTCTTTTCCGTCAACGGTGACTTTGACGCTGCCTGCGGCGGGTTCTTTGCATCCGGAGAAAACAAGTTCCGTACAGTTTTCTTGCTGTAACACTTTGCAGTCGGAAAAATCCTTTTGCGTCAGCCGGAAAGGATTGCCGACTTTGTCGCGGAACTGTATGATAAAAAGGCCTTGCGGATCACTTGTCTGTGCCGCAAATTCCGTTGCCCCGTATCGCAGGGACTCCACGTTTCCCTGCTTGTCAAATCGTATGTTTGTCATTTGAAAAATGCCTCTGTACTTTTGAAAATATTACATTGTAAAATTGATTTTCTCTGAAAAATAATCAAATCCGTTTCCGGATGAATCGCCTTACTTGTTTTTATTCTGTTTGAAATATTTGAGCATTACATCAAGGCGGTCGGTCTTGCCGGTGTATTTCATATTATCCGGAGTGCCTTCATGTTCCAGACTCCAACCGCTCCACTCCCGGAACGCGTGATAGGTCCAATCCCACTTGTATTCCTCAAAAATCGAAATCAGTTCGTCCAGATAACTTGCGCCGCCGGGAGCCCAGATGGCAACGGAAAATTCTCCGACCTGGATCTTTGCTCCGTATTTCTGCTGGAATTTGCGGACTCCCTCCATGGATTTTGCCAATCGCGCCCGATCCCATCCCGCCTTGCGGTAGTCAAAACGGGCGGAGTAATAGGTTTTGATATAACTCAAATCATTGACGCCCTGATGGGTATATTCGCCGGGGGCGTACATGTGGATGGAATAGATGATGTTCTTTAACGGCATGGGTTCCATTTCAAAGAAAACCGGGTTTGCCATGTGGTTGCTTTCGACCATGACGGGAACTTCGGGGTCGATGGCGCGGATGGCTTTTGCCGTATCGTACTGCAGATCCCAGAAACTGTACGGTACAGAACCGTGCTGAATGGGTTCGTTGCAGAGGTCGTAGGCGTAAATGCGGTCATTGCCCTTGAAACGTTTTGCCACATTCTCCCAACAGCGGATAAATGCAGTGCGGTATTTTGCCTCGTGCATCGCCCGGAAGTGGGAACCGTCCGCTTTGGCGGCGGCAGCGGCTCTGCCGTAACGTCCGCCGGGAATACGGTGCATGTCGATAATGACTTTGATATCGTATTTTTTCAGGAGCGGCATCAATTTTTCGATGTGGTCGATCGCGCTGTTGAACCATTGGTTGAAAGCGGCGATATTATTCCCATCATTAAAACCGTCAACGATCTGGTAACGGATCAGGTTTACGTTCCATGCGGCGAGGTCGTGAATATCCTTTTCGGTGAGTTTTCCCCACGGCGGAGACATCACGCCGCGGCGGGGAACGTCATTGGTCACTCTGGCGGTGTACTGCTGTTTGAAATTTGCCGGAACTTTGACTTTGGTCAGGGGGGCAATGGGGAACTCTTCGATCGTAATGTTGCGGAACTGCAGTTTCCCCCAGCCCTGCTGGATGCCGAAAACGATTTGGGCATCGTCGATATTTGCCGGAAAGTTGCAGTAAAGCGTGACGGGCTGCCACTCTTTCTGCGTCCCTTTCAGGAGGGGGCTGACGAAAAAGTTTTTCACTCCTGCTTTTCCGTTGTAGACGAGGATCTTTCCGCCGGAATGGGGGTTGCCTTTGTCAAAACGGATATTTTCATAACGGACTTCGCCCCGGATCTGCAAGCCTTTCCCCAGCAGATTTTTCAAAGGAAGATTGAAAACGGCTCCCCGGGTCTCATTGGTGATGCCGTGCTGTTCCGGGATCTCCACGGTATAGATGCCTTTGTCGGCAGTTACTTTGAACTTTCCTCCGGCGATGGAGAATTCTCCCAATTTGAAATCTTTGTCCTGCAACTTGATCTCTTCGCCGCCTTTCAGCGGCAGAAGAGTGAGCAGGAGGGCGAAAAACAGGAGTGATAACTTCTTCATAATAAACCTTATTTATTCCGGTTTCTGTTGAAAAATCCGAGCATGACCTGTTTGCGGTCGGTATCTTTTTCCGCCCGCTTGATATTGTTGGGGGTTCCCTCATGTTCCAGACTCCAGCCGTCCCATTCGCGGAAGGCGTGGTAGGTCCAGTCCCACTTGTACTGTTCAAAGACGGAAACAAGGTCTTTGAGATAGTTTGCCGCACCCGGAGCCCAGATGGCAACGGAAAATTCTCCGACCTGGATCTTTGCGCCGTATTTCAACTGAAACTTGCGTACTGCCTCCATGGATTTCGCCAGCCGTTCCCGGTTCCAGCCCGCCTTGCGGTAGTCAAAGCGTTTGGCGTAAAACTGTTTGGTGTAACTGGTGTCATTGACGCCCTGATGCGTATAGTCGCCGGGGGCGTACATGTGGATGGAATAGATGATGTTTTTTAACGGCATGGGTTCCATTTCAAAGAAAACCGGGTTTGCCATGTGGTTGCTTTCGACCATGACGGGAACTTCGGGGTCGATGGCGCGAATGGCTTTTGCCGTATCGTATTGCAGATCCCAGAAACTGTACGGCACAGAGCCGTGCTGAATGGGTTCGTTGCAGAGGTCGTAGGCATAAATGCGGTCGTTGCCCTTGAAGCGTTTGGCAACATTCTCCCAACAACGGATGAACGCAGTGCGGTACTTTGCCTCGTGCATCGCCCGGAAGTGGGAACCGTCCGCTTTGGCGGCGGCAGCGGCTCTGCCGTAACGTCCGCCGGGGATGCGGTGCATGTCGATAATGACTTTGATGTCGTATTTTTTCAGGAGCGGCATCAATTTTTCGATGTGGTCGATCGCGCTGTTGAACCACTGGTTGTACGCTGCGATATTATTTCCATCATTAAGACCGTCAACGATCTGATAACGGATCAGATTTACGTTCCATGCGGCAAGGTCGTGAATGTCCTTTTCGGAGAGTTTCGCCCACGGCGGAGACATCACGCCGCGGCGGGGAACGTCATTGGTCACTCTGGCAGTGTACTGCTGTTTGAAATTCGCCGGAACTTTGACTTTGGTAATGGGGGCAATGGGGTAGGTTTCATAAACGAGGTTGCGGAACTCTATCTTGCCCCAGCCCTGCTGGATGCCGAAGACCACATGGGCGGATTGCTGATCGGCGGGGAAGGTACATTCCAGCGAGATGGGCTGCCACTCTTTTTGCGTGCCGCGCAAACGGGGCGTGACGAAAAAGTTGTACGTGCCCTGCCGGAAGTTGGAGGCAAGGATCTTGCCGCCCCAGTGAGGGCCGCCCGCATCGGAAGCAAGGTTTTCAAAACGGACTTCGCCCCGGAAGCGGATGCCTTTGCCCACCAGTTGTTTGGGCGGGATATTCAATGTTGCGCCCAGTGTCGCATTGGCGATTTTGGGTGTTTTGTCCACGGTGACGGAGAGGATGTTATTGGCGAATGTTACATGGTATTTCACGTTGCCGGAAACCCGGTCTCCGGTGATAAAGTCCTTTGCGGTCAATGGAATTTCTTTGGCTCCGAGCAGAGAAAAGAGAGTTCCGATACCGAGAAATAAAAGCAGTTTTTTCATAAAAATCGTATCCTTTTTAAGATGTTAAGCCCCGAGACACGCTTCCGGGCGTGTCTTTTGAGGTTGAATTTTGATTGTGTCGCAACGATCAGAGGGCGGCCCACTTGCCGTCGAAACTCAGACTGCCGGTGTACTTGTGGTTTGCTACGTGACCGTCCGCAAAGGTAAAGTTTGCGGTTTTGTCATGGAGCCAGTGGACCCGATTTCCACCTTCATCGTTCGTCTTGGTGTGTTGAGCGAGCATTATAGCATCAGTCCGGTAAAGGTTGTTGTCGCCATGACGCAAGTTGGATTCCGAAAAGATCACGCTGCTGTTGTTGAAACGGGTAACGGGCTGGGGTTTGGGATTATTCGGATCGGTTTCAAAAACAAACCAGGTGCTGCCGGCGTAATTCGGATTTTCGGTTGCGGCGGCAATATAGGTGGTGGTATATCTGTGATGAACCGTTTGAGCCGTACTCAACGCAGTATTGACCTTGAGGGCGGAAGCGCAGAAGAAAATATTTTTGGCATCGGTGAAGTTTGCGCCGGAAGTGCCGATATAGGGGCCGACTTTGGCGACCCAGTCGATATTCCAGCCCACGAGCGGGAAGATACTCTGGTTGTCGTCTGCATACATGAAAAGTCCGGTTCCGATTTGTTTCTGGTTGCTGGCGCAGCTGATGTTCCGGGCTTTGGCGCGCGCTTTATTCAAAGCGGGCAAGAGCATGGCGGCGAGAATGGCAATAATGGCGATAACGACCAAGAGTTCGATAAGAGTGAAGCGTTTTTTCATTTTTTTGTCCTTTTTTTTGATTTTGTTCTATTTGGGGGCGTTGAAAGTTTGGAATTTTACATAACCGATGTTATGAAAATTACTGCGGAACTGCGGAAAATACTCCGTTCTCAAAGGTAAAAAACTTATTTTTCGATCTCTCCTTTTGGTTGTTTGTTGGACAAGTTCTGTAAATATTTGTCTTGCAGATAGTATACCACAAAATTATTTTTTTGACAAGAGACAATCAAATCAATTTATGTAACAATCAAATCAAAGATAAGGAGATGACCTCTTTTATGATATATTCGGGGCAAAGGATGTAACAATCGGGGCAAAAATATTTTTTAGACTTGCGAAAAATTTTTTTTGCTATATTTTTAAAATACAGAAAGGCAATCGTATGGAAAATAATAAAGTCGGTCTCAGTTTTTTTTCAACAGCAGACGTCCACATGCACGATAAACTGCCCGTCTGGATCGAAAAGTCGGTTCAGTGGCAGCATGTCGATTTTCATACACACGAGTTTATCGAAGTCGCTTTCGTCGCCGGAGGCAGTACGCTGTTGGAACATCATGACCTTTACGGAAATGTCCGCCATACCGGACTGGTTCAGGGGGATCTCTTTTCGGTGCAGGGGCATGAAGGCCACTCATATACCAACGGCGAAAATCTGATCCTTTACAATATCTATCTTCTGCCGAAGTTCGTGGCAGCGTACCGTCAACTCCTGACCGTGAACGGATGGAAACTGCTTTTCGGCGAACGCAATGCCAACGGAAAACTGGTGATCCATCTTTCCGCAGCAGAGCGGGAACGCTCCATCGCCATTCTCGATCAGGCCGTCTACGAAAGCCGCACCCAACCGCCCGGATTTGAAGTGATGATAACCAGTCTGATCCTCAATTTTCTGGTGGAGGCGTGCCGCTCCGTCGATATGGAACGGCAGAATTTGCTTTCAAATGATATGGGAATTCTGCGGAGCATCCGCGCGATCGAAGATGATCCGGCAAGATCGTTCCAACTCAAGGACCTCGCCGCCATGGCGCGGATGTCGGTTTCCACCTATACCAGAAAGTTCCGCGCGGCAACCGGGCTTTCCCCCATGGACTACATCTGCAAACTCCGTTTACAGCAGGTCTGTTACTATCTGATGACAAGCGACAAAAATATCGGGGAAATTGCCCAGTTGTGCGGTTTCTGCACGCCGAATTATCTCATCAAACTTTTCCGCCGCCAATTCGGCAAAACCCCTCTGGAATACAGAAGACAGCGGACACGTTTCCCCCGCCCCTACGACGGGGAGTGATTTGAACTGCTTTGGCAAGCAGAGGCTCTTGTACTGCCAGTCAACGTTTCTTGCCGCACCAAGGGGCATTTTGTCCGACAAGCGGTTTGAACTGCTTTGGCTGCGACAGCGAAAAGATGGACAAAATGGACAATGATGGACTTTATGGACGGGGTTACTGGTGTGGCAAGATGAGGCTCTTGTATTGCCAGTTAACGTTTCTCGCCGCACCAAGGAGCATTTTGTCCATCCTGTCCATCCTGTCCATAAAGTCCATCCTGTCCATCTCCTCCGTCCGCCGCAGCCAATGGCCCCCGTACTGCCGACAGGTGCCCACACCATCATTTGCGCCAAACACCGACACCAAACACCTCTGCTTGCCGCACCAAGAGGCTCTTGGCTTATAGGGCTTATAGG
>JAFTUS010000137.1 GCA_017466125.1 Lentisphaeria bacterium | reverse complement strand
ACGCTCTCTCTACAACGCCCTGCTGGGTGCTGTCGCAGATAACGGTGCAAACTTTATCCATGTCAATCCCACGCTTTCCGGCGGCTGGAAACGTCCCTCCGGCAATCAGATGCCGGACTTTGCCGGTCACGACTGCTGCCGTGCCCAGGGCCCTTACGGGCTTGCCATTGCCCCCATGGTGGCTGTCATGAAGTCTCCCGACGGCTATCTGGTCAATCTTTACGATGATATGAATGTGGATGGCGTGCTTGAGATCAACGGTAATTTCCCTGTCTCCGACACTGCTGAAATCACGGTACTCAAGGAGGGCGAATACGAACTGGCATTGCGTATTCCTGCGGAATATGGCTGCCGGGTCAACGGGAAAACTGTTCCTGCCGGGAAGGTGTATCGCCTCAAAAAGAACTGGACGAAAGGCGAAAAAATCGCCCTCGAATTTGATTTCTCGGTGCGGAAAGCGGAGTTGACGCCCTATCACGCTTTTGTCACAGGCCCGCTGGTGCTGTGCCGTGAAGAAAACGGCACCGGAGAACCGGTCTTGCGCAGGGTGGGTGAACTGGTCGATTACGCCTCTGCGGGAAAGAAATTTTCTCCTGAAAACACACTGGCGGTCTGGCTGAAAGATTGAGGAACCCGGTACGGGAATAATTAAAAAATACGGTGAAAAACGGTTCAGTTTTTCAGTTCTTCCACGGTTTGTTTTTTCAGTTTTTCAAGCAGAGTTCCGAGGGCGTTTTTTTCGTCATCGCTCATGTTTGCCGTAATCAGTTCCTGACAGCGTTCGATCACTTTTTCGATTTCTGGAACAAGGGCTTCGCCTTTGGCGGTCAAACGGAGATGGGTCAGACGGCGGTCTTTGGCGTCCGTTGTCCGCGTAGCGATCCCGTTTTCCATAAGTTGTCTGATGATTGCGGCTGTTGTACTTTTGCCGATCAGCATCCCCGAAACAATATCTTCCTGCGAACAAGCCGGGTGTTCTGCAATGTGCATGATAAAAGGAAACTGCCCCATGCTGATACCCAGTTTCCGCAGTTCACGGGTATAAAAACTGTGCGTATACCGGGAAATAATATAGGTATTGTAGGTCAATTTCTTTATGTTTTTTTCCATCACAGCAACCCTCCGTTTGTAAAGAAATATAATCACAAAAATTGTTTTTTCAAATTTTTCTCCTTGAAATTCTGCTTTTTTTATGGTATATTAAAAAAATAAAGTTCTGTACCGAACTAATTTTAACCATAGAGGTATATTTCATGAAAAACATCAAATTTTTCCGTCAGGGAACGCTGGCTGTTCTCTGTATTTGTTCACTCAGTGCCGCTGCCGCTGCTCCGTCACAAGATGTACCGAAGGTGTCTGTCGCCAAGGCTGTTGAAATCAGAGAACTGCGCCCCGCCAAGTATGTCGGCTCTATTACAGCATACAGTTCTGTCGATGTGGTTCCCCGTATCACCGGTACGATCCAGAAAGTGAATTTTGAGGACGGCGCACTGGTGAAAAAAGGACAACTCCTCTATGAATTGGAAGATACCACCTACCGTGCCAAATTGGATTCCGCCCGCGCAGAACGCGAACAGATCAAAGCAGAGATCGCTTTCGCTGAAACCAACTACAAACGCAGTGCGCGTCTTGCCGCAACCAACGCTGTTTCACAGAGCAATCTCGATGAAGCGACCCGTCTGCTCAATACCAATAAAGCCCGGCTTGCCGCAGTGGAAGCGGCGATCCGTGATGCGGAAAACAACTTCTCCTACACCCGCATTTATTCGCCGCTGGACGGACGTATCGGCGAAAATCTCTACTCCGCCGGAAACCTCGTGACCCCCGCAACCGGAAAACTTGCCCATATCGTCAGACTTTCCCCCATTTACGTAAAATTTTCCCTCAGCGAACGCACGTTCCGCGCCTACGGCGGCGTGAAACACTTTGCGGAACGCGCCCATATCCGTCTGCGTCTTGCCGATAATAAATATTATACAGAAAACGGCAAGGTCGGTTTTATCGACAACCGTATCGACCCGAAAACCAATACGATCACCATTTGGGCCGAATTTCAGAACAGGGATCTGGAACTGATCCCCGGAGGATTTGCGACCCTTCTGCTTTCGCCCCGCCTGGCAAAGCCCGCCGCCGCAGTGCTGCAATCGGCTTTGATCGTCGGAGATAAGGAGTGTTCCGTTCTCGTTCTGGACAAAGAGAACAACGTGGTACGCCGTGTTGTCAAACCCGGCAGTACGGTCGGCGATTATCAGGAGATCCTCTCCGGTGTTTCCGCCGGAGAAATGGTCATCATCGACGGTATGCACAAAGTCCGTCCCGGCGGCAAGGCGGAACCTGTGCCGGTGAAACGCTGAAGCAAATGAGGCTGAAATATGTTTTCAAAGATTTTTATTGACCGCCCGAAATTCGCTTTTGTCATCTCCATTCTGTTCATGCTGGCGGGGACGATCTGTCTTTTCCGTCTGCCGGTGGCGGAGTATCCGGAGATCGCTCCGCCGACCATCACGGTTTCTGCCGTGTATCCCGGAGCCAGTTCGCAAGTCGTTGCCGAAACCGTTGCCAGTGTGATCGAAGAACAGGTCAACGGCATCGAAGATATGATGTATTTCAGTTCCACCAGCGACAACAGCGGGAACTATACGCTGACACTTACGTTTGAATCCGGTGTGGACTCCGATATTGCCCAGGTCAACGTGCAGAACGCTGTTTCCCGCGCCGAATCCCAACTGCCGGATTATGTCCGTCAACTGGGGGTGAACGTTGCCAAACGCTCCACGGATATGGTCTGTATCTACAACTTCTGGACGGACGGTTCCAAACTGACCCACTTGCAGCTTGCCAACTATGTGCGCATGAATATCAAAGATACATTTGCCCGTCTTCCCGGCGTCAGCGATGCGGAGATCCTCGGCGAACGCAACTACTCCATGCGTATCTGGCTGGATCCGATCAAACTTTCTGCGCTGGATATGAGTCCGGCGGATGTCGCGGCAAAAATCGCTTCCCAGAACCAGCAGGCGGTCGTCGGAGCGATCGGGGCTGAAAACGCCAACAAGTTTCTGCAATACAAACTCGATACGCTCGGACGGCTGAAAACGCCGGAGCAGTTTTCTCAAATCGTTCTGCGAACCACCGCGGACGGCAGACAGGTCACGCTGGGCGACATTGCCCGCATGGAACTCGGGGCGGAAAACTATTACAGCAACGGTTATTTCAACGGCAAAGAGGCGATCGCTGTCGCCCTTTACCGGCAGGACGGTGCCAATGCCGTTCAACTGGTCAAAGACGCCAATGAACTTTTAACGAAGATTTCGGAGCGTTTCCCCGAAGGCGTCACCGGCTGTATCGGTTACGATCCGACCGCCTATATCAATGTCTGCATTGAAGAGATCGCCCTGACCCTCATCATTACGCTGGTGCTGGTGGTGGCAATCACCTGGCTTTTCCTTCAGGACTGGCGTGCAACGCTGGTTCCGGCAGTGGCGATCCCCGTGTCGCTTTTCGGTACGTTTGTCTTTATGCTCATAATGGGGTACTCCATTAACGTACTGACCATGTTCGGCATGATCCTTGTGATCGGCTCTCTGGTGGACGATGCGATCGTGGTCGTGGAAAATACCATGCGTATTCTTGAGACGGAACACTGTTCTCCCTACGATGCCGCTGTCAAAAGTATGCAGGAGATCACCGGGGCGATCATCGCCACTACCGCTGTTACGGTTGCCATTTATGCGCCTATCGCTTTTTACGGCGGTATGGTCGGAACGATTTACAAACAGTTCGCAGTGACCATGTGTATCGCGCTGAGCCTTTCGGCGGTGAATGCGCTTACGTTGAGTCCGGCATTGAGTGCGCTGATTTTACGGGATCCGACCGGGAGGAAAAAGCCTTTCTTCTTCCGCTGGTTCGACCGTTCGCTTGATTTTACCAAACAGGGTTATATTTGTATTTCCAAATTCCTGATCCGCCGTATGGTTCTTACGGTGCTTCTGGTATTGGCTGTGTGTGCGGCAAACTACTTCTGCTTCACCACGACCAACGGCGGATTTCTGCCGGACGAGGACAAGGGCGCACTTCTCTGCGACATCGAACTGCCCCCCGGTGCGGCTCTCTCCCGTACCGATAAGGCTTTGAAAGAATTTCATGATAAAGTATCGGTCATTCCGGGGATCAAAAACGTCATTACTGTTTCCGGTTTTTCGCTTATCAGCGGCAACGGTGAAAACATCGGCTGTGCCATCGTTGAACTGGATGACTGGGGAAAACGCTCCGCTCCGGAACTTTCGATCGGGGCATTGCGCAACAGGATCATCGAAGTCGGTTCGACCATTCCGCAGGCGAAAGTGCTGGCATTTCAGCCCCCCGCCATCATGGGATTGGGAGTGACCGGCGGTGTGACTTTCTCGCTGAAAACGACCGCTGAAGTCACACCCCGGCAGTTTGAACAGCAGGTTTATAAACTGCTCGGCATCGTGAACAACAAAAAAGTGATGCCTGATGTGCTTTACGGGTACAGTTCCTACAATGCCAGTTCGCCGCAGGTCTATCTGGATATCGACCGTGCCAAGGCGGAGGCATTGGGGGTTCAAATCAGCACTGTTTTCAATACGCTGCAGAGCCAGTTGGCATCGCTCTATGTCAACGACTTCAATTTGTACGGGTACTCGTTCAAAGTGAAGATCCAGGTGGATTCCGAAGAGCGTTCCACGCTGGATAAACTCGAACAACTGCTGATCCGCAATGACTCCGGCGGTATGGTTCCGTTAAGTGCCATTGCCACGGTGCGTTATGAACTCGGCGCAAGAAAAATCGAACGTTTTGAACAGGCGATTTCTGCTGAATTTTCCGTGATCGGTATGCCCGGAGTGACTTCCGGCAAACTGATGAAAGAACTGGAAAAAATCGTTGCAGAGGAGTTCCCGCAGGAGTATTCCATCGCCTGGACCAATCTGAGTTATCAGGAACGGAACAACGAAGGAAAAATCGTTGTTTTAATGCTGCTGGCGGTGGTTTTCGGTTATCTCTTTCTGGTGGCGCAGTATGAGTCATGGACAGTGCCGCTGCCGGTGATGCTCACGGTGACCTTTGCTATTCTCGGCGGACTGCTGGCGTTGCGGATCTATGGGATGCCGCTGGATATTTATGCGCAGTTGGGGCTGATCATGCTGATCGGCATTTCCTGTAAGAGTGCGATCCTTATGGTGGAGTTCTCCAAACAGCAGCGCGAAGCCGGTTTCTCCGTGGAAGAGGCTGCGCTCAACGGGGCAAACTTCCGTTACCGTGCTGTTCTCATGACGGCGTGGAGTTTTATCATCGGCGTATTTCCGCTGATGTTCGCATCGGGTGCCGGTTCGGAGAGCCGCAAGGTGATCGGAACTTCTACCTGCTGGGGCATGTTTGTTGCCACGGTGGTCGGGGTGGCGTTTATTCCGCCGCTTTACGTATTCTTTCAGGGATTGCGTGAAAAAGTGAAAAAATCCGGACAGCATCCTGCCGCCTGACAGGTGTCTCTGGTATCGGGCAGCAAGGGACTTTGGCTCTGCCGGTCAACGTCTCTTGCCGCACAAGGAGGCCCTTGACTTATAGGTCTTATTCGTCAGCCGCAGCCAAAGGCCTCTGTTCAACTTGCAAAGAAAAACGAAAAAAAACTCTTTTTTGACTTGATTATATCAATATCGGGTTTATATTACCATTATAATAATCGAGATATTCGCAACCGGTGTCGGAAAAGTGGGGCGTTCCCGCTTTTTTTGTTACTGCACCCCGGGAAGGGTTCTTATATGCCCGTTTCGGAAAGGACGCGGAAAAAACGTTGAAAAACAGGAGGATGATATGAACAACGAATTGATGATGATTCTCGAATATATCGAAAAAGAACGCGGCATCAGCCGGGCAAGTCTGATCCGTGCATTGGAAAATGCCATTCTGACCGCTTCACGGAAAAGTATCCACCCCGCAAGCAAACTGCGGGTCAGCATCGATCCCGCCAACGGCAACGTTCAGGCATGGGCGCAGTTGGAAGTGGTCGATACGCTCCCGAACAACGACCAGCTGGTCTTTGAACGCGCCAAAGAACGTTTCCCCGATGTGAAAGTCGGCGATGTCGTGGAGTGGGAAGTCACCCCCCGCAACTTCGGCCGTATTGCCGCACAGACCGCACGTCAGGCGATCATTCAGCAGCTCCGTGAAGTGGAAAAAGAGAATGTCCACAACGAATTTGCCAACCGCATCGGCCACATCATCAACGGTACGGTGCGCCGTTTTGAGGGCGGAAACATCATTATCGACTTCGGCAAAGCCGAAGGGATCATGCCCAACAAAGAAAAAGTCCACGGTGAACAGTATATGCCCGGCGACCGCATCAATGCCCTGCTGCTCCGGGTGGATACCGCCACGTCCGGACCCAGTCTGGTGGTCTCTCGCGCCAGTGCGAATTTCATCACCCGTCTCTTTGAACGGGAAGTTTCAGAGATCCACGACGGCGTGGTCAAGATCATGGGCGTTGCCCGTGAAGCCGGCAGCCGCACCAAAGTCGCTGTTGCCAGTTCCGACCCCCGCATCGACCCCGTCGGTGCCTGTGTCGGCATGAGAGGCAGCCGCGTGCGCAACATCAACAACGAACTCGGCGGCGAACGCATCGACATCATTCCTTACAGCAGTGATATTTGCAAGTATGCGGTCAACGCTCTGCAGCCCGCTAAAGTGCAGTCCGTTTCCGTCAACGAAGCGAAGCACGAACTGACAGTGAAGGTCTCCGAGGAACAGTCCAAACTGGCATTCGGCAAAAAGGCTCAGAATGTCCGTCTCTGCAGTCATCTGCTGGGCTGGGGCATCACCATTAAAACGGAATCCGCAAAAAATGTTGTCGGCAAATCCATCGCAGAACAACTCAAACAGGCTTCTGCGGATTTGGCAAAGTCTCTGGAAATTTCCGGAGAGACCGCCGATATCCTCATTCAGAACGGATACATCACCCGCGAGGGTATTCTGGAAGCAGGACTTGACGCTCTGCTTTCCATTGAAAATATCAATGCAGAAGAGATCACTGACGCATTTGCCCGCATCAGCGAGTAAACGTTGAAAGGGAGGTTTTTTATGGCTACATTGAAAGTCAAAGATCTGGCAAAACAGTATAACGTCAACCCCACTATCATTATCCGGAAACTGGACGAACAGGGGATCCCCGCAGAATCCCCCGACAGCATTATTCCGGAAGATATGGTCGAACTGGTGGAGTCCTACTTCGCAGACCTCTACGATCAGGAAGAGGAAATTGCCGATAAACGCAGTGCGAAAAACAGCAAAGGCGGCAAGAAAAATCAGCGCAAAGAGGAAAATCACGCCAATTTCAACAAAAATAAACCCGGCAAGAACAAACAGGAAACTGCCGCCGCTTCTCAGGTGGTGGATGGCGTTGTGACGCTGCCCGCCCCCATCGTGGTAAAGGTTCTGGCAGAGGCGATCGGCAAACGCCCCAATGAGTTGATCACCGATCTGATCAAACTCGGCGAACTTGCCAGCATCAATCAGGCGATCTCTGAAACCAACGCCAAAAAACTTTGCGAAGGTTACGGCATCACGCTTGAGATCGGCGAAGCACCCAAAGCGGAAAAAGCCGCCGCTCCTGTGAAAGTCAAAGCCGAAGATGATCCCGCCAATCTGCGGGAACGGCCGCCTGTCGTTACTTTTATGGGACACGTTGACCACGGCAAGACCTCCTTGCAGGACGCCATCCGCCATACCAACGTGTGCAGCGGCGAAGCCGGTGCCATCACCCAGCATATCGGCGCATCCACCGTTGTCCGCAACGGCAAAGGCATCACCTTTATCGACACCCCCGGACACGCCGCCTTTACCAGTATGCGCGCCCGCGGTGCCAATGCGACCGACATCGTTGTTCTGGTGGTCTCCGCCTCCGAGGGCTTCAAACCCCAGACGGTCGAGGCCATGAACCATGCGCTTGCCGCCAAAGTTCCGATCATCGTTGCCGCCAACAAGATCGACCTGCCCGATGCCGATGTGAACAAAGTTTACCTCCACATGCAGCAGAATAATCTCACCTGCGAAGAGTGGGGCGGTACGATCGGCGTGGTTCCCGTCTCCGCCAAGACCGGTGCCGGTCTGGAAGATCTGCTCGAACGTATCCTTATGGAAGCGGAAATGCTGGAACTCAAAGCCAACCCCAAACGGGAACCCGAAGGCGTCGTGCTTGAAGCGCAGATGGAAAACGGCCTCGGCCCCACCGCCAGCATCCTCGTGCAGAACGGTACGCTCAAAGTCGGTGATGTCGTTCTCTGCGGCGAACATTACGGACGTATCCGCACCCTCGTCAATGACAAGGGGGAACGGGTCAAATCCGCCGGACCTTCCACCCCTGTCAAGATCGTGGGCTTGAACGGCGTTCCCGAAGCGGGCGATCAGATCGAATATTTCGCCAATGAAAAAGGCGCACGCAATGAAGCCGATGAACGCATCGCCGCCAAGCGCGCCGCCATGCTTGCAACCAGTTCCATCCAGTCTGCCGAAGACCTCTTCAGCAAACTCAACAATGAGAACCGCAATACATTGAACGTCATTATCAAGGCGGACGTGCGCGGTTCCGGCGAAGCCATCGCCCAGTCATTGCAGGAACTTCCCTCTGAAAAAATCAAGGTCGATGTGGTTGCCAACGGGGTCGGGCCGATCAGCGAAAACGATATTACTCTTGCGGCGGCATCCAATGCCATCGTGGTCGGTTTCCACGTCCGGGTCAATCCCGGTGTCAATGATATTGCCAAAAAGCAGAATGTGGAGATCCGTCTTTACAGCATCATCTACGAATTGCTGGAAGACATCACCGATGCTCTTGCCGGTAAACTCGAACCTGAAAAACGGGAGAAATCTCTGGGCGAAGCCAAGATCCTGCAGATTTTTGAACTTTCCAAAGGTCCGAAGATCTGCGGCTGTATGGTGGAAGCCGGTTCGGTCAAAGTCGGCTCCAAGGCGCGTGTGCGCCGCGGCGGTGATCTCATCTACAACGGCGAAGTCGCCAGTCTGCGCCGTTTTCAGGACGATGTAAAAGAGGTCAAAGCCGGTCTGGAATGTGGTATCCGTCTTGACAACTTTATGGACTTTGAAGTGGGTGACGAGATCGAATTGTACGAAATCGAACTCAAAAAAGCCACTTTGTAATGCAGGAGGTGCGTCATGGCTGAAAAAATCGACCGCCTTACCCGGGTCAACGAACTTCTGAAGCGTGAGATCGCCAACTATCTGGAACGGGGATTGATCAATGCCCCCGGTATGCTGGTTTCCGTGACCGAAGTCCGCAGCAGTGTGGACTTGCGCAACGCCACGGTGGAAGTGAGCATTTTCGGCGGTACTTCCGCTGACAAACGCCGTGTCATGGAGCAGTTGGAGGAACTCCGCAGCGATATTCAGAAAAAGCTGGCACGCTCGCTGGCGTTCAAACATACTCCTGTACTCTGTTTCCGTCAGGATTTCCGTATCGAACAGGGCGACCGGGTATTCAATATGCTCAACAGCGAAGAGGAAAAATCCAAGGGGGATGAATGAGCAGAATTGCGGCTGAAAAAATCCTTTCTGCGGCGCAGAATGTGCTTATTATGACACATGTGCGTCCGGATGGCGATGCTGTCGGCTCCGCTTTCGGCTTGAAACATCTTCTGCTGGATTGGGGCAAAAATGCCGATGTGTTCTTCCCTGAACCCGCTCCGGACTATGCCGTGGGATTTCTGACGGAATACAAAACGGAACTGACCGCAGAAGAGTTGGAAAAATACGATCTGCTGGTCTTCACCGACTCCGCCGCTCCCGAACGGATCGCCTGCGGAAATTGGGATATTGCTGAACTGCTGAAGCGGAATTCCCTTTGCATCGACCATCACGAAAACAACTCCGTCAACGCCGCCGTGAAGTGGGTCCAACCCCGCGCCGCTGCCGCCAGTGCCATGATTGCAGAACTTGCCAATCAGTACAAGGGGGCAGAATACCAACTGCCCGTGAAGGCGGCGGAATTTCTGCTGCTCGGCATGACGACCGACAGCGGCTGTTTCCGTTTTTCCAACACCAATCCCCGGTTGTTTTTCATGGCGGCTCTGGCGTTGAATTCCGGTGTGGAGTGGAGCCGCATCATCAATGCGGTCTACTTTTCCAAACCCCGTCAACAGCAGCTTTTTGAGGCGGATTTTGTTCAAAATCACGTTCAAATCGCCGCCGACGGCAAATTGGCTTATGCCATGCTGCCCCAATCGCTTTTCGACAAATACGGTTTCGATATGCGCAATGGCGAAACACTCATCGATCTTTTGCGTGAAATCAAAGGGACGGCAATCTCCTTTCACTGTTACAAGAAAGGGAATGATGTGAAATTTTCTTTCCGCAGTAAAGATGAAAATTATCCGGTTCTGCCCGTTGCCAGAAAATTCGGCGGCGGCGGACACCTCATGGCAGCGGGACTGACACTGCCCGATGCCGGTCTGGAGGAGTCCTGCGAACGGATCAAAGATACACTTATCCGTTATCTTAACGGAAAATCATGGGAATAATATGCGATACAATCCGAAAAAACATCATTTGCCCCCGCTCAATATTAACGGCGTTCTGCTGGTGGATAAACCTGCCGGCTGGACCAGTTTTGACGTGGTCAACTTCGTCCGCGCCCGTTTCAATATTCCGAAAATCGGGCATTGCGGCACGCTCGACCCCGCCGCAACGGGGCTGCTCGTTCTGGTGCTGGGGAAATTCACCCAGTTGAGTCAGAAGTTCAGCGGAGAGGAAAAAACATACGCCGCTACGCTCAAACTCGGTTTTGAAACTGATTCTTACGACATGGACGGCACCGTGACTGCCGAATACGATGCCTCCGGCGTGACAGATGAACAACTCCGGGAAACTCTTGCCGGATTTACCGGCGAACAACTTCAAAAGCCCCCCATGGTATCCGCTGTTAAAATGGATGGGAAAAAACTGTACGAACTGGCGCGCAAAGGCGTGGAAGTGGAGCGTGAGGCACGCCCCATTACCATTTACAGCATCGACATCACCCGCTGTGAAGTTCCGGAGTGCGACTTTATTCTGCACTGCTCCAAAGGGACGTATGTCCGGACTCTCTGTTTCGATGTGGGACGGAAACTCGGCTGCGGCGGAACTCTGACCGCCCTGCGCCGCCTCCACAGCGGCAAGTTCGATTTGACCGATGCTATTACCATCGATCAACTCAAAACCTTTGAACAGGCGGATCTGGGAATGCACGTCCGAACCTACCTTTACGAAAAAATGGCGAAGATCGCAGGAGTATAATCATGGCAGAGACAAAATCCGATCAACTTCCGCTTTCCGTATTGGAAGCCGCACTGGAAAAATTGACCGCCGCCTCTCCGGAGGGCAAAGTCACCATGAGCGGCATGCTCAGGGAACTTGCCTCGGGCAAAGCGCAGAACTTGCAGAACCGTATCGACCGGCTTATCTCCGGCAGTGATACCTACTTTTCCAACGGTTCGGGCGAATATCAGCTGCGGAGTCGCTTTTTCAAAGATTTCCGCATTATCGTCACCCCGGATGAATGGGAGATCAGCAGCAATATCCTCATTCCCGGTCACCGTTTTGCCCCGTTTCTCTTTGAAGAGGTTTTTCCCTCGGAAACGATGCTTTCCGCCGCAGACGGCGCAGCATTGAAAACAAAGGAGATCGCATCTCCGCTGCTTCAGATCTTCCCGTACTACATGCTCCTCGGCTCGGAGCAGATTTTTGACGTCTTTATGGCGGACTCCCCCGCAAACAGCCGTTTGCGCACCTCCCGTCAGCCGGAAGAACAGATCACCATTCAGGTTTGGGATATGACGGATTTCTATGCGGAATACGAATTTTCCGCAGGAGATGCGCTGCTCTGTACGGTGGAGGATTTCATGAGCGGCAAAGTGCGCTTTGAGTATCTTTCCGGCGAAAAACGCCGTTCCTCCGAATTGAAAACATGGATCACCGCCTTTGAAAATGCCGTTCAGAAAGAGATCGACCGTTTTGAAGATTATCTGGAGATCCCCGATCAGCTTGCATGGAGTTTTTACCTCGGCGGCAAGGAACTGCCCGCCGCAGAGACCGGGGCTTCGCTGGATGAATTTATCCGCAAAAGTCTGCGTATCCAGATCGGCGACAACGGGGAACATACCATCCTTGTTTCCGCCGCAAGCCGGAAGGAGCATGAACACGATCACTGTGAATGCGGTTGTGACCATGACCACGGCGAAACACATCTGCCGGAGGGATTATCCATTTCCAAAGGTGAAACTTCCGCTCTTCAAACGATGCTGGCAGAGGTCGGTTCCCCGCTGACTCCGACGGAGGTGGACAGTTTCATTCTGGACAACTGCTACGCACGCGAACTGGAATTTGAAGACTTTTTCGCCCGTGCTTTCGGCAGAGAGAAACTGCACTTTGCCGATGAAGCACAGCAGGTGGTATTCTACAACTATGCCGAAGAACGTTTTGAAGAACTCTCCGGCAACTACAACCGTTACGATGATGAACCCAAAGCCCCCATCCGTTCCGACATCGTGGAACTGACGGAAGAGCGTATGGAATTTCTGGACTATCTCGGCACGATGAACAGCGATCCGGAAAAACTGCCGCAGGAAAAAGTTCAGGAACTCGCCGCCGTTGCGGGGCAGCTCAATGAGATACTGCGTTTGCTCAATGATCCCGGATTTACCCCTGAACAAATGGAGTTGGAGCAACTCGCAGAAACCGTGGAAATGCGTTCTGTCGATCAGGAAAAATTGATTGCAGAACTTACTAAAATAACAGAACAGGAGTATTGAATTATGTCACAACGTCTGCTTGCCAGCGGCAATGAAGCCATCGCTTATGCCGCTTACGATTGCGGAGTGAACTGGGGGGTCGGTTATCCCGGCACTCCCTCCTCGGAGATCCTTGATGAATTCAGCAAACTCGGCGGTTCCGCCGAATGGGCACCCAACGAAAAAGCCGCTCTCGAAGTGGCGATCGGCTGTGCCTACGCCAACGGGCGCAGTCTGGTCACGATGAAACATGTCGGCCTCAATGTCGCCGCCGACCCGCTCTTTACCATCGCTTACAGCGGAACGCCCGGCGGATTGGTCATCGTTACTGCTGATGACCCCGGCATGGCATCCAGCCAGAACGAACAGGACAACCGCCGGTATGCAACTGCCGCCGCGATCCCCATGTTTGAACCCGCCGACAGTCAGGAGGCATACGATTTCCTCATCGAAGCATACGACGTCGCCGAAAAATACCGCTGTCCGGTGCTGTTCCGCATGACCACCCGTGTCTGCCACTCCAAATGTGTGCTGGAACGGCGCGGAAACTTCCGCAAACCCGCAGAAGGACACTTTGATAAAGACCCCAAAAGCAATGTGATGATCCCCGCATACGCCCGCATCGCCCACCGGCGCATCCGCAAAAATCTGCACGATCTGGAGGATTGGAACAATCAGGGCAAATTCATCCGTGAGATCCGCAAATCCGATGAACTCGGCATCATCACCTCCGGCATCAGTTATCAGCATGTGCTGGATGCCGCTCCCGAAGCCTCGGTGCTGAAACTCGGTTTTACTTATCCGCTCCCGATGGAGGCGATCCGCAAATTTGCCGCCTCCGTGAAACGCTGTGTCGTTGTGGAAGAGGGCGACCCCGTTCTGGCGGATGCCATCAACGCCGCCGGTATCCGGGTCGAAGGCAAAGCCGAAGAGTTCCGTTTCGGCGAACTCAATGTTCAGCGGGTGCGTAAACTCATCGCCAACGATACCACGCCTGACCGGGTCATCCCTGCCGGAAAACCCCCGCAGCTCTGCCCCGGATGTCCGCATCGGAAAACGTACGAAGTCCTGCGCGATACCAAGTGCATCGTTTCCGGCGACATCGGTTGTTACACGCTCGGCGTACTGCCTCCGTTTGAGGCAGTCGATACCTGCGTTTGCATGGGCGCAAGCGTGACGGTCGGTCTCGGTATGCGCAAAGTTCTGCCCGAAGCCGAAGCCCGCCGGGTGGTCAGCGTGATCGGTGACAGTACCTTTATGCACACCGGCATCAACGGCATTGTGGAAATGGTCTACAACCGCCCCGCCACCGGACACGTTGTGCTGATCCTCGACAACAGCATTACCGCCATGACCGGTATGCAGGAAAATCCCAGTACCGGGCGCAAACTCGATCACACCCCCGCCCCGCAGGTCTCCATTGAGAAAGTCTGCGAAGGTATCGGGGTGGATCATGTGGATGTGATCGACTCCACCAAAGAGACGGAACGTTTCAGGGAACTGCTGCTCAACCGTTTGGCTTCAAATGATTTGAGTGTTATCATCGTCCGCCGCCCCTGCATTATCGCACTGGCAAAAATGAAACAGAGTGAAGGGAAATGAAGATTATGGATAAAACGATCAATGTTACCGTTGCCGGTTTGGGCGGTCAGGGAGTCTTGAAAGTTACGGATATTTTTGCAGAAGTGATGTTCCGTGCCGGATACGATGTCAAAAAGAGCGAAGTCCACGGCATGAGTCAGCGCGGCGGCTCTGTTTCCAGCGAAGTCCGTTTCGGCAAGAACGTGGCAAGTCCGATGGTTCCCGAAGGGGAAAGCGATTATCTGGTGATCCTTGAGGAGACCCAGATCGACAACAATATCCACAAACTCCGCGAAGGCGGTGTGCTTATCACTCCTGCGTCGGTTCCCATGGATAAACTGGCGCACCCCAAGGCTTTGAATACGCTGATGCTCGGCGCACTTGCCGCGCATTTTGACCGGAGCGAAGCGGAGTGGCTGGAAGTTCTCAAGGAGAATTTGCCGGAAAAAGTTCATCAACTCAATGAAGATATGTTCCGTCTCGGAAAAAGTTCCAAATAACAGGGAGGTCATTATGCTGGTAAAACAACTTTCACTCTTTATCGAAAACCGTCCGGGGACTTTGAGTTCTGTGTGCAAGGTATTGAAAGACAATAATTTGAATATTCGTACGCTTTCGCTTGCCGATACGCAGAAATTCGGTATTTTGCGTCTGCTCCTGCCGGAACATGCCAAAGCAAAAGAGGTGCTGGAAAAGGCTGGTTTTGTCGTCAATGAAGCCGATGTTCTGGCACTCAAAGTACCGGATTACGCCGGAGGACTTGCCGATTTGCTCAGCATTATCGACAAATACGAACTGCAGGTCGAATACATGTACGCCTTTGCCACCGGCAAGGATAACAGTGCAGTCAATGTTTTCCGTTTTGAAAACCCGGAAGAGGCGATCGCCAAACTGAAGAACGAACCGGTCACTATTTTTACGACCGGCGAACTTTTTGCATAAGATCACAAAACGATCAGGGCGGACAGTCTGAACGGAGAAGATGCACAAATCTTTTTCTCCGTTGACGTTCGCCCTTTTTGTGCCGTTCCGTCAGAAGAGAAAACGAATTCAGAAATTGAGGCGTATGATCGCCTTGCGGAGCAGATTGTCCACGGTATGTTCCTCTTCGGGGAGTTCGGTCAGCAGAGCCTGAATGGTCTTGTCGATGGCATCGCGCTTGAAACCGAGTTGTTCCAGCGCAAGACAGGCATCATTGACCGCCGCAGACGCCTTGACCGCCGCCGGTGCCGCATCGCCCATTCCCAGAGCGGAGAGTTTGTCTTTCAACTCCACGATCATGCGTTCTGCGGTACGTTTCCCGATGCCGTTGATCCGTGAAAGAGCCTTGACGTCTCCGTTGACCACCGCCGAAACAAATGTGGAAACCGGCATGGCGGAAAGCACGCTCAATGCCAATTTCCCGCCGATGCCCGAAACGTCGATCAACTTTTTGAAGAGAGCCTTTTCATCCGTAGTTGCAAAACCGAAAAGCGAAATGGCATCCTCCCGCACCTGCGTATGGATGTGAAGTTTGACCTCATTCCCCGGCTGCGGCAGTTTGTCGAATGTGGAGAGCGGTATTGCTACTTCATATCCGACGCCGTGAACGTCGATGATACACTGGGTGTAACTGCTTTCTGCCAGAACTCCTGTCAGACGGGCGATCATTTGCTCACCTGAATATCGAGAGAGATGTCGGCGGCTTTGACCGAATGGGTCAATGCTCCGGCAGAGACGAAATCCACACCGATTTTACCGATGCGGGGAAGTCTTTCGATGGTGATGCCGCCGGAGGCTTCCAGTTTGGCTTTGCCTCCGACCATTTTAACGGCTTCTGCCATCATCTCATCGGACATATTGTCGAGCATGATGTGTTCGGCTTTGGCGTCGAGAGCCTCCTGCACCTCTTCGAGGCGGTCGGCTTCGACTTCGACTTCCAGCTGCGGATACATGGCGCGGGCGCGTTCCACAGAGCGGGCGATCCCGCCGGGGCCTTCCATAGCCGCCATTTCACGGTGGTTGTCTTTGATCATGATACGGTCGTAAAGACCGATGCGGTGGTTGGTCGCCCCGCCGACGGCGACGGCATATTTTTCCAGATTGCGGTAACCGGGGGTCGTTTTACGGGTGTCGAGGGCGACGGTCTTGGAACCGGCGAGTGCGGCGGCGTATTTTCCGGAGGTGGTGGCTACGCCGCAGAGCCGCTGCAGAAAGTTCAACGCGGTACGTTCTGCCGTGAGCAGCGCACGGGCGGAACCGGTGATCGTGGCGATATGGTCGCCCACATTGCAGCGGTCGCCATCCTGTTTCAGACTGGTGAAATTCAAATTATGATCAACGGTTTTGAAGACCCGTTCTGCGACTTCCAGTCCGGCGACGATCATATCAGGTTCTTTGCAGATGAGGACAGCAGTTGCCATAGCCTCTGCCGGAACGACAGAATTGGTGGTGGTATCTCCGAGCGTATCGAGGTCTTCTTCCAGAGCGAGAGTGATCAGAGCATCGACCCGTTTCCAGTTGATTTCGGGAATATTGTTCATAACGGATTTTCCTTCTGTTAAAATGAGTTTTCTTTACCGGGGAACGTTCCCTGCCGGACATCGTTGGCGTATTGTTTGAGTGCGTTCCGCATGATTTCGCCGATTTCGGCATAATGTTTTGCATGACGGGGGGTGAAACTGCTCAACCCCAGAACATCCGTCAATACCTGAACCTGACCGCTGCACCCCGCACCCGAACCGATCCCGATCGTCGGAATGGTGATCGCGGCGGTGATTTCTGCGGCAACATCGGCGGGCATACATTCAAGGACGACCGAAAAGGCTCCCGCCTCTTCCACTTTGCGGGCATCTTCCAGAAGTTGTCTGGCGGCATCTTCGGTTTTTCCGGCGGCTTTGTACCCGCCGGAAGTCTTGACTTTCTGCGGCAGAAGTCCGATATGCGCCATGACGGGGATACCGGCATTGACCAGTTTGGCGATCAGGGGGGCATGATCTGCGCCGCCTTCCAGTTTCACGGCATCGGCGTTGATCTCTTTTATGGCGCGGGCGGCGTTGCGCAGAGCCTCTTCATCGCTGATCTGGTAACTCATGAAGGGCATGTCGAAGATGACGAAGGCATCGGGTGCGCCCCGTTTGACGGCGGCGGTATGAAAAAGAGCCTCTTCCATGGAGAGCGGCAGGGTATTTTTGAACCCCAGAGCGGTATTCGCCATGGAGTCTCCTGCCAGCAGGATATCGATACCGGCTTCATAAGCCGCCGCAGCACCGATGGCATCGTATGCGGTGACCATGACCAGTTTTTCGTTTGTATTTTTCCGTTTATGGAACGTATTTACAGTGATTTCAGCCATTTGGAAATCCTCCCTG
Source organism: Lentisphaeria bacterium (assembly GCA_017466125.1). Classification (GTDB taxonomy): domain Bacteria; phylum Verrucomicrobiota; class Lentisphaeria; order Victivallales; family Victivallaceae; genus Victivallis. Next base: position 37,227 of record JAFTUS010000137.1, on the reverse strand, counting down.
TTGATCTGTCAACATATAATATGCCACAGAAAACGGATTTTGCAACTGAAATTCACTTTCAATCCACAAAAATACCAACAACTCCACAGAAAAAAATCTGCGATTTCAAGTTGGAGTTTTGCTTTCGCGGTGCTATACTGCGGAGTGTTTGTTTCAGCCAACAGGAAGCGGCATCAACTGCGGATCTTTTCGAGCAGCGATTTGAAATCGGTTTTCAGAAGCCCGATCACGGAGTCTGCCGCTCCGTAGCCCATCAGCAGTGAACCGTCCGGGCGGACGATGCCGGAACAGGTGAAAAGACAGGGCGTCGGAAACACTCCTGCAAGTTCCCAGTCGGTATCTGCGTAGAAAAGACGCTCCTTGCAGCGGTGCGTGACGATCGGGAAGCCGCTTTCCTGTTCTTCCAAAATCATGAACGACTGGGTATAGCCGACCTTTTCATCCTGTTTGCCGTGGAACGGCAGCAGCCACTCTCCGGGGGAAAGTTCCAGCGGAGCCCAACTGCCGCCGACCCGGTTTGCCTCCCACGGTTCCGTTGGAACGTGGATGCAGCACTGTTCCGCTTTTCCGTTGGCAAAGTCCTCAAAGGTGTCCGCCGCCGCAAGGAATATGGCGGGCTTTCTGATGTCTTCAAAACCGTCATACGCCGCCGGAGTTGCGGGGCGGTGGATGCAGATGATTTTTTCTTTCCCGTTGATTTTCAGGCGGCGGGGAAAGAGAAAGACATCACGGTTATCGCACCGGTTGGGTTCGTGCAGCGGAGAAACGTACGAAAAGGCATAGTCATAGCATTTCTCTTTCAACGCCGTCAGATCGACCCGGTAAAGCAAAGTCACAGTTGTATTTTTCCGGATGAAATCGGGCATATTTTCCTGTTTTGCCCACTCCGGCATACACTGATCGGGCTGATCGTGTTCCCAGTAGGGGCCGGGGGGAAACACACGGCAGGCGACGCTCAAAAAGAGTTCATTTTCAAAATAGAAAAGTCTCGGGTCTTCGATACAGCCGTTGGCGGGACAGAAATCCGGCAAATCGGTTTTGAGTTCCTCCTGACCGTACAAAAGCGCAGGAGCCAATGCGGGGCGGGAGAAGTCGAACTCCCAGTTCTCCCCGCCGTCACAGGAGACACCGTAACCGATAAAAATGGGGTAAGGCAGCGGTTTGCCCTCCATCCGGCGGCAGCTCCACGGCCCGGAGGCGCGGAACAGCATGTGCAGAGTTTCCGGATCATCCGGATCAGCGACCATCGCCGGGTTCAACACCATTTGAGACGCCCATTCGCAACCGGGCATCGGCTCAAGGATCAATCTTTTTTCACAGGGAAACATGGCTGTACCTCACATATTATTAACGTTTACTGTTTTCTTCAAAAAGGATGCGTTTCCGGCGCAGAAAGTGTTTGCTTTTTTCATCTGCGGCGGTTTTTTCCAGATATTCCAATACCTCTGCGGCGGTTTCTCTGCCGGGGACGGAAAGCGTTTCCAGTTCGCCGTCCGCATAGAGGACGATGGTTTCGCCGCTGCGGTGGCCGGTGGGAAGTTCAAAAAAAACAGGACACCTCTTCATGGAACTGTCGGCTCCGCCCAGATAGACGTATTTCCGCTCCTCCGTCACCGGACAGATCATGCTTTCCGCCGGTATATTCAATTCATACAACTCCAGCAGCCCGGAGTCATTATCCCCCCGCGGCAGTTTCCCGGCGTGTTCCGCCGCATACTGTTTCAGCGCAAAACCGATATTGGCAATGTTGAAAAAACACTGTTCCTTCTGTTCGTGGCGGTAAAGAGCGTATATCCCCAACGCCGGAAGTGCGAAAAGCAGAAGAATGACTGCGGTAAGCGGAAAAAGCCGCCGTTTGCGGAACTCCCCCGTTTCCGGGAAAAAACAGAATATATCCGCAAGTACAGTCAGAAATGTGATCCCGCCGAGCAGTCCGAAACTCAACACCGTCAGCAGCAGTTGAAAAACAGCCCATTTCCGCCGTCCGGCGTAGAAGTTGTGCGCGCCGAAAAGTCCGCCGCCGACAGCGAGCAGGATATAGAGCAGACGACTGTTTTTTTCCGCCGCTGTTTCGCGCATATCACATCCCCTTGTGGGTAATGGCGATATGACACCCGAGACGGAACGTCCACTTCAACGCTTCAAAAAGCGGCAGAACCGGGTCCGTGCCGTTGTCCTGATAATCGGTGTGATACCAGTCCCAGTAGGCCTGGGCGCAATCTGCCGGGAAAGACAGTTTTTTGAAGTATGCCGTCAAATCGTCATCGGTGTAAAACGGAATTTTTCCGTCGAAAAGTCCCAGCATTTCAAACTTGTTCGCCTGACCGTTGAACATGTTTGTGACCGCTTCCGCAGAACGGGCGAAAACAAAACTGAACATCGAACTGACCTCGTCCGGATGAATGGAGTCAATGCCGTCCGCACGGCGGCAGTTCACCGCCTCAAACATCTTGAGAAACAACTCTTTTTCCGCTTCCGCCAGCATGGGGGCAACGGTGATCGGTCCGTTCAGCAAACCTGCGTTTTTCGCTGTTTCCACTACACAAAGGGCAGCCATCTGCGCCCCGACAGAACGTTGAAATTCCATATATCATTCCTCGTTTGCGGATTATTTTTCGTTGTGACGGATCAATACGACCGTCTGATCGTCCGCCTGTTCCACTTCGTATGCCACGACGGTATTGATAAGCTGGTCGATCACGTTTTTGGAAGAAAGCCCGCTGCGGCAAGCCTGCGCAAAAGTCTGTTTGAGCCGCTCGATGCCGAACTCTTCATTTTCCTTGTTGACCGCCTCCGAAAGACCGTCGGAGAACATCAGCAGAGTCGTACCGGGTTCAAACGCAAGGCAGATCGTATCAAATGAAGCAAAGTCACTGGGCAGAATTCCCAACCCGGTACCGTCCGGCGAAAAGAGGCGCAAATGGTCATGCACAAAACAGATCAGATCGGTATGGCCCGCTCTGCCGAATTCCACCGTATTGTTTTTCTTATCCAGCAGACAGCAGCCGACGGTGATGAAACGGTCAGCATCGGTATCACGGTTGAGTTTATCGTTCAGATCCCGCAAGAGATCGCCAAGGGTCGTAAAGTTGTCGATCATGCTGCGCACGAAACTGCGGGTCATAGCCGTCAGCATACACGCCGGGATCCCTTTTCCGCAGGCATCGCCGATGATGACCAACAGACGGTCATCGTCGATTTCCACAAAATCGTAAAAGTCGCCATCCACCTCTTTGGCGGAACGGGTGTAGGCATCCACCGTGAAATCACCCCAGGCGGGGAACGCCGGCGGCAGCAGCGACATCTGAAGCTGACGGGCAAAACCCAACTCCTGATCGAGTCTCTCCCGGCGGCTGATCTCACCGTAAACATGGACGAGGTTGCTTACCATGATGACCTGCTGCGAGAGCAGTTTCAGCCGTTCAAACTGCTGTGCGGAAAACGGCATACGGGGACTGCGGCGGCTGGTCGCGGCACAAACGATGCCGACGAGATTTCCGTCACGTGTCAGCGGTGTTGCCATAATGCTGTGCAGTCTGCCGTGATCGGGATATTCTGCAAAGCGTTCGTCTTTGGAGGCATCCGGCACCAGCAACGCCTGCCGTTCCGCAGCGACCTGACCGAGAAAACCGCTGCCTTCTTTGATGATTTCACGGGAAAGGGCGGCAAAAAGATGATGATGTTTGCTGAAAAGAAGACGGTTCGTGCTGTGGATCAGCGGATATGCTCCGCAGACACCGACAGCCCTCAACCCCTCTTCACCGATCTCGTAAATGGCAACGGCTTCGGCATCGGTCTGTTCGGCGACGTGATGCGCAGCGGCGTGCATCGCACCCGCCACGCCCTCTTCGGACTGCAAACCGGTGGAAAAACGGTCGAGGAAACTGGTGATTTCCCGCAGTCTGCTGTTGGCGTGATCCAAATCACGCAGCAGATGGGTACAACGATGCCCGCAGATCGCAGCGATCCCTGAAACAATGGCGATGACCGCCAGCAGAAAAAGCAGTACCCACAAGGACATGAGTTTCCTCCCTGTTTACAGCCGCCGGAATACGGATTATTTTCCGCCCTGATATTCCTGCAGAGACTTCGGCTCGGACTCACCCAGTTTCGCCTCTTTGATACCGGTTGCCGTGGCTTTGGCGGCAGCGATGGTGGTCATGTAAGGCACTTTGTACTGAATGGCAAGCTGACGGATGCAGCTGTCATCGATCTTGCTCAAACGTCCTGCCGGAGTATTGATGATAAGGTCGATTTCGCGGTTGCGGATCAAGTCGGCAACGTTGGGGCGGCCTTCGTTGAGTTTGTGTACCTGAGTATGGGGGATATTATTTTCCGCCAGATACTTGGCAGTACCTTCGGTGGCAACCAGTTTGAAGCCGAGGCTGTTCAGCGTTTCGACCACGGGGAGCAGCTGTTCCCGTTCCCGGCGGGAGACGGAGACCAGCACTTTGCCTTCCAGCGGCAGACGGGCACCGGCGGCCTGCTGGGATTTGAAGTAGGCAAGACCGAAACTGGGAGCAAGCCCCATGACTTCGCCGGTGGCGCGCATTTCGGGGCCGAGTACCGGGTCCACTTCGGGGAACATATTGAAGGGGAAGACCGCCTCTTTCACGCCGTAATAAGTGGTCGGTTCGCCGCGGAGCAGATCTTTGCAGTCATCCATGGATTCGCCCAGCATCATGCGGGTCGCGATACGTGCCAGCGGAGTTCCGGTGACTTTTGCCACCAGAGGAACGGTGCGGCTGGCGCGGGGATTGGCTTCGATGATGTAGAGTTCGTTTTCACAGACGGCGAACTGAACGTTGAGAATACCTTTCACCTGGAAGTCTTTGGCGATTTTGGCGGCGGCTTCGCGGATCTGTTTGAGCATATCCGCAGAGAGTGTCACAGACGGAATGGTACAGGCGGAGTCGCCGGAGTGGATACCCGCAAGTTCGATGTGTTCCATCACGGAGGCGACGTAGGTATCTTTGCCGTCGGAGATGGCATCGACTTCACATTCGGTCGCGGGGTCGAGGAAGTGGTCGATCAGCATGGGATATTCGGGGCTGACCTGGATCGCTTCAACGGCATACCGCATCAGGGTCTCTTCGTCGTAGATCACCGCCATACCGCGGCCGCCCAACACGAAGGAGGGGCGGACCATGACCGGATAACCGATCTTGCGGCCGAGAGCGACAGCCTGTTCCAGAGAGATGGCAGTACCGCTTTCGGGCTGACGGATGCCGAGGGCGATCATGCGTTCACGGAAGTATTCACGGTCTTCGGCAAGACGGATGCCTTCGGGCTGAGTACCGAGGATATTTACGCCGGAGTCTTTCAATTCCTGTGCGATATTGAGCGGAGTCTGACCGCCGAACTGGACGATCACGCCGTCGGGCTGTTCTTTTTCATAGATTGCCAGCACATCTTCGGTGGTCAGCGGTTCAAAGTAGAGTTTGTCGCTGGTGTCGTAGTCGGTGGAGACCGTTTCGGGGTTGCAGTTGATCAGCACGGTCTCATAGCCCATATCCCGCAGCGTGAAAGCGGCGTGGACACAGGTGTAGTCGAATTCGATCCCCTGACCGATACGGTTGGGGCCGCCGCCGAGGATCATGATTTTCTTTTTATCGGAAACCGGAACTTCATCGGGGGCACCGGTGTAGGTGGAGTAGTAGTAATCGGCATTGTCCACGCCGCTGACCGGGACCCGGCAGAAGGTGGCTTTGATGCCCTTTTTCATCCGGCGGTCGCGGATGCTTTTTTCGGGAACGCTGAAAAGTTTTGCCAGATACTTGTCGGCAAATCCCCACGCTTTGGCTTTCTGCAGCATCTCATCGGGGAACGCCATCCAACTGGATTTTGCCATTTCGACTTCAAAATCGGCAAGTTCCTTGATCTCCTGCAGGAAATAGCGGGTGATGCTGGTCAGTTGGAAGGCTTCTTCCACATCCAGCCCGCGTTTGAAGGCTTCGTAAAGGTGGAAGAAACGTTGACTGGAGGGAGTGCCTGCGCCCCGTTTGAGTTCTTCATAGGAGAGGGCTTCGATCTTCTTGTCAAGCCCCATACCGGAGCGGCCGATCTCCAGAGAACGGATGGCTTTCTGGGTGGCTTCTTTGAAGGTTTTGCCGATGCTCATGACTTCGCCGACGGCGCGCATCTGCGTACCGAGCTGATCTTTTGCCTGGGGGAACTTCTCAAACGCCCAGCGGGCGAACTTCACCACGACATAATCGGCGGAGGGGGTGTATTTATCCAGAGAACCGTCGCGCCAGTAGGGGATCTCATCGAGGTTGATCCCGGCGGCAAGGCGGGTGGAAATAGAGGCGATGGGGAAACCGGTCGCTTTGGAGGCAAGCGCACTGGAACGGCTGGTACGGGGATTGATTTCGATAACGATGATACGGCCGTCCACCGGATTGTGGGCAAACTGGACGTTGCATCCGCCGGTCACGCCGACAGCGTCGATGATGCGGTAGGCGTAATCCTGCAGTTTGTCCTGAACTTCCTGCGGAACGGTGAGCATGGGGGCAACGCAGAAACTGTCGCCGGTATGAACGCCCATGGGGTCAACGTTTTCGATGCCGCAAACGGTGATTTTGGTACCTTTGGCATCGCGGACGACTTCCAGTTCAAGTTCCTGCCAACCGAACACGCACTCTTCGATCAGCACCTGTCCGATGAGGGAGGCGGCGAGACCGCGGCGGACGATTTCGCGGAGTTCTTCGACGTTGTAGACGGTGCCGCCGCCGGTGCCGCCCATGGTGTAAGCGGGGCGCAGCACGACAGGATAACCGAGATCAGCGGCGATCTTTTCGGCCTCTTCGATGGAGTAGGAGGGTTCGGATTTCGCCATGGGAACATTGAGTTTTGCCATGGTCTCTTTGAAGATGATGCGGTCTTCGCCGCGTTTGATGGCGTTGAGATCGACGCCGATGACTTTGACGTTGTATTTATCGAGGATGCCGTCATCCTGCAAACTGATGGCAAGGTTGAGGGCAGTCTGACCGCCGAGGTTGGGCAGCAGGGCATCGGGACGTTCTTTTTTGATGATTTTTTCGAGGCTGTCTACCGTCAGGGGTTCGATATAGGTATGGTCGGCCATGCCGGGGTCGGTCATGATGGTCGCAGGGTTGGAGTTGACCAGAACGACTTCATATCCTTCGGCCCGCAATGCTTTGCAGGCCTGTGTTCCGGAGTAGTCAAATTCGCAAGCCTGACCGATAATGATCGGACCGGAACCGATAATAAGAACTTTCTTTACATCGTCACGTTTCGCCATGATTCACCTTCCTGATTTCTGTATGTAAAAAAATTATGTTTGCAAATTGACTAAATATACTCCCTGAATGTACTTTTTTCAATCCCGGTACGCCTTTTTTGGATAAAAAAATCCTGATTTCGTATATTTGGGTTTGAAGAAGGCCCACAGTTTGACAGCGGCAGTGAAAAAATGGACAGGATGGACAGGGTGGACAGAACGGACAGCGACCCCGGACGGCAGCCGTGCCGCCCGGTAATTCAGCGGCTTACTCCGCGTTTCAGTGGTGCTTGCAAAGGTCAGATAAGGTGTATTTTCCGGCAGTTCCCTTTCATTTCCTGCGAACCCAGATCGGGCTGGACCAACACCAGCGGCTGTCGCGGGTAATGACCCGGAGATAATAACAATCGACCGGCAATTCGGGAGAATAGTCAAAAATTACGCCGCGCGAGTTGCGTAAAATCAAATCATCACGACAATTTTTAACCAATGTTATTTTGTCAATGGGGGAATCGCATTGGCAGTTCCAGTAAATAACACGATCTTCATCTTTATTGAGGGTGATTACTTCGCCCATAAAGTGACCGTTGATGCGGAAGTCCAAAGAGATTCTTCCCCCCATAAAGCCGTAACAACGTCGAGCTTTCAGAGCATCAAAGATTGCTTCCGTGGTATTTTCTTTTGCCCAAACTCCGGTAATGCAGGGAAGATTATCCGGGGCCTCCAAAACGGTATCGGGATAAAGTTCCGGGTCAGGAACGCCGCCTTTGCACTTGTGATCATCAGAACTGGCAATCACTCCTGTTACTGCTCCTCTTCTCAACGCATCCTGCCAGAAACCGCCGCGGCAGGAATCCATGCGTGAAAGCGGATGATCAAAATATTCCTGTGCATTGCCGCCACGGCTGACGATTTGGAGCAGGGGGGGCATCAGATCAAGCGGAATGCGGTTGAAGTCGCAACCGAAGTTGAGCATGCCGGTATCGTGCGGGACAAGTAAAATATCATTACGTCCAAGGGCATGCCGCAATTCGGCTTCCGTGAATTCTCCGGCCCGTTCTCCCAGCAGGGGAGTTCCGTTATGATCACGGTAATAAACGACCAGATTGTTATACCATGGATAAGAATCCCTTTCATAGGCCAAAATAGTTGAAAACTCTCCCGGTGCATAGGCTGCTTTTACGGCATCTTGCAATATTTTCCATTTTTCGGGAACAAACAAAGGCTCATTGCCGATACCGCCGTGGTCATGGTCGGAAAGTGCGGCAAAGTCTAATTTTGCAGTATAGCGAAGGTGATGAAAATATTTTTCCGGAGTTACTTCTGCGAAGCCATCAGAGAGTTGTGAGTGTCCGTGAATTTCACCGAAATAAAGATTATAGGGTGATTTTTCCGGATAATACTCTTCCTCGATAGAAAAAATTTCTTTTTTCAACGCGTCTTTATCGGATGCCTTGCCATAATAAACCAAGTCGGTAAAGCGTTGGCATCGGCCGGGAAGATCATATCCACGGCATTTTTTACGGTCGGGATGCTTCATTGTTTTTTACTCCAAACGAAGTCCGCGGATATCAAAAATTACTTCGTTCCGTGGAAATCCTGCTTTTTTATTGAATCCATTATAGAAAATTACCTCTTTCCGCATACTGTGAATATCAAATTCCGTCCCGATAAGTTCAAAGTCCTGCTTGAGATTCAGACGGACTCTGATCCATTTGCCAGCGGAGTTTTGCAGTTCAAAACTATGGACGAGTTTTGAACGGTGGTCAATTCTGGGAATCACCAGATCGATCTTTCCGGAATTTTTGCTGCGGTATTCGAATGAAATGTAGTCATAGGTATTGTTTTGGAATTTTTTGACATCATAGAAACAAAATAGGATTGATGCTGTAAAACCGCCGTTAGGTGTGGTCGCTGGCATGATCAGGCGGGAATAGTAAGGTTTTTCGTCCTTCATGGTAACTGCCGTGCCTTTTTTACCCTTTTTATCGGCGGCAAGTCCCCACTTGGCATCGGCAAAGTTGGCGAGCATTAAAGGTTCGGGGTGAACGAGTTCTGCGGTCGCCGCTGCTAATATGGGAATCACTCTGCCCTGTTCATGCACGGAAAAGTCAAATGATTTGACCGTTTTTTCGGGGAAGGGATTTTCCCATCTTGCAACGTAAAATCCGCAATTTACTCCGAGACCATTTTTACGGATCAAACCGGGTATTGCTTCTGTTTTGCGTGCCGGTTGCCACCAGTCACCGATATTTTTTCCGCCAATAGCAACATATTTTACAGAAGTGTTATCCGCATAGTTAATGGTGTACACAGCATGCGGAGTGATGCCGCCGCCAAAACCGGAAGTGTGTAAAAAGGCAATGCTATTGACCTTACAATTAACAGCAATGTTATTGACCTCGGTCGGCATATCAAGTTTCCCCCCCTTGAGAGTGATACAAGTATTGCCGTTATTGATTGTTGGATCAATGATGTCAAACGGAATACCGGCAACTTCCTGATTGCCAGTTGGAATATTCCGCATGTCAGTAAAGGGCCCCTGATCGGTCCAGCCTTTACCATCTCCGGCTTTTTCGTCAATAAAAGAGTTATTGGCATAGGGGCGCAGATTTATTTTGAAAATTCGTTCATGGGCGATGGGATAGGTATTTACCTGATATCCTCCGGTTAATTGCAGAGGTCTGGCCTCGACAAGTTTTTCATCTGGCGTTGTCAGCAGATAGTCAAACACGTTTTTCAAATATCTGCTTGCTGAAGGATTGATGCCCCAGAGATCAACGGCGCAAACTTGTGAGAAAAATACTCTGCCTTTGCCGTATCTTCCTTCGGCGATTGCTGTGCCTGCGCCCTTTTCATCGAGAAACCGACCCTTAACAGCCAATGCAATGACATCCAACGGAAGAATGACATTTTCAATTACATTGGCTTTGGTATTTTGAGCCCAGATATCGAAGTCAGCTTGCCTCAAGTCTTTGAAAACTGGATGAGATTCCACAACCGTTTCGACCATGGTATTGTCATCCGCAGAAAGAGAATAATTGCCGAAAACCGGCATCGTTCCCGGTCTCTGTTCCAAAATCAGCAATCGTCCGCCTTTTTCTATGTAGTCAGCGACAGAAGTGTTGGCAATGGCATTACTTTTTATGTTTGGGGGGATAATCAGGCATTTGAAAGAGTTGAAAGATTCCTTACCGCTGAAGATGGTATAGGGAATACCCAAATCCGAGAGGATTTTTTCTACTTTGGAATTTTTTACCAAAAGCAACGCTTTACCGGGATTTCTCAAAGCAATAGGACGCGGATGCAGTTGCACACAATAACTGTTACGGAAGTTGGTTTCCTTTCCGTTTTCTAATACTGTCAAACGCAGTTCCCACTGCCCGGAAGGAAGTTCTGGCAATTGGATTTCAATATTGCGGTTGAGCCGTTTGCCCGAAGGCAGAGCTCCCAATTCGATCGTCTGCAACGGAATTATTTTTCCATCCCGGGCCACGTCAAGCCGGCAGGAGGCATTGGCAAGTTCGGTTTGGCCTTGATTACGGATAAAGAAGTTGACTTTTGTTTTTCCGGGGGAAAAATATTGCAGAATAGGAAACTTTTTATCCGGAGCTAATCTCAAGCCGGGATAAATACTTTGAGTCCAGCGCGTAGAGTGTTCCGTCGGATGACCGATCCAGGTGCCAAATCCGGCAATACGTTCATCCTGACGAGCCATTTCGACAATTCTTGTGCCATTGATGCACCAAATGTATTTGTATTGTCTGTCCGGATCCAGAACAGAGCGCACGCCAACTGCACCAGAATAACCGGCCGCACCGGGATTCCCCCAGTAAAAGCTGCGATTGATGATTTCCAAATAGCGATCAATATTACCATGTTTGTAATTTTTATCAGGACGGTGTCCCCAGCCGCCGCCAATGGCCTCGGAAATTACAATAGGCATGGTCAATGTGCCATTTTTACCGTAAACTTTGGCTGTCATATCCACATAGCGTGAAAAATCTTCTTCCCAACGCAAAGCCGGACGGGTAATTCCTGTGTAAAGGTGATAATCAATAACATCGGTTTTCAGTTTGTCGTAACCATAGTGATGAAGATTCCCTACACCTGCAAAACTTGCAACAGGCCGTTTTTGAATATCGATTTTTTTTACAGTATCATATTGATCATCAAGGAGTTTGTGGATGTGTTTGTTCGTGCGGTGTTCAACCTCGTTTCCCAAAAGCCACATTACCACACTGGGGTTGTTGTGATCGCGGGAAACAAAACTTGCCAGCTCCTTCAAATTGCGTTTCAGGAAAAGTTCAGGAACAATATTACGGTAGGAACCCAAGGCCCACTCGTCGTAAATCATCATTCCCATTTCGTCAGCGGCTTCGATTAGTCGGGGAGTTACTGGCTGATGAGCGGTGCGGAGCATGTTGACTCCTTTTACCTTGTATTCTCGAATCCGCTCTCTGACATCACCTTTATCGCCGCTGAACCGCATGCTTTGGGCGGTTTCAATGGAAAGGAAAACTTCTTTCCCATTGAGAAAGAAACGAGAGCCGTTGATTTTGAAGTCGCGGAATCCGAAGCGTTCAATGCGGGAGGCGCGAACAGAGTTTTTGTTACGAAAATACAAGGTGCTGTAATATAATTGGGGGTCATTCAGTTCCCATGGTTTGATATCATTGAAACGGTATTTGAGGACTCCCTGATTAAGTCCTTTTTTGAGAGTTATCGGGGGAAATTCTCGTGCTGTGGGAATAGCCGCATTGACATTGGCATTGGCAACTGCGATACCGGGAATGAATGTATCGGGAGTATCGTGGGGATAATTAATTTGATAATGCAGTTCAAAATTGCCTTTGGAATCGGCGGCGATTTTCATAGAATTGATTTCAAAAATCGAGGAATCGCAATTTAAGAATACATGATCCCAAAGTCCTCCCTTGATACATTCATTGGTCCACGCTGCGCCGTAGACATGAGTATAGATTTCATCGTGCGGACCGAGATCGGCCAATACACGCAAAGCAATGGTATTTTTTCCGGGTTTGACATAATTGGTGATATTTATGTGCCAGGTATGGAAATCTCCATGGTGATGTCCTGCCAATTTGCCATTGACAAAAAGTTCTGCTTCGTATCCGATGGCATGAAATTCCAAGCCGACCTGACCGGGGAGCGTTTGCGGCAATTCAATGGTATGCCGGTAAATGCCTTTGCAGTAGGGGTTGGCTGTACGTCTGTTATAGGCCTGACTTTTGATATTGGTCTTTCTGCTGGGGCGAAAAACTTTTTTGTAACTGTACTTTTCAGTTGTCCACCAATTTGTCGGTACTTTGATTTTTTCCCAACGGCTGTCGTCGAAGTTTTCCGCCATCAACGGCAGTTCATCAGCCGGACAATTTGAAGCGAAGGGCAATTCTGAAGTTTTCAAGCCGGAAAACAACCATTCTCCGGCGAGATTCTTTTTTTTCAGAAATTTTCCCGCATGGAAGGTGCCGACTTCCGGGATTTGTACTTTGACGGCACTGCGTTCCATGAGCGGCATTGACCCGGAGGGAATCTTTTGTTCTGCCGGGACATAGGCCTTTTTCCAAAAGTCATCATCAACGGCAAAACTGCATATGGTTAAGCTTAAGGTGGCGAGAAGTAACTTTTTCTTCATAAAAATATAACTCCTTTGAAACAGGAACTGTTTTTTTATTTTTATTATCGATAATATTCGCACCATAAGGTCCGATTGGGATGATTGTAATCAGTAACACTTCCGCTGGGAATCCAAACTTCGCTTTCGCCGCGGGATTCAACGTGGCTATCCATCATCAGAATATTAGCCTTTTGACTGTGGCGGTAGATGACATAATTTTTTTCAGAGGAGGTTGTTCCATGCAGGATTGTATTGGCAAGCGTACTACCGTTATTTTGAACTACAAATCCTTGGCTGTCAGTAAAGAGTAAACGGGAAGATACATTGTTTACTCGAGCAATTTTGACGGCAAGCAGCTGGTTGCGACTGCTCAAATGTCCCCAGCCTTTCAGCGGACTGCCGTCTCCAGAAAAGTCTTCTGGACTCATTCCATAGGAGTAATAGGGGGTGCGATCATCACTTCCTTTGGCGGCAGTCAACGCTTTGTATGCATTGGGGCAAATAATGCCGTCGTTTTTAGTGCCTTTGGGGGTAAAAAGTCCAAGACCGGCATCGCCCGCAGAAGAATCGCCCAGCAACAAACGGAAAGTGCGGTTGTGAGCCCAGGTGCGATAACCGGAATAGGAGGTGTTGTTAACCATAGGAGGAATCATTATGCCGTCATTGCTATCCACATAAAACGCAACGGCATATCCGTAAGTTTTCAGCGTGTTGGCACAAGTGATGTTCTTTGCTTTCTCCCGTGCCTTGTTCAAAGCGGGCAGAAGCATGGCGGCGAGAATTGCAATGATTGCGATTACGACGAGAAGTTCAATCAAAGTAAAACGACGCATAATATTCATTATGTTAAGTTAAATAAGTATAACATGTTGAATATCAATGCAAAAAACAAACAACAAAAAATAAAGAAAGAGAAAATTATGAAAAACAACCTCAAGTCACTTAACATAATGAATATTATGCGAATTTACGGCAAAAAAGAATCAATCGGGGAATTCTCAGCCTGCTTGGGAACGGAAATATTTTCTTTTTCGAAACCTCCTTTTTAATTTGCGTAAAAAGTGTTTGCATAAGTTTGGCATAAGTTTACTATAAGTTTTGCAATTTAATATAATCTTTCATTGAGAAAATGTCAATAGGGGTAATGAAAAAAAATCGTTTTTTTGATAAGTTTTTTCACATATTTTTTTTCGTAATTTCTGCGTTGCCGTCCTTTTTTTGTAAATAATTTTAAGATAAAAGTCGAAAGTGGACTTGAAAAAACTTAAAACGGGTGTATGTTATATGCTCGTAAATTTATGATTTTTGAAAAGATTACAGTATAAACATAAAGGATAAGAGAAAATGAAACGTACTTTTCAGCCCTCAAATCGTAAGCGCAAACGCCGCATCGGTTTCTTTGCCCGCATGGCCACCAAGGCCGGTCGTCTGGTCATCAAACGTCGCCGTCAGAAAGGCCGCGCAAAGCTGACCGCATAAGTCTGACCTTTTTTATCTGTCATAACCCGGCTCCTCTCATGGTGCCGGGTTTGATGTTGAGACGAACGTGAAAAAAACACTGAGAAAACCGGAAAAACTGCGGTTCAAGGCAGAATTCGATCAAGTCCGTCTCAACGGCAAAAAATTGGTCGGCTCCGCTTTTCTTGCTGTGTGCGCACCTTCGCCCGACGGCCTTACCCGCTGCGGAGTGATATGTTCCAGAAAGTACAGTCTGCTTGCTGTGAAGCGCAACCGGGCCAGACGCCTCCTGTGGGAGAGTTTCCGGCTGTTGAAGGAGTTCATGCCTGCATGCCACATAATTCTGATCCCGCGGCGCAAAATGGAGTTCCGGAAACGTCAGGAAGTGACCCGGGAACTCGCCGGGATGCTGGCAAAAGAGGGACTTGTTCCGCAGGAAATTGCGGATTTGCCGCCCGAGTGTTGATTGTAATAATTAAACTCTATCAGAGAGTTCTTTCCCCGTTGTGTCCGGGGTGCTGCCGTTTTCAGCCTACTTGCAGCAGTTATGCAATAGAGGCGTTGCAGCTCCACGGCGTCTGGCGGGGATGTTGTTTGACCGTGTGGCGTCTGCTGCGCTGTCAACCGTTTTGCCGCGGCGGATGGGACCCCGTTCCACCCCGTATTGTGAAGTCTCCCCCGTGTTCCACCGGTGCGGAAAGTGATGTTTCGCAGGTCTCTCCGGAACAGGTCGAGGAGAAGTAAACAGGGATTTTTCCCGTAAAAAGAAAGTTGGATTACCGTGAAATTCGATAAAGAATTACTCGTTGGTTTTGCACTCTGTGCGTTGATTCTCTTCGGCTGGGGGCCGCTGAGCCGTTATATGGGCTGGCAGACCGAACCGGAGCAGACCGCCGTTACTGCCGCTGCCGAAAGTGAAAAAACTCCCGGAACTGCCCCCGCAAAGACGGCAGAAAAGCCTGTTGCCAAAATTGAAAAAAAACAGGCCGTCATCCCCGCCGCAGTCGTGAAAACTCCGCCTTTTACCGTGGAAAACGAAGATGTGATCTTTCATATCGACCCCATGGCAGGTGCCGTGACTTCCATCACGATGAAAAAGTTCCTCAATGCGGAACGCTCCGCCGCTATCCAACTGGATCAAACCCGTAATCAGGTTTCCGGCATTTACGCTGTTTCTTCCCCGAATTCCGCGTGGAATCTTCTCAAAGTGCAAGTTGAAAAACAACCGCGCAGTGCTGCGGTCATCCGGGTTTTCCGCAATGCCGCCGGACAGTTGTTCCAGATCCGTCAGGCTTGGGAACTGCCCGAAAAAGGATACTCCTCGGAATATCAGCTGACTTTCAGCAACCTTGAAAAAACGCCTGTCGCTCTGGGGAATATCATCGTCAACGGCGGCGATCTCCCCTCGTGGGCGGAGGCCTCCGGCGATACGATCCGTGTGGCATCCCACCGTTTCGATTTTCTCACTGCCAAAAACAAATTCATGGATATCGATGCCGATGAAGATGATGACGATTTCTACGTTGTTCCCGCTC
The DNA here is from genome assembly GCA_017466125.1 of Lentisphaeria bacterium. Taxonomy (GTDB): domain Bacteria; phylum Verrucomicrobiota; class Lentisphaeria; order Victivallales; family Victivallaceae; genus Victivallis. Next base: position 21,350 of record JAFTUS010000137.1, on the reverse strand, counting down.
CTGCCGTCAAATGGGCGGGGCTGGGCAATAAATATTTCGCCACTGTGCTGACCGCCGACGGTGAAAGTTTCCTGCTCAACCAGTCCCGCAAAGTGGTCAACGGCGAAAAAGGCAAAGACTACATTATTTCAATGGGGGCTGTCCTCAAAGATGTGACGCTGAGTGCCGATAAAAGTGAACGTTTTCAGTTCCGTTCCTACTGCGGCCCGAAAGAGGCGGCTTTGCTCTCCGCTTTTGAACCCTCCTGCGCACGGATGATGCACCTCGCATGGGGACCGCTGGATTATCTCGCCCGCTTCCTGCTCTGGATACTGGTGAAACTTCATGCTCTGATCGGTTCTTACGGCTGGAGCATCATTCTGCTGACCCTGATCGTCCGTACGGTCTTCTACCCCGTGACCGCCAAAGCCAACGTTTCCATGAAAAAAATGCAGGCAGTCGGTCCGAAAATTCAGGCGTTGCGGGAAAAATACAAAGACAATCCCCAGATGCTCAATATGAAAACGATGGAACTCTATCGGGAAGAGAAAGTCAATCCTTTCGGCGGCTGTCTGCCGATCCTGTTGCAGATTCCGGTGTTCTTTGCCCTGTATGCCACGCTTGAAGGTGCGGTGCAGCTGCGTCAGGTTCCGTTCCTCTGGTGCAAAGACCTTGCCGGACCGGATACGATTTTTACCATTCCCCTTTATTTTGTCAACTTGCCGTTCAATCCGCTGGTGCTGGCGATGACCGGTTTGATGATTATTCAGCAGAGGATGACGCCCATGTCCGCCGATCCGATGCAGAAAAAAATGATGATGGCAATGCCGATTGTCATGTTGCTTTTCCTCTACAATCTGCCCTCCGGTTTGACTCTGTACTGGACCGTCAGCAACCTTTTCAGCATTGTCCAACTGAAATTACAGCAGCGCACCACGACGCCTGCCGCGGCGAAAGAGGCATGACACGCCGCACATTAACCTCCCATACATAAAGGAATATATATTATGCCGGAAAACGAAAAATTGGAAGAACAGAAAGCGAAAATCATTAAAACGTTGGCGACCATGTTTGATTACCTCGGGCTCAACGGAAACTTCCGCGTGGAAGAAAAAGGCGCAAAACTCGCCGTCAAGATCGCTTCTGAAGATGCCGGCCGTATCATCGGCCGCAAAGGACAGACCCTGGAAAGCCTTCAACTTGTTTTGAACCGTATCATGTTCAAGGACAATGAAGAGTTTCCGCACGTTCTGCTGGATATCGACGGCTACGGCCGCGGCGAACGGGAATTCCGCGAAGGCGGCGACCGTCCCCGCCGGGAACGCAGACCCCGCCGCGAAGACGGCGGCCATACCCCCACCGAACAGCTTGAACAGCAGGCTATCGACGCCGCCAAAGAGGTGAAACGCTGGGGCGAACCGGTCAAGATGCCGGAAATGAATGCTCATGACCGCCGCATTATCCACATGACCCTCAAGGACGACCCCGAAGTCCAGACCGAGTCCGAGGGCGAAGGCGCATTCAAGAAGGTCGTTATTTCTCTCAAGAAATAAGAGCATCTCCCGCAAAAAAACTGCTGCATCCGGAAAGAACAGCAGTTTTTTTGTGTAAAAAAGAGCGTTGCAAAAGAACTTTTTGCAACGCTCTGTCGTTGTTTGGTAATCAGAGCATGGATTTGATTTCCATATTGATCAAGTGGCGGATATTGCAAATCGCCTCTTCCGATACCGGATAGTTCGATACGCTCAAATCGCCGCCGCAGATCTTGTGCAGGAAATCGATCGCTTTCTGTTCATCGCCGTAGAGTTCGCCGAGCAGGACGAGGGCGCGGTGATCCTGAAATGCCTCCCGCAGCAATTCGTAGCGGAAGGAGTCCACCGGTTTGCCGTCTTCTCCCGGATAGACGAGGTAAGAGTCGCCGCCCGGGAAGAGACCGCCCGCATCCGAACAGCGGTAGGGGTCGATCGTGCGGATGGACAAACGGGTGTTCCAGAAATTGTATCCCCAATGCAGAAATCCGTCGAGACGGTAGTTGAAAAGTTGAAGTCCGAGTACCCGGGTGCGTCCGCCGGGGAAGTTGAGAAAACGGTTGGTCGTGACCGTTTCCGGTCCGCAGCAATAGTACCCCCACATGTAGCCGATACCGGCTTCGCGGAACGTTGGTACTTCAGAGATGATCGGAACCGGATAACAGTTTTCTCCTTCTTTGAAAAGTCCCAGATGTGAAAGAGCATCGCAGACAGGGATGCGGTCACGGGTGACTTCGCGGATCATGGTCAGATTTTTGCGGTAACGCTCGAAATGTTTTTCCTGCGGTTCATCGGAAATGTGCATGCAGCAGCAATCCAGCCAGCCTTCCTGTTCCACATAATCTGCGAGTGCGCCGACCATCGCTTTGATAAATACGGTGTACTCTTCAGAGTCGGATTTGGTTTCCCACCCGAAGACTTTTTTCATGCCTTCCGGAGTTTTTGCCACTACTTTGGGGGCGAATTCACTTCCCCACTGAGAGAAGATATGCGAAAATTCAAAGCGGCGCAGTCCACATTCTTTCGCCAGTTCGACCCAGCGTTTCAGGCGGTCGAAGCCGAAGGACCAATTCCCTTTTCCGTCGGTTTCGATATCCAGCAACTGGGCCGTTTTGCGTTCGAGCCCGATGCCGGTATCCAGCGGAGGCGTCAGAATGGGGGTCAGGATCTGGGTGATGCCGTGATCCGCCATGCTGCGGAAGTAGTTTTCAAGGAGTTTCCAGAATTCTTCACTCCATACCTCGCAGTTGTAGTAATTGCTGATGCAGTCGCAGTAGAACCACTCCGTGTGGTCGATGCGCTGACGGGGCAGAACCGCATCCACGACTTCCAGAGTGAACGTTTTTTCAGCAGAAACTTCTTTTTCCTCCTGATAGAGTTTCAATTTGAACTCATACAGTCCGGGAGCCTGATCTTCCGGGATGCGCACCTGGATATGAAGCGCGCGGTATTGCTGCGGGAACATCACCAGCCCTTCTGCGGGGAGTTCGTACAGCGGATCGGGGAAGTAGCCGGGCTGATCGGTCAGGATATTCTCATCGAACTGGTTGTTGGTGAGCATTTCTGCGGGGATCAGGCCGACGCTCCGTATGTGTGTGCATGCGGCGAGGGGGCTTTCCAGTTCAACATGAACATTTTCAAGCCGCCCTTCAGAGCAGCGGTAAGCCAGTTGAAAGGCATAAACTTCGCCCCGCAGAGCAGAGCCGCGCAGCAGTTCCCGCGAAACGGGAAGTTTGGCAGTCGGCATGACCTTCGTCATGGAGTCCAGTAATTTTACATGCAAATCCATAAAATTCCTCTCTTGTTTTTATACAGTCACTTACATAAAGTACCAGTAAAATCAGGTATTTCAAGTCAGAATTACGGAAAAATCATTTTTATTTCACGGTTATTCCGTATTTTTCAATTTTTCTCTGTGACCGGTTTTTTATGAACTTACTAATTTTTTATCTGTTTACTTGCTTTTTGCAGAAAGTGTGGTATATTATCTGTAATTATTTTTATGCAACCAAAAAAAGGTATTTTACTGTATGGAACCTGATTGCTATCTTTTCCGGGGCGACAGTTACGATACTCCGGCTGATAACAAGGCGTCGTGGGTATACCGGATGATGCTCAACAGCCGCTGGTATTTCTATTTCAATAATTTCCGGATCTTTTTCAATACCGGACGCTGCGGCAAGCGGGGCGAACTCGACCAGATCAAGCAGATCGTTTATTCCAATCAAAATCTCAAATTGATCGAAAAGTGCGGGGGGCAGATCCATTTGCGCGGACTTGATAATTTGCGCAGTTTGAACGGTCAGCCCGTTGTTTTGATCGGCAACCACATGAGTCTGCTTGAAACTGCGGTTTTTCACTCCGTGATACGCGGTATACTGGATTTTACGTTCGTCATTAAAAAACAACTGCTGGAAATCCCGTTTTTCAAAGAGATTATGATCGCTCTTGAAGCCATCCCGGTCGGGCGCGACAATCCCCGTGAAGACCTGCGCGCCGTTATGAATGAGGGGAAACGGCTGCTGTCGGAAGGCCGCTCCATTATCATCTTCCCGCAGTCCACCCGGAGCGAGGAGTTCAACCCCGAAAAATTCAATTCCATCGGTATCAAACTGGCGAAAAATGCCGGAGTTCCCGTAGTTCCTTTTGCGCTGAAAACCGACTTCCTCGGCAACGGAAAGGTTTTCCGCGACATGGGGCCCGTCCGCCCCGGACGGCAGGTGTGGTTTGAATTTGCCGCCCCCATCAATGTGGAAGGAAACGGTCAGGCGGCTCAGCAGGAGATCATCGAATTCATTCAGTCCCGGCTCGCCGAATGGAAACCTCATGACCAAACAGGAGAACGTTAATTTTGTCCCGCAAAGCCAAATATCTTTTGATGCTGCTTGTCGGAGCCATGTTTTTTCTGGCCTCCGCCCACTCTCTGCAGGCAGCCTCTCTGAAAAGTTTCCAGCCTGAAGATTTGAAAAGAGTTCAGGCGGACAACTGGGACTTTGACGGTAAAAATATTGTCGTCAAAGGCAACGTCTGTCTGCCCGGGGAGAAATCTGTGATTTACGCAGATACCGCCGTGATCAATGCGGAAAACAAAGATTTTGAAGCCATCGGCAATGTGCGCTTTTACAGTTGGAACGAAGCTGCACAAACGGTTGATCCCGATAAATTGGCGGAACTGGAAAAACAAAACAACCAGACGGTTGAAATCTCCAAAGTCGCAGGCGATATCTGGGCAAAACCGGCAATCACGGTCAAAGCATACACTCTGGCAAACAATATTACCGCAGAACAGTTGACCGGAAATCTGAAATCGGGGCATTTTTCCTTCAAAAATGCCATTTTGAACTTCAATAACATCGTCTGCAAAGCAGCTTTCGGAGAACGCCGCGCAGACGGGGTCATCCATGTTCAGGATACAGAGATCAGTCCGTGTTCCTATCTGGCGGGAAACAATGCCCACTTGTCTGTTTCTGCCGGTGAAGCGACCTTCACCCCGTACAAGACCGAATTTTACGGCACCAAAAGTGTCGTTACTGCTCCCTCCGACCATACCATTATGCTGACCAACGGCTTTTTGAGGGTTTACGGAGTTCCTGTCCTCTGGCTGCCGGTGTTTTACAAGCCGAAGGATGAGGAACCGGGGCTTTTCGGTTCTCAGTACGGCCGCAGCGGTGATTGGGGACACTATATCAATACTTACCGGTATTTTCATCTGAACGATTACCCCTACACCCGCGTAAAGGTGATGGCGGACTTCTACTCAAACCGCGGTTTCGGTTACGGTACCGACACGGATATAAATACGGAACAGAGCAAAACCAATTTCTTTGCATATGCGATTTATGACCACGGGCGTTTCCGTTCCGATGACTATGATGACTACAACATTGAAATTCCGCGTTACCGGTACAATTTCCGTCTTTCCAACGTGACCCATATCACGCCGCGTCTGGATTTCAGAGGGGTATTTGAACTCAGCAGTGATCCTTATATCGTCAAGGACTTTTTTGAATCGCGCTACTCGCCCGATCCCAGACCGGCGACCTTTGCCGCGCTGGAACAGCAGTTCGATCATCTGAGCGCGTATCTCTACGTGCGGCCGAAAATCAACTCGTTCTACACGGAAACGGAACATCTGCCCTCGTTCGGACTGGAAGTCCCGCGGCAGGAGATCTTCGATACCAATATCTATTATCAGGGCGATTTCAAGACCGGCTATCTGAAAATGGACTGGACGGAATTCGATGAGGAGATCGCCAGAGCCAGCGAACTGAAAAATTATGACACCTGGCGGCTGGATACCACCCATTTTCTGTATTATCCGCTGCGCCTCGATTGGCTGACGATCGTTCCGCGCGCCGGTATCAAACTGACTGCCTACTCTCAGACAAGCGACCGCGATGTGACTCAGGCGGATCATATCGCTCAATACCACGCCGCCAATCTGGAAAACGATATTGCATACCGTTTCAATACCTACGATGCCAAAGGCGGTTCCAAACTGCGGGTAGCAGGGGAAATCGGTGTCGAAGCATCCACAAAGATCCACCGCACCTGGAATGATGTGAAAAACAATCTGCTCCAAATCGACGGTCTGCGTCATGTGATGCGTCCCTACGTCAACTACACGTATATCCCCAAACCGACTGTTGACCGGGATAACCTTTTCTACTTTGACGACATCGACCGCCTGACGGAACAGAACTTTGTCCGCTTCGGGCTGGAAAACCGTTTGCAGACCCGTGCCGGAAATTCTCTGCGAACGTTCTTCTTCATGGAGAATTACTGGGATCTTTATCTGGAAAAAGAGGACGGTTTCAACCGCATCGGTAATTTCTGTACGAATTTGCAGTTTTCCCCTCTGAAAAATCTTTCCATCGGGACGAGTTTTTCTGTCGATATCGGCGGAAACAACGAAAAGGCTCCTGAAGTTCTCCGCGACGGACGGAAGGCCGGACACCCCGGCATCGATTGGAAATGGCTGAACAGTTGGGAAATCAATATCAATTACGAACCTGTCGAAGATGTGAAGCTGAAGTTGGCATATACGCTGGAGCGTCCCTATTCCAGCCGTTCAACTTATTCCATGGGCTCCAACCTGACCCAGTATGAGGCGGGGCGGCTCTTTGATAAATTCTACGACGACTATTCTCAGGAGGTGTCGCTCTCGCTCTCCATGCCGATCACTCCTGACCGCCGTACATGGATGCAGTATGATTTTGTCTATGATATCTACATGGGCTGTATCGATTCCCAGTCTCTGCAGCTCCTCCGTCAGTTCCACTGCTTCTCTCTGGTGCTGGCATGCTCTCTGGAGCGGGATAAGGATGCCTGGAAAAACTTTGAATTCGACTACTCTGTTTCCGTTGTTTTCAACGGTATTTCCCCCATGGCATCTGCCAATACATCGCTGGTAAAGGCCAATGAGAACTGACCGTATCCCGACGGAAGAAGCGGCAGGCGGCAGGATTTTTGCCGCCGCAGTGTCCGGTCTGGAGGCTGTCAGCTGCCGTATGAGTCTGGATGATTATCTGGATTATGAACTTGTCTGCCCGGAATACCGCCGCACGGTAAGTGATCTCTTGTTTCACATCTTCCGCCGCAAACAGGTTTTGCTGGATTGCATCAGAGCCAATACCCGCAAGCCTCCTGCTGCGGCATTGCAGAATGTGCTTTTGACCATTCTGGCGCAAGTTACATTTCAAAGCGGGATCGCCAGAGAATCCGCTTTGAATATCGCCGTGGAATACACCAAACAGAACATCGGTTCTTTTGAGGGAAAGTTTGTCAATGCGCTGGTCCGGAATGTCCTGCGTTCCGGCGGAGTCCCTTTGAGCGATGCTCCTGAAAAAGTTCTGCCCCCTGCCGTTTTGAAGCGGTGGAAACAACGTTTTTCCCCCTCCGGATTGGCGGAACTGGTCGATGCTTTTCTTACGCCGCCTGAATTTACTTTCCGTGCAGAACGGGGTGTGCCTTCTCCGGCGGGATGTGAAAACGTTTCTGCTTCCGGATGTTTCCGTTTCTTCCGCACGGAGAAACCGGGGGATATTTTAGGTTCAAAAGAGTTGGCTGACGGAAAATACTATATTCAGGACCCGGCAACGTCACTTGCTCCTTCGCTCCCCGATTACAGTTCCGTAAAGAACGCGCTTGACCTCTGCGCCGCCCCCGGCGGAAAATCGCTGATGATCGGAGAACAACTGAACTCCGGAGCAATGCTGACTGCGGCGGACCGCTCCGCCCGCCGTCAGAAGTTGACGCAGAAAAATTTTGAACTGCGGAATTTACCGTGGCGGCTTCTGGTGGCAGATGCCGCATCGGTTGAGGGGCAATACGATTTGATCCTTGCGGACGTGCCCTGTTCCAATACGGGAGTTTTCCGCCGCCGCCCGGATGCGCTGTGGCGGTTCAGCGGTTCGGAGCTGGCTGAGGTCATGCACATTCAGCGGGAAATCCTGAAAAACATCCCGCGCCTTCTGCTCCCCGGCGGTCAGTTTGTTTACAGTACATGCAGTATTGAGGAACAGGAAAATCATCTGCAAGTGGAATATTTTCTGAAACAGCATCCGGATTTTACGCTCAAGACGGAGAAACAACTGTACCCCTCGCTTGAACACGATGGTGCTTACGCCGCATTGCTGGTCAGAAAGTAACGGGATGCTCCTGCGGCGTTTCTCTTAATCCTGTTTGAGATTTTCGCACTTTTTCACTTTCAGCAAATAGGGATAAGCCGGATTGGAACTGTCGGCTGAAAATGTACCGGAAACACGGACTTTGCCCGTCGCACTGATACCCTCCGGCAGCAGCAGTCGGATTTTGGCTCCTTTGCCGTTGCCGAGGAAGATTTTGCCGTTCTCTCGGGCGGCAGTACCGGTCAGTTCGCCCTCAAATTCAGCCGTTGCCGGAACGTAACCGGACTTTGCAGAGAGTTTGGCAAAGGTGATCTTGTGATCCGGCATGTACGGCGAAAGGATCAGCAGTGCGCTCACCGCCAGCACTCCGGAAAGTGCCGTGCAGATCAAACCGATCTTGAACCACTGAAAGAAACTGATCTGACTGCCGCCGTGTTTTTCCAGCATACCGAGTGCCACGATGTTCGCCGTACTGCCGATCATCGTGATATTGCCGCCGAAACAGGCTCCGAAAAGCAACGCCCACCAAAGCGGAAGGTCTTTTACATTGACCGCCAACTGTTCGATGACCGGGCTGAATGCCGCAACGAAAATCACGTTGTCCACAAAAGCAGAACCGAAACCGGATACGGTGAAGATGAACGGGACCAGTGTTTCCGGCGTTTTTCCGGCGATTTTTGAAAATCCGTTGGCAAGCACCTGATCCACATGCGTATGTTCCAGCGTCCCCGCAACAGCAAAAAGGAGCATGAAGAAAATCAGCGTCCACCAGTCCACCTCTTTTTCAATGTAATGTCTTGCCCGGTCGGGTTTGAGGATCATCACCACCCCCGCACAAATCAGCGGCATTACCAGCAGAACACTGTTTTTGGCAAGGCCGAGGAGTTCTTCGGTCTGATGATGGGAAGCAATGGCAAGAATGGTTAGCGTGATAAGAACCAACCCGCGCTTGTAAGGAACTTTTACCACCGGTGCAATGGATAACCCCCGTTCAAGACGTTCTTTCAAACTGACATCGAATGCATCCAGATCCTTGCGGAAATACCACAGCAGCAGCCCGATCGTGGAAAAAAGCGCAACCAGCATCAACGGGAACGACCAAACCATGAAATCCCCGAATGTCAACTGCCCCTTCGTGCCGATAAAGATCCCCACCGGATTGCCCATCATCGTGCCCGCACTGCCGATATTGGTGGCAAGTACGGCGATAAGAATATAGGGCGTCGGATTCAGTTTCAAACGGTCGCTGACCTGAAAAATCAAAGTGGCGATAAAGATGATCGACGTCACTTCATCCACGGCACATGCCAGCAGTGCGCTGGCTGTTGCGGTTACGAAAATAAACTTTCTGCCGCTCAAATTCGGCATGGATACGATCAACTGCACGATCCAGGTAAAGAAACCGAGGTCGCGCAGTGCGCCCACAATGACCATCATTCCGACGAGAAAGAGGATCACTTCCAGCGATGATGAGGTCACAAAAGTCGGAATATCCAGCGATTTGTTGAAAAGCAGCACCGCCAGTCCGAGGAAGGCGATCGCCAGACGGAACCCCCAGAAGAAAAGTGTTCCGAAAATAATGGAGATAAAAACGGCACATGCGGTGGACTGTTCCAGCGTCATCGCTCCGGAGAGCGTTCCGCCGAAACCGACCAGAGCCGCCGCCGCGAGCAGAATGGAAAAACGGGAAATCATACTTTTTGCCGACAGTTTTGCGGCTGTTGCTTCTTCACTCATAATATCAATCCCAGAAAAGTTTTGCAGAAAAATGTTTCAAAGTTACCATACCGGCGGGTTTCCCGGCATCATCGACGATGATCAGTTGTGAAAGTTTGTTCACCAGAAAACTTTTGGCAAGTTTCACAGCCGGGTCATTGACACCGGCACTGATGAACTCCTCGCGCATGACATCTGCGACCTTGGTCTCTCCCGCAGTTTTGAGCATGTCGGAAAAGGGCTGCAGCTGATAGATCGGCGAAAGATCCTCCAGCCAGAGCAGATGTTCCGGCAAACTGTATTTGAGAAGGTCTGAAAGCGAAAGGATCCCCCGCAAATCGCCGGTATTGTCGATCACAGGCAGTTCTTCGGTGCGGGTCATGGCAAAGATTTTAACGGCATCCAGAATGGAGTCGGTCTCCTGAAGCATCCGGGGGAACTTCTCCATAAGATCCGATGCTTTGAGATAGTCGGGTATCGGTTCAAGACCGCAGGAAAATCCGTTGAATACCTCCTGCGGAGTGCCGCAGACGGCGATTTTACCGATCGTCTCCTGTTCCTGAAATGTCACCGCCAGTGCTGAAAGCAGTTGGATATGCAAATTGGGGTTATCGACCGGAGTCAGCAGTAAAATCATGACTTTCGCTTTATCGGCAGTCCCGAAATCGCACCCTTGCGGAATACAGGCGATTGCGGTAAGCGGTTCCTGCAAACCGGGGATGCGGGCGTGCGGGATCGCCAATCCCGGAGCGATCATCGTCGGGAAGAGAGCCTCGCGGTTTTCGATTTCTCTGCGGGTGAAGTCGATATCCAGCCCGGGGAAGTGTCTTTTCAGGAGCGTTATCAACTTTTCCAGCACGACTTTGCCGTCAGTATCTTCAATACCGCAAATGATATTGTTCAACTGAAGGAAATTACAGAACGTTTGGGTTTGTTCTTTCATCTATCCTCCTATTGTTTCGCAAGATATGGATCTGATATACTCTAACGTCATTTCGCATATTTCGCAAGTGTTTTTTCAAAAAAAATACAGATATTCTGCATTTTTTTCTGAAATCAGCCTTCCCGGCCGCGGCAAAGGGGGAGATGGACGTTATGGACGTTATGGACGTTATGGACGTTATGGACAATGTCTCCGGGGCAGCTCTTTGCCGTTTTAAAACATTTGTCCATCCTGTCCATCATCGTCATAACGTCCATAACGTCCATTTTCGTTTCACTGTCAGTTCAAATTGTCTTTTGCCGCCCCTTTTCAAATTCTGCATTGGGCTTGGGGTTGATGATATTTTGGTTATTGTAAGAAAAAATGACATTTTTTTATGTTTTTTTACAATAAATCTTTTTTTTTTACGTTATACGGTTATATTAATGTTTTTATAAACAAAATAGTAAGGAGTTCCTAATGAAAAAAGTTGCAATGATCACTTCCGGAGTGTTGATTTCCGGACTTTTGCTTGGCACTGCCGGATGCAAAAAGGAGAAAGCCGCACGCGCTGAACGCGTGACCCGCGTAACTGTTGAACAGCCGCAGAAGCGGGTTCTGCGCAGTCAGATCCCCGTGCAGGGCATCGTTACGCCGCTCCAATACGCCACCCTTTCCGCAAAAATCAGCGGTACGCTTGAAGTTATGAAAGTTTCAGAGGGCGACGTCCGCAAAAAGGGAGATATGCTTTTCGGCATCGACCGCCAGATCCTCAAAAATCAGGTCATCGTCAAAGAGGATGAAATACGGGTGAAAAAAGCCGACCTCCACGCCCGGAAACTTGCCTTGAGTACCGCCGAGATCCAATTCAAACAGGCGCAGTCCGACTATGAACGCGCCCTGCGGCTGAAACAGTCCCACGCCGTCAGTCTTGCCAGTTTTGAAACGGCGGAAACCGAATTCAAAACCGCAGAAAAAAATGTTCAGAACGCCAAAGCAGGCATCCTCAGTGCCGAAGCGCAGTTGAAGCAGTCCGAGAGCAATCTTGCCATTGCCAGAAAAAATCTGGAAGACTCCGTGATCAAAGCCCCTTTTGATTGCGTTGTTACTGAAACTTATCCCGAAGAAAATGAGTATGTTTCAGTCGGTCAGAAGATCCTGAAACTGGAAAATCATACCGCCTTTGAGATCGTCTGCCACATCAGCGCAGTCTATTATCACAAAATCACCGTCGGAAAAACCGTTGTGCATCTGCTGGATCAGCAGGGCAATATCAAAGGCAAGGCCGTCGTCACTTACAAGGCTCCCGGTGTCGATCCCTCCAGCCGTACATTTGAACTGAAGATCCTTGTGCCGAAAGAGACCCGTGTCATTTCAGGAATGCTTTGCGAACTTAATATCGTTCTTGAAGAAAAAGAAACTTACGCCCTGCCGACCGATGCCGTACTGCTCCGCGCCAACAACCGCCGCATCGTCTTTACGGCAAATGACAAACAGCGCGCCGAAAGCGTTGTTGTCAAACAGGGTATCATCGACGGCAGTTACTGCGAGATCGAAAATGCCCAGGAACTGTTGGGCAAACAGGTCATCGTCACGGGGCAGACTTACGTCAATAACGGCTCCAAAGTTCAGATCATCAAAAAGTAAGAGGTGTCCGGTATGTTTTTAAGCAGATGGTCCGTACAGCGCCCCATTGCCATGTCGGCATTTATCATCGTGCTGGTGATGATCGGTGCGAGTTTCTACCCGAAATTGAGCATTGACCTCCTGCCCAATATGGAGATCCCGACCGTGCTGGTGCGCTGCGAATATCAGGGAGCCAGCCCCACCGAAATTGAGGTGGAAGTGGTCAAACGCATCGAAGATGCCGTCTCATCGCTGGACGGAATCAAACACGTCACCAGTCTTGCCATGGAGGATGAAGCGCGTATCCAGTTGGAGTTCAATATGGGAACCGATGTGGATATTGCCGCAACAGATATCCGTGAGGCGATCAACCGCATCCGTGACGACTTTCCGGACGGAGCCAATGAGCCGGTCATCCGCAAGATCGACACCAACGCCACTACCGTGGTACAGGCGTTTCTGGTGGGCGACCGCACGCAGGATGACCTTTATGACTTTGCCGATGACAGCATCGCCGACCGCTTCTCCGCCGTTCCCGGCGTGGGACAGGTGCGTGTTTACGGTGCCAACGAAATGCAGATACACGTCTTGCTCGACCGCGCCAAACTCAGTGCCATGAATATCTCCGTCAATACGGTGATAAACAAACTCAAGGCGAACAACGTGCGCAAACCGCTGGGGCGTGTCCAGTTCGACCAGAACGAGAAAAATGTTACCTTCGACGGCGACTTCAAGAGTTTTGAAGAGATCAAATCGCTCGAAATCGGTACGTTTGAAAACAAACGCATCTATCTGCGGGACGTTGCAGAAGTCAAACTCCAAAGCCGCGAGGCCCGCAGTAAGGCCTATGTGGACGGCAGACCCGCCGCCCGCTTCACCATCGTGAAAAAAGGCGAAGCCAACGCCATTGAAGTGATCAAGGGCATCCGCAAGGAGTTTGAACGGCTAAAATCCAGCGGACTTCTGCCGTCAGGCATGGAACTGGTATGGTTCAAAGATGCCGGTACATTTATTCAGGCGTCTGTGGATGATGCGTGGAGCAGTATCATCATGGGTATCGTTCTTACGGCGGTACTGCTCTTCCTCTTTCTGCACGAACCCCGCTCCACGTTTATCGTCATGGTCTCCATGCCGATTTCGGTCATTGTGACTTTTGCGCTGATGAAGTATCTGGATTACTCCTTCAACATCATGACTCTGCTTGCGCTGGGGTGTTCCGTAGGTGTGCTGGTGACCAACTCCATTGTGGTCATTGAAAATATTTTCAAACACCTTGACCGCAATGAACCGCTGAAAGTTGCGGCAGAAAGGGGAACGGGCGAAGTGATCGCCGCTGTTTCCGCCAGTGCCCTGACCAACGTGGTGGTGTTTGTTCCGGTGATGATGATGACGACCCGTATCGGGAGTCTTATGAAACCTTTCGCAGGCGTGATGGTAGCCGCGACACTGGTATCCCTCTTTATCAGTTTTACGCTGACCCCCATTCTCGCCTGCGTTTTGCTCAAAACAAAAAAAGGAGAGAGCGAAAAGAAACAGGGGCTGCTTGACCGTTTCTTCCGCCCCTGGGACATCGGTTATGACTGGCTGTGCCGGAAATTCAACCGGAGTATCGAATGGACGGGCAAACACCCCAAAAAGATTTTGATCGGGGTCGTGATTGGTTCAGCATTGATCTACTTTTTTATCGTGCCGCAGGTAGGGCTCTCCTTTCTGCCCTTCTGCGACCAGGGGGAGATCCGCATCAAGTTTGAATTTCCGACCAACTACAACCTTGAAACCACTGACAAACTGGTGCGGGAAGCGGTCGATCACTTGAAAAAATACGATTTTATCAAGGGTATGACCATCTCGGTCGGCGATGCCAATGCGGGGCGCGGACAGGTGGGGTCCGCCGTCTATCTGGCACAGATCAATCTCAAAACCACCGAGAAGTATGAACGCAAAGAGAGCATTTACGACTTGCAGGCGATTTTGCGCAAGGAACTCTCCTATCTGGACAACTGCCGTGTGACCCTCTCCATTCCCGCCACATTCGGCGGCAGCGGTGCGGAGATCAACTGCGTGTTGAACGGTCCTGATCTGAACGTGCTGGAAGAGGCGGAAATGCAGATCATGGAGAAACTTTCCACCATGAGCCTGACCCGTGACGTGGACTCCAGCCGCCGGGAACGCAAACCCAATATCAACATCACTCCGAACCGTACTGTTTTGCAGAACCTCGGGATTTCGGCGGAGGAACTTTACAACTACTTGCGCGGTTCTCTTGACGGCACCGAAGTCGGCGACTTCCGCAGCGGAGCCAGAACGTTTGATATCCGCGTGCGCAACCGCAAGGAGTACGGCGAAAGCCAACTGCGGCAGAATGCTCCCGCCAACAAAGGGGATAATCCGCTCAGCACTGAAGTTCTTGCCGACATCACCGAAGACACCCGCCCGGTGCTTATCAACCGTTACGATAAAGTCCGTACCATGTGGCTCTACGCCAACACCGCCCCCGGAATGGCTCTGGGACCGGTTTCGGATGCCATCGGGCAGATGGCGCGTGAAGCACTGCCCCCCGGGTACGGCGTTCGCATGAGCGGCAGTGTAGAAATGATGAAAGAGACGGCACGTGAGTTCTGGAGCGTTATCGCGCTGGCGGCAGTGCTGACTTATCTGCTGATCGCCGCGATCATGGAGTCGTGGACGCGTCCTTTCCTGATCATGTTCACCGTGCCGCTGGGGTTTCTCGGCATGTACCTTACGCTGTGGGCATTGGGAATGTCGATGTCCATGATGGGCTTGCTGGGCGGTGTGATGATGATCGGTATCGTCGTGAATAACGCCATTCTGATTTTGGACGAATGTGCCGCACTTCAGAAGACCGGACTTTCCACCCATAAAGCGATGCTTGAGGCGACGGAGTCAAAGTTCCGCCCGATCGTAATGACCAGTATCGCTTCAGTAGCGGGCATGCTGCCGATGGCATTCGGTACGGGGCTCGGTTCAGAACTGCGTTCCAGTTGCGGTGTCGGTGTCGTCGGCGGGCTGCTCTTTGCCTCGCTCCTGACGCTCTATGTTATTCCTGCGCTCTACTTCGCCTTTGTGAAAGACCGGGTCGTTACAGAAGAGTAATAAATACGCATCTTCCGGATTTATGCGACAGCGATCCGGGGAGCAGAATAACTCTGTGCCGTTGTTTCAGCGTTCTTCGCTGCGGGGAGGGCGGTTCATCAGTTTGCTGATGGAGTGCCTGACATCGCCGTTCTCGTAGAGGATCGCGTAAATTTCATCGATGATCGGCGTTTCGGCATTGATTTTGCGGGCGAGCGTGTATGCTCCTTTTGCCGTCGGAACGCCTTCGGCAACGACCATGCCCATCTCTTCAAGGATCTCCGCAAGCGTGCGTCCTTTGCCCAGTTCTTCGCCGACGTAACGGTTGCGGCTGTGACCGCTGGTGCAAGTTACGATCAAATCGCCGATGCCGCTCAAGCCGGAAAAAGTCGCGGCATCCCCGCCGAGCAATGCACCCAGACGGCCCATTTCAGTAATGCCGCGGGTCATCATGGCGGCTTTGGGGTTGTCGCCGAGTTTCATGCCGTCGATCATTCCGGCGGCGATCGCCATGACGTTTTTCAGCGCACCGCCCAGTTCCACACCGACCACATCGCCGGACGTGTAGACCCGGAAGACCGGACTGGAAAAGACCTGTTGGACCGTCTCTGCATCCGCCGCATTGCAGGATGCCGCCGTCACGACCGTCGGCACATGGCGGGCGACCTCCTCCGCATGACTGGGGCCCGAAAGCACCACATAACGGTTTTCGCCGAGAACTTCAGTGACCATTTCACTGATGCGCAGCCACGAATCGACTTCAATTCCTTTTGCCACGTTGACCAGCAGATATTTTTCAGGGTCGAAAAAGGGCTTCAGCGTGTTGAGTACGCTCCGCAGATACTGGGTCGGTGTTGCCAGAAGCAGAATGGTGCTGCCGGCTGTGGCTTTTTCCATATCGGCTTCAAATTTCAAGGTTTCAGGCAGAGTGACCCCCTTGAGAAATTTTACATTTTCACGGGTTTTCTCCATTTGATCGAGGTATTCCGGGAAAGCCCCCCACATGGTCACATCGTGACCGTTGTTGAGCAAGTTCACAGCAAGTGCTGTTCCCCAGCCGCCGTCGCTCAGAACAGTGATTTTCATTTCTCATCCTCCGCAGATTTTTTCTCAAAACGGTTTTCGGTGCCTTCCAGCAGACGCTTGATATTGGCGTGGTGACGGGCGACCGCTACGATGCCGATGATGATGAAAAACAACTGCACCTGCCTGGAGAGGCTGATTTCATTGCCGAAGCCGATCCTGCCGAAAAACAGAGCCAGCACCGGAAGCATCGCCGCCGCAAAGATGCTGGCGAGCGAAACGAAACGGCTGATTTTGAAAACCGTGATCCAGCAGACCAGTGCCACGATCAGCGGATAAGGAGCCAGCACCAGCGCGGCCCCCGCCGCAGTGGAGATGCCTTTGCCGCCTTTGAATTTCAGGAAAACCGGGAACATGTGTCCGGTGATCGTCAACGCCGCCACGCCCAAAGCCATCCACGCATTGCCGGGAAAGAGGAAAAAGATACTCGCCGCCGTCGGCAGTGCGCCTTTGAGGAAATCCAGAAAGAAACAGAGTTTTCCCTGCCATTTTCCGACCGTACGGGTGACGTTGGTTGCACCGATATTGCAGCTGCCGACTTTGCGGATGTCGATACCGTAACATTTGCCGATCAGAAGACCGAAGGGAATAGAGCCGATAAGATAGGCTCCGGCGAGCATTGCCCAGGGCAGATAATTCATCATAAAAAAGTTCTCTTTCTTTTCTTGAAACTGTGATAAAACAATGTTATTTTATATAAATTTACAATCACTTGTGGTTTTTTGCAAATGAAAGCGTAAGAGAAATGCCAAAAAATGTCAAAATGATCCTTGCATCGGGGGAAACTTGCTCCGATATACGTTATGCGGCGGGATTTTCCACGCCGGATGACTTTTTCTATTACGAAGCGGGGGAAAACCGCGGCGTGATCTGTTCGGCTCTGGAATACAACCGCGCCTGCGCTCAGGCAAAAGCCGGTGTCGCCGTCCGTGCCGAAAGCGAACTCGGCGGCCCCGACCGGGTGGAGATCTTGCGTAATCTTGCCGCAGAACTGCATACGGACGGCTTCTGTGTGCCGCAGGATTTTCCGCTCGGCATGGCTGAAAAATTAAGGGCGGCGGGTATCTCTGTCGTGCCGTTTGATGGAACCTTCTTTCCGGAACGGGAATTCAAAAAAGAAGATGAGATCCAACAGGTGATCCTCTCCCAGCGGGCAGGGGAGGCGGGGTGCCGCCGTGCCTTTGAGATCCTCCGGGAAACGGAGATCAGCAAAGATCGTATGCTCTACTGGAAAGGCGAACCGCTGACCAGCGAATTGCTCCGCTCCGAAATCGATATCGCCATGGTGCGGCTGGGGATGCTGCCGACCGGTACGATCTGTGCCGGAGGCTTGCAGGGGGCACAGCCCCACAATACCGGCAGCGGTCATCTGCCCGCCGATATGCCGATCGTCATGGATATTTTTCCCCGTTCCGCAAGTTCCGGTTACTGGGGGGATCTGACCCGTACCGTAGTCCGGGGCAGAGCATCGGATATTGTCAAGCGGGCATACGAAACGGTTCTGACCGCCCGTGAAAACTGCAAAGCGGCAGTCCGTGCCGGGGCTGATCCGGCAAAAATCCACAATATCGCTGTGGCGGTCATGGAGAAAAATCATTTTTACTCCGGACACGGCGAAAAGGGCGACTTCGGCTTCTTCCACGGACTCGGTCACGGGGTGGGGCTGGATATCCATGAAGCCCCCCGCCTTTCGCCCCGCAACAGCAAGCCGCTCAAAGGCGGCGAGATCGTTACGGTCGAACCGGGACTCTACTATCCCGAATGGGGCGGCATCCGTCTGGAAGACCTCGTTGTTGTAACGGAAAATTCCTGCCGCTGTCTTACGGAACTGGAAGATTTTCTGGAGATTTGACCGTGAAACTGCCTGAACTGCTCGCCCCTGCCGGAAATGCCGAAACTGCCGTCGCCGCTTATGAAGCGGGGGCAGATGCCGTTTATTGCGGCCTCGGCAAGTTCAACGCACGGGAACGGGCGGAAAACTTTACGCCCGAAACATTGGGGAAGGTTCTGGAATTTGCCCGCAGCAAGGGGCGCAAACTCTATCTGACGCTCAATACCCTTATCAAAGAAAACGAACTGCCGCAGGTCATGGAGTATCTGGGGGAGTTGGTCAAACTTTCGCCCGATGCCCTGATCGTACAGGATCCCGGCGTGGTGCAGTTGGTGAAAGAATATTTTCCGCAACTTGTACTTCACGGTTCGACCCAGATGGGGATACACAACTCCGCCGGGGTCGCCGCAGCGGCGGACATGGGGTTGAAACGGGTTATCCTTGAACGGCAGTTGACGCTGGAGGAACTGCGGAAGATCGCCGCAGTTTCAACGGTGGAACTGGAGGTTTTTGTGCATGGTTCACTTTGCTGTTCCCTTTCCGGAAGATGTCTGCTCTCCTCTTGCATGGGCGGCTGGAGCGGCAACCGCGGCAAGTGCAAACAGCCCTGCCGCCGTGCGTGGCAGACTGCCAACGGCGAAGAGTTCGCCCTTTCGCCCAAAGACCTTTACGGACTTGATCTGGTTTCGGAATTTGCCCAAATGGGGATCGCTTCGCTGAAGATCGAAGGGCGTTTGCGTTCGCCCGATTACGTCTGGAAGACCGTCCGGGCCTACCGCATGATGCTCGACGCTCTGCCCGAAACGCCCCGCAAGGTGCGGGAGGAGGCGGAACAGCTGCTCCGCTCCACAGCGACCCGCAATCCCTCATCGGGGTTTTACAGCGGACGCAACTGGAAAACGCTGCTCGACACCAAACGCATCGGTGCATTCGGTACCGCATCGGCGCAAGTGGAAAAAGTAACTTCCAAAGGCATTATGGTGCGGACTCTCAACCGTCTGCATCTCGGCGACCGTCTGCGGCTGGTTCCGCCGGACGGAGGGGAGGGGGAGAGTTTTTCGCTGATCCGTATGGAGTCTGCTCCGGGAGTGCCCGCAACACTGCTTCAGGCTGGGAAACGGGGATTTCTGCCGGGTGATTTCAAGGCGGAAAAGGGCTTTCTGCTTTACAAGATCGGGGAGAACGGCTTTGATTTCAGCCGTCAGACGGCGGCTCTCCCGCCGCGGCGTTATCCGGTCTCTCTCAATATGGAACTGTCGGAAAAGCGTTGGCGCATCCGTTGTGAAAATATTGCGGAAGTTTGGGAAAAAGAGGTCGTTTTCACCCCTGCCGGCAACCGTCCTTTCAGCCGCGAACAGGCACTGCGGGAGTTTTCCGCAGGCATACCCGCACCCTGGGCGGCTGGGGAGATGAATTGTTCGGTACAGGGGGCATTTTTCGTTCCCGCCAGCACTTGCAAGCAGTTGCGGCGCGAGTTCTGGCAGTGGGCGGAAGAACGTCTTTCGCTGACTGAAAAATTCGATTTTATTCCGCAGAAACTGATGCAGTTTTTCTGTGATTACAAGAGTTCAGCAAAAACGGAAATGCCGCTCCCCGACGGAAAGAGTTATCAGATACCGGGTTTTATCCCGCAAGACGCTCTGGAGGAGGAGAAAAAGCGTATTCAGAAAGCCTATGACTCCGGAGTCCGTTTTTTCATCATCGGCGGTATTCACGGCTTGGAACTGCTCAAAAATCTGGAAAACATCCGTATCGGAAGTTGTTTCCCCCTGCCGGTGTGCAACTCCAGAGCGGCGATGCTGTTGAAAGAATACGGACTCTCCTGTGTCGAACCCGCCCCCGAACTGGACGGCAAAAGTCTTGCCCTCTTTGCCGAACATACCCCGCTGCCGTTTCTGGAAAACAAAGAACCCCTGCCGGTATTGGCGACCCGTCTGCGCCTGGTGCCGGGAAAATGGCTCGACCGCCGCAACCGGGCGTTTCTGGTGCGTTACGATGAACGCGAGAAGTTGAGCAAACTCTACCCCGCCGACGATGCCCGTCTTTCCTTCAAAGACGGGGCGTGGCTGTGATGTATCAGCAGAACTCTGCCGACAGACGGTCGTCTGCTTTGAGTTTCAACGGGAGCGTTACTGCTTCCCCGTTCAAATACAAGGTTTTGATTTCTGCGGAGAGCAGCAGTTCATTCAGTTGAAATTCGCCATGGGCGAGCGTCAGTTCTGCCTTTTGGGCGGTTTGTGAGAATGTTCCCCATGCGCTGCCCAATGCCCAGAAACTGCTGTATACGGGAAGTTTCGGGGAAAAACCGAGCATCCCTCTGCGGCGGTCGAAGCGGAAACCGCTCAACGCAGGCAGAAGTCCGTAAGCGGTCATACTGCGGGCGTAGTTGCTGCCGCATTCGATCTCGTTCCACGGATTGCGTTTTCTGCCGTCGAAACGGTCACGGATGGCGGCGGTGATCTCCAAAGCCTGTTCCACCATGCCTTCGGCGGCAAGTTGAACTGCAAAAGCATATTCAAACCCGGTCATGGTTTCGGTGTTGTAGGTAAGGGGAATGGCGGGTTTGTTGTTGTGCGGCCATGTGCAGATAAGCACACCTTTTTCATCGTTCAGCGAGAAGATGCGCCACAAATTCACCACATCGCGCATACACTTGAAATTGTATTTGAAGATCGATTGCAGAGTGCTGTGAAGTTTCTCTTTTTCAAACACCGGGTCAAGTCCGTATAACGTGGCATACATCTGGGCAAGAGGGGCATCGATACCGCATCCGTCTGCGATTTGATACTTGATCTCTTTGGACTCATCGTTCCAGTATTTTTCGATGCTGTCCGTTCCGGATTTTTCCAGCAGAGAACGGTCGGAAAGGTCTGCTTTATGGCAGAAATACTCTCCATTGAACAAGAGTTCATCGAGGAACTTATACCCTTTTGAACGGATTT